>NZ_FRFC01000005.1 GCF_900143675.1 Candidatus Nitrosotalea sinensis
GGTATTTCAGTAACATTTGTCTGTGTAGTAATTATGCCAACATTATTTGTGAATGTAGAATTAGTTTGTGTGAAGAGCAGACTTGAAGTATAATTCTGAATAGGATAGATTACAACATCTCCAATTTGACCCAAAAAGAAATTATAATGCCTTCCATGATAATGCATTTCACCTATGTGGATATGAGATACGGTAGTTTCATTATAGTAAATCGTGTCCGAAGGAATTTTTTCAAATTCTACATATTTAGAATCATCAAATACATTATTTTCATCTTGATTTATTCTGTATGTTTTGTATTCACCATTTATTCCAAGTGTAACGGTTTGTCCATCATACATACCAAAAACATGTGTGTAGTTTTCAAATATAGGATTAGGAAATTGAAAAACATGCCATAAAGAATTTTCACGAATTTCCATAGTGAGGTAATATCCTTCAGTGTGATTTTTTAGTTCTAGATTGAATTTATCAGGGACATTTACAATAACATCATCTTTTCCATCAAACAATGGTTTTATTGTTGCTGCAGTTATGATATGCGTAGTATTTACAAGTGGACTGTCAAATTCGATGCTGCTAGAATTGCCATCAAAAAATAAGGTTCTTGGTTTTTCATCTACCACACTTAATGATTTTGTGACAATAACATCATCAGGACTAAAATCATAAAGATGCCAAGATAACACCGTGTTTAATACAGACTTGGTTGAATTCTCATCATCAGCAAATCCGGCTTGTTGAGGGTGGGATAAAATTAGAAGAAAAAGAGATGCTAAGGCCACATTCATAACATGTGCCATATAACCACGATCTAGAACCAATAGCAGAAAAATAGTACTTACAGGTATTTAATAAAATGCACAATATCACTCATGATAATAGAGAATGACACGCATTTGTTGATTCTTTGTTAGGTAGTTTTTTAATAAAACTGAAAAATGTGATATGACAAACTCTTCAAAGTACAGACAATATCATTTTTGTTCAAATAAAGTGATTTGACAGTGCTTTAATGATAAATCTGCAAGATAAGACCATCTATAAAATACGAAAAGACATCATACCAGATCTTGCACTAGAGCAGACATAAAACTTGGAAACTCTGAATCATCAAATTGGACGATCTCTACTTTGTTTTGTTCTTTTGCTGCCTGTACTGCCTTCATGTGATAACATTGTTTTCCTTTTTCCATAGCATTATAGTAATAATCCTCACATGAACAATATTCCAGTCCTAGATCAAGCCAGTGTTCGTTTTCTTTTCCTACCACTGTCCATATCTCCCGATTACTAGGACAAAAACGATGTAACTTGACCCCATTTGATGACACAACAAGATCCACATTTCCAGAATCGTGTTTCACAAGAATTTAATTAAAAAAACAAGTGTATATCTTTGATGGTAAAGACAAGAATAATCCCACTACAACCAGCACTAGTTTTAGAAAATGGGCAAAAATCCATTGTTGTAACTGATCTACACATAGGATTTGAAGCATCCATGATTTCAAACAATATTAACGTACAACCAAGTGATATGATTCAAGAAATTCATTCATCCCTCCATCAACTCATAGAGTCTGAGAAACCTGATAATCTGATAATCCTTGGTGACATAAAATCAAGTGTGAGCTCAATTTCAAAAATAGAATGGCAAACTCTTCCTTTGTTTTTTGAGATTGGAAAAAAAATCAACACAATAGTGATTCCTGGCAATCATGATGGAAACTTAGCTTCCATAATACCAAATTATGTCACCATGACAGGTCCCTCAGGTTTGATCATAGATGACACATTACTAACACACGGACATGTGTTACCATCAGAGAATTTTTCAGATATAACTAGAATAGTAATGGGCCATCTTCATCCAGTATACCTTCAAGAAGGCTCGGTTCTTGACGGGCAGAGATTGTGGATATCAATCATTGCTGAAAAGAAAGACATCTTTCCATCAAGTAAGGGAAGTTTAGAGATAATAATAGTTCCATCTTTTAATAGATATTTTTATGCCACATATAAGAAACGCAATAAAAAATCCATTTCACCAATACTTCAAAGAATAAGGAATTTGCATTCTGCAAAAATTGTAACACTAGATGGATCAATAATCGGTGACGAGTCCATCTTAAGAGAAATAATATAACTAGTCTACTTTTTCGTATGGTTCTAGAGGTTTCTTTGTAGTTTCATTGTGTTTGAGCCATTCAAGTGTTTTCGCAAAAGAATCTGCAAGCTCTGTTGTGATAAGAACTGGAATTCCAAGCTCTACAGCTTTTCTTCTTATTTGGTATTCGTCATAAAGCATGCCAACATATTTTTCAAGAGTGGATGTGCTTGGAACATTTATGATAAAATCTATTTTCCTTTCATATAACAAATCAGCTATGTTTGGCTTTCTCTGAGGTTCACTTATTTTGTATACCACTTCCACATCACCTATTCTCTTATCAGAAAGAAATTCTGCAGTATGTTCTGTTGCAAGCAACTTGTATCCTAGGCTTTTGAGTAAAAGTGCAGTCTGTAGTAATTTCTCTTTATTTTCTGAACCCCCGACACTTATTAGAACAGAGCCTTTCATTGGAAGCGAATAGCCTACAGAGGTCAGTCCCTTTGCAAGTGCATCATAAAAGCTTTCACCAAAACAAGCAGCTTCACCAGTAGATTGCATCTCCACACCAAGAATGATATCAGCACCATCAAGTTGCATGAAGGAAAACTGGGGAACTTTTATGCCATAGTGATGAATCTTGCGCCATCTGTCAGGAGGTACAATAGGCAGTTTTTTACCAAGTACTGCACGTGCAGCCAAGTTAATCAGATTCATTTTAACAAATTTTGAAATAAATGGCATTGAACGTGACGCCCTTATGTTAAGTTCAATCACATAGACTTGATCTTGATTGATTAGAAATTGTAAATTAAACGGTCCTTTGATTTTAAACGCAACGGCAATCTTTTTTGCATAATCAAGTATGGTGTCAACAACTTTGTTGTTCAGTGTCCATGGAGGAATGCACATCATAGAATCTCCAGAATGCACACCTGCTCCTTCAATGTGTTCAATTACAGCACCAATTACCACATTTTCTCCATCACTTACACCATCAACTTCTGCTTCAAGTGAGTTGAGCATGAATTTTGTTATGACTACAGGATAATCAGGTGAAACATTAGTTGCCTCTTCAAGGTATTTTTTTAGCTGGGTCTCAGACCAGACTACTTTCATTGCAGCTCCACTTAGAACATATGAAGGTCTAACAAGCACTGGATATCCAACTTTTGTAGCGAATTTTTTGGCATCAGTCAAACTTGAAAATGCCTGCCATGGAGGTTGGCGTATATTCAAATCGTCCAACATTTTACTAAAAGTAGAGCGATTTTCAGCCTTATCAATATCCTCAAAAGAGGTACCAATTATTTTTATACCATTTTGTGCAAGCTTTGGAGTCAAATTGTTGGCAGTCTGACCACCTACAGCAGTTACAATACCATCAAGTTTTTCAAAATCCGCCACATCAAGGACTCGTTCAAGTGTCAATTCTTCAAAATACAACCTATCACAAATATCATAATCAGTAGATACCGTTTCAGGGTTACAATTAATCACGGACACTTCTTTTGCCCCATTTTCTTTTAGTCCCCAAACCATGTTTACAGTTCCCCAATCAAATTCTACACTACTGCCGATTCTATATGGGCCTGCACCAAGCACTGCTATTTTTTGCTGATCAGATTTGACTTCAAAATCATTTGTTTTTCCACCATAAGTGAAATACAGATAATTAGTTTTTGCAGGCCATTCTGCTGCAAGTGTATCAATACGTTTTACCACAGGTGTAATTCCTGCAGCCTTGCGGACTTTTCGAATTTCGAGATCTTCTTTTCCCACCAATCTGCCAATTTGTTTATCAGAAAATCCAAACTGTTTTGCTTCACGTAATAGCGAGTTATCGAGTTTTTCTTCCTTGAGCCTCTTTTCTATCTTTACAATATTTTCAATTTTTTCTATAAACCATGGGTCTATTGCAGATAATTTGTATATGCGTTCAATTGGCATATCATGACGCAGTGCCTCTGCTACATAGTATAAAATCCTGTCATCAGATTTTTGTAGTTTATTTTCAATCTCTTCGATATCATATTTTTTATCTGCACCTCGGTTTGCAACAAGCCCATCATTTCCGATTTCAAGCATGCGTATTGCCTTTTGTAATGATTCTTCAAACCTTCTTCCAACTGCCATCACCTCACCTACAGACTTCATTGTAGGACCAAGATTTCTATTTGCCAATTCAAATTTGCTAAAATCCCATCTAGGATGCTTGCACACAATATAATCAAGCGATGGCTCAAAGCATGCAGTAGTAGTTTTTGTTATGCGATTAACAAGTTCTGGCAGAGTGTATCCCATTACAATTTTTGCAGCCATGTATGCTATTGGGTATCCAGTTGCTTTACTTGCAAGCGCCGACGAACGCGACAACCTTGGATTCATTTCAATTGCAACATATTTGTCAGAGTCTGGGTCTAGTGCAAACTGTACATTACATTCACCAACAATTCCAACATGTTTTGCAGCACGAAGTGCTGCAGATCTTAGCAATTGATATTCATAGTTATCAAGTGTTTGAGATGGTGCAACTACTATATTATCACCAGTATGTACTCGCATTGATAGAACATTTTCCATATTGCAAATTATGACATTGTTTCCAGTATAATCTGCCATTACTTCATATTCTATTTGCTTCCAATGTCCAATATACTCTTCAATTAAAACTTGACCAACAAGACTTGCATTAAGACCCCTTGTCACAATTTCATGTAATTCAATTTCATTATGAGCAACTCCACCACCTTTTCCTCCAAGAGTGTATGCAACTCGTATGATTACAGGATATCCAATTTCATTTGCAACTTTTTTCGCTTCCTCAAAATTGTATACTGTTCTACTTTTCAATACAGGAACACCGCATGCAATCATGGAATCCTTGAATAATTGTCGGTCTTCTGTTGCCTGGATTCCACCTACCTGAGTTCCAAGCACCTTGACTCCATATTTTTTGAGTACCCCAAGTTCCTCTAGTTTTACTCCACAATTTAGTGCAGTCTGGCCTCCAAAGCCAAGCATTAGACCATCTGGTCGTTCTGCTTCAATGATAGATTCAACGTAAGAAGGATTCACAGGAATAGAGTATACCTTGTCAGCAAACCTGGTATCAGTTTGTATTGTTGCAATGTTTGGATTTACAAGTACACTCTTGATTCCTTCTTCTTGTATAGCTTTGAGGCATTGGCTACCGGAGTAGTCGAATTGACGGTCATTTGATGACTTTCGCCTGCTTCTCCGATTTTAATTGCCCCACTACCAAGAACTAGAATCTTCTTTAACGACTCATCTTTTGGCATTGTCCTCCCCTATGAGTTTCTTGAGCTCTTCAAAAATAAACATGCAATCAAAAGGTCCCGGAGATGCTTCAGGATGAAATTGTACCGCAATTATCTTTTTTTGTTTATGTTTTATTCCTTCCACTGTTTTATCATCAGCATTTGTAAACCATAATTTAAAATCAGTATTTTTGAGAGATTCTGGGTCAATACAATACCCGTGATTTTGACTTGTTACATAGACTTGATCATTGTCAAGATTAATGCAGGATTTGTTTTGACCCCTATGACCATATTTTAATTTGTACGTATTTGCACCACCGGCCAGCCCCAAAATTTGTGCTCCAAGACAAATTCCCAATGTCGGAATATTTTTTTCTATTACCTGTTTTGCAGTGTTCATTGTTTCAACGCATTTTATTGGGTCACCAGGCCCATTTGAGAATACAATTCCTTTTGGATTGTAAGACATTATTTTTTCTAAAGAATAATTCCATGGAACTTTGATTACTTTGTATCCCAGGCTTCGAATGTTTCGCAGTATGGCATTTTTCACTCCAGTATCAATAACCACTATGGACTCTGATTCAGTACCAAATGTTTGCGGCTCTTTTGTAGATACAGCATTCATGAATTCCTCATCATTGTATTTTTTTGCAGATTCCAATTGTTTTTTCACCTCTGATATGTCAATTTGAGTGTCAGACACTACAAGTGCTGCCATCATGACTCCGCTTGTCCTAAGTTTGATTGTCAACTCCCTGGTATCAATTCCAGAAATTCCAGGAATTTTTTCATTATACAGCCATTCATCAAGTGTCATTGCTAGATTCCAGTGACTTGCAGTAAGTGACAATTCATGAACCACAAGACCCCTTGCTTGTATTTTCTCAGATTCAAAGCTCTTGCGTATGCCGTCAGAGTCTTTGGCAGTAGGATCCGGAACTCCGTAATTTCCAACAAGAGGATATGTCAGGGTAAGAATCTGGCCGCTATAGGAAGGATCAGTTAATGCCTCAATATATCCAGTCATGCCAGTGTTGAAGACAGCCTCACCAAAAACACTAGTAGAATAACCAAAACCCATGCCTTCAAAAACAGTACCATCTTCCAAAATCAGCACACCAAATTTGTTTGCATATTTGGATTTTTTTGTTGGTATTCTTGAAACCCTCTGCATGTGGATTTTAATAGGAATTTAAATTTTATGTCGATCTTATTTACAAAATAGAATTAGTAAAAAGATCTATAATGCTTTGAATTGTTCGGTCCACTTGTAGTAGGCCCTAATCATTTCCATGGACACACTTGGTTTTCTCCTTGATATTATTTCCTTAAAATCAGAGGTTGTAATTACTCGTGGTTGAGCCTTTGGTTCACCAAGCACTTCCTCTCCAAAGTTTGGAGAATGGAACAAGTCATTTACTACCATCAGTTGTGCAGATTGACAGATATCTTTGATATCTGATGCACTGTATCCATCTGCCAATTTAGCAAGATCACCTGATTTTACTTTATCATCTTTGTGCAATGGAGAGGTATAAAGATCAAAGAGATTTTCTCTTGCTTCAAGTGACGGAAGTGATACATAGACTCTCTTGGTGAATCTTCTAAGGAATGGCCAGTCAAGACTCCAAGGTTTGTTGGTTGCACCAATCACATAGAGTTTAAGATCTTTTCCTTTACCATTAATACCATCCATCTCAGTTAGAAATTGATTTTTGACACGGATTTCACCACCAATCTCACTATTTCTATTTCCTAGCAATGAATCAACTTCATCTATGAAAAGAATTACAGGAAGACCTTCTTTTTCTGCCAACCCTCGCGCCATCTGGAATAATTTTGAGACATTCTTCTCTGCTTCACCAAGCCATTTGCTCATCATGGATGCAGCGTCAACATTTATGAAATAACCATCAATCTCACTTGCAGTAGCTGCGGCAAGAACTGTTTTACCACATCCCGGAGGACCATAAAGAAGAATTCCTCTTGGCCATCCCAAAGGAAATAGGTCAGGTCTTTTTGCAGGATAAACAATTGATTCTCTTAATGCATTCTTTGCATCATCAAGACCCACAACTTCTTTCCATGATACATTGGGTTTTTCCTTCATTATTAGTGAATCAAGTTCATTTTTTGCAAGTGATTGTTTTTGCTCTTCAGGAGTTGCCTTGGGGTCAACAGCTGGTTCTACTTCAACATTATTCATTTGTAATGCCTTGATGCGATTTTGATAAGCAGCTGTTCTCTCTTGGTATACCCTATTGAGCTTATTTTCAGGATAAAGTTGTATTAGTTTAACCAGGGATTCTATTGCTCTCTGATAATTTGCAATTGCCATCCCTCTAGCGCCTTGCGAATCAAGTTTAATGGCTTCAGCGGCAAATTTGCTTGCACTATTTTCTAATTCTTGTGGAGCCAGACTCATAATATCATCAACTATATCTCGACTGCAGTTCTTTCAAGGTAATCATTAGTGTTAATTCGTCTAGTAGAATTTGTTAAATTAATTGAACTAACTTTTGGCAAAGGTGTTTCTGCCTTGGATGATTCAACATTGGACTGGGCAGGTGCTAGAGTATCAAGTAATGAGGGTATTTTAAAATCATCAATTTTTGTTTGGCTTGCCTTCTCAAAGGTAAGGTTTTCAGTAACATCTCTATGTAGTGACTGGATTTGCTTTAGAGCAAATTCTGCAGATACTACTAGATCTTCGAGCTCATCTTTCAAGCCATCAATAGAGTTTGAGGCATGCATGATTATACCAACGAATTCCTGTAGGAAGAATTTTACATCTTTTTTATCCTGATATTTTGTAAGAAGATATTCAGCTGCACGTATGACTTGACGTATATCTTTTAGCTCTTCAATAGACAAGGATTCAACAAAAGTATCATTTTCATCAATATCTTTTTGAGAGACCTTTTGTTCAATTTTTGAAGATAGGACTCTGATTTTATCAAGATGCCCATTCAAGTCAGATTGGGCATCATTTTTTGTAAAATTGAGCATTTTACACAGTCACGGTAAATCTAGATTAGGGAACTGCTTGCATATTTTAGAGTCAGCGATCAATTTAGCTTCATCTAGGAGGCGGCTTGATGCTTCATTTGCCTTTGAAAAATCAAGAATAAGACTTGCAAGATGTGCGGCATCTATTATTATTCCACTTAAAAGTAAAGACAATTCACCTAATTGGAAATCCATTGCAGGCATTAATGCCAAGAGCCTGGAGCGTATTGTCCTTACAATAGACACTGTAGGCGACAAGACAGTTGATACATTTCCCATCCCTGCAACACAATCCAAACTTCTCCTTACTTGTCTTAGTGATTCTACAGTATAGGATAATTCAAGTTCATATTTTACCTGTTTTTCAAGTGTAGTATTAGCCACAGGATTGACTTTAAGCTGCCTATACAATTCAAGATTATTTTGCGTTATGTCGTGTTTATGCTGCACAAGAACATCCAGTAAACCATCTACAATTTCTGTTGCATAGTCAATTCTTGGTTTTATAGTACTAGCCCTAACAAGCTGACTTTTGCTTTGATCCTCTAGAACCCATTTTGACTGGTTAATCATTTCATACAAAACCCTGATTTTGTACTTATACGGTCCTTGTTACAGCAATTACTGTAACCGCAGTAACATAGACGACAGATACAGCTTAGTATTTTTTCAAACCTTTGTGCAATGAATTTAGCTATTCAGTTTACCTTCCAATTTGTAGGTGTTTTCTCATGGTCAAAGGCCAAGACTTGGCAGTAAGTTTAGAAGAATTCGGATTAAGCAAGTATGAGGCCCAAGCATATGTGGCCCTCATAACAAAAGGAACCATTTCAGCAGGTGAGCTTGCCTATTATTCAAACTTGCCAAGAACCAAGGTATACCCGACTCTTCTCAAGTTAGAGAAAAAAAAGATTGCAATGTTATCAAAAAGCAAACCTATCATGTGCACAGCGATTGCACCTGAAGATGCGTTTGATGAAATCATAGAAGAGCAGATCAATAAGGTTAATGCAATGAATAGCTTAATTACAAAATTAAAACAGCTAAGCGAAGATAGCAAAAAAGCAAGAGGTTCAGAGGAGCAGAGATATTTCCATCTTGCTGCAAATTATGTCTTTAAGCAATTGCAGACAATGGTCGAAGGTTCAAAAACATCAGTACATGTAGTGATAGATTCATGGGGTTTGAATTTACTGTCACAGTGTAAGGAAGCTCTACTACATGCAATGCGAAAAAACATAGACATCAAAATGGTAATTCCGCCAAATCTTGTAGGATCTGAGACATTTCGTGAACTTCCCGCAGGAATTAAAATTAAAACATCAGACATTGCACAAAATATTTTCATTTTCGACGATTCCGAAATATTGATGATAAATAGCAACAATGGAAAAGGAGCAATATTTCATTCAAATGATGTACTTGGTACAAATCAAGTCAAGTCATTTGATCAAATATGGAAAAACAGTATCAAGATAAGCAATTTGAGTGACATGACCAAGAGCGAAGCTCAAGAAACACTCAAGGCAGTTCAAATCATAACACAAAACGGATTAGGATATGTGTTAAATTCCATCATAAATTCAAAAAGTAAAGCAGTTGATATTGTAAATTTCCTAAACAAGAGCGGCATAGATGTAGAATCAAAGACATTAGATGAAATAATATCACTTGTAAATTCTACATTAGACATAACATGTTCAGGTCATCTCCGCTATGATTCCAATGCAAATCATTTTGTAATAGAATCAAAACTCAACAGTGGTCATTCCATCCCATGGGCACTAGTACTTGAAGGATATCTAAACAAAAAAGGAATCAAAACTAAAATGATTTACAATGACCATGTTCATACAGGTGAAAGAATCCACATCAAAGTAGATTCAAAAATAAGTATGCCTACATAAGGCATGAAGAGTCAGATTGTGACTATATACGATAAATAGTTATATGTACTCCATTTGCTAAAAATCATATGAAAAGCACACCAGTCAAAGGCTTAACCGCTTTGACCTTGTCTGTTCTTGTAGCAGCAGTTGTTGCATCAAATGCTCCAGCTTTTGCAATTAATGGACATGGAACATCATACGGGCCTCAATTTGGTGCAGGACCATGGTTGACTTACACAGATGGCCTTAAGATCAATAGTGCTACATTTGATATCTCAGAAGGCAAAACTACAACAATCAAGACACAGAAATTGTATGTAAACGACCAATCAGATATCACATTAAAGATCTACCATCACGCAAGTGCACAGAATATCCAACATGTTGGAATATTCATGAATTTGCATGGCAACAATCCTCAGGCATATCAAGCAAATACAGAAGTTGAATGGAACAAAAACAGTGGAGTATCAAAGCAAGATCCTAATGGAATCTTCAAGAGTGTAACTACTACAGTGAAATATGATGGAACTTTAATGTACATTACATTCCATCTAGTTCCAAGCAAGACAATGGATACAAGTCATATCATAGTTAGAGCATGGGACAACAACCTCTCCACAGGTGAAGTTGTAGTCAAGAATGCAATCATGATAGGGAACATGCCAACCACATTCTCAAGCATGAGTCACTAAGTCACCAATAATTCATTTTTCCATTTTTTATCATTTTTGTACCTTTATAATATGACACCAGTCATTTTATCACAGAATGCAACTATCAACGGATTTTGATCCAAAAAAGATAGAAGATATTGTAAAAACCCAAACATCAGAATTAGATTTAGAGAAATTAATTTTCCAGTCTCAAAACAAGACAAAAAAAATCGCATTTATCGAAGGACCCCCCACTATGAATGGCACTCCACATGCAGGACATTTGCGTGGAAGGATAATGAAGGATTTATGGTACAGATACATGACTTTGCGTGGATACAAGGTAATTTTTAATGCAGGATGGGATACTCAAGGACTTCCAGTAGAACTGCAGGCAGAAAAAGAACTTGGAATAACAGGCGGAAAATCACAGGTCATAGAATCAGTAGGCATTGAAAAAATAGTAAACGAGTGTAAAAAAATCGTATATAGATTTAATGAAAAATGGGTTGAAATGGACAAACTACTCGGCATGTCATTTAATCAAAAAAACGCATATTGGACATACAAAGATAAATACATTGAAAGAGAGTGGAAATATCTTAAGAAGGCATTAGAACTAGGGATTTTATCAGAATCATACAAGGTTGTAGCATACTGTCCTAGCTGCCAAACATCACTCAGTCACGCAGAAGTAAATCAGGGATATGACACTGTAGTAGATCCATCATTATATTACAAAGTCAAGCTAAAAGATGAAGATGCATACCTAATTGTTTGGACAACAATGCCATTCACACTAGTTACAGATACAATGGTAGGTCTTAATCCTGATGAAAATTATACGTATGTAAAGATAGCAGCAGAAACTTGGATTGTAGCAGAAAAAAGATTAGTTGAATTTATGAAAGAAACAAAAACTGACGAATATACCATAATCAAAACAGTCAGGGGAGATGCATTTGAAGAGAAAAAATACATTCATCCACTATTAGATCAAATTTCCGGTCTTGAAGAATTTTCAAAATCGGACAAGTTCCATATTGCAGTTGCAGAAAGTTTTGTAGACATACAGACAGGTAGTGGCCTTGTTCATTTATCTCCAGCAAATGGAGAAGAGGATTTCGAAATTGCTAGCAAGCGAAAGATACCAATATTCAACCCCATAGACGATGAAGCTAAATTTACAAAACAAGCTGGCATCTATTCAGGATTATTTGTAAGAGATGCAGATGAAAAGATAGTGGAAGCACTAAGAGAGAAAGGTGCACTTGTAAAAATTGGAAAAATAAAACATCAATACCCATTATGCTGGAGATCACAGCATAAATTGCTCTGGCTTGCAAGAAGAGGATTCTTTTATTTTCTTGACAGGTTGGGAGATAAAGCAGTAAAAGCGGCAGAAAATGTAGAGTATTTTTTCGAACCTCCTAGAAACAGATTCCTTGAAATAATAAAAGACAAGCATCCATGGTGTATATCACGTGAACGTGTTTGGGGATGTCCATTACCTGTATGGAATTGTAAAAACTGTAATCACAACAAATGGTTTTTCTCAAGAAATGACATTATCAAGTCCGCATCAGAACTTCCAGATGGGCCAAACTTTGAGTTGCACAAGCCATGGATTGACAACATAGTCATAAAATGTGAAAAATGTGGAAACAACATGGAAAGAGAACAATTCGTTTTAGATACATGGCACAATAGCGGAGCTGCCCCATTTGCATCCCTGTCAGACGCGGACTATAATGAACACATTCCAGCACTGTTTCTTACAGAAGGAATAGATCAGACAAGAGGTTGGGCATACACATTACTGATAGAAAATGTGATCTTTAACAATGCTCCAATTGCTCCATTCAAATCATTTTTGTTTCAAGGTCATGTACTTGACAAAAATGGTAACAAAATGAGCAAGAGTAAAGGAAATGTAATGGACGCATCAGAATTACTTGGAAAGTATTCTGTAGATTTGATAAGGCTGTACTTTATGTGGAAATCAAGTCCAATAGAACCAATTAATTTTAGCACAGACGAGATGACATCAAGACCATATCAAATACTCAGCACGTTGTATCACTTGCATCTTTATTTTAAACAAAATAGCGAGTACGACAAATATGATAACAAAATTTACGATATTAAATGGTCAAAAGATAAGAACATTCTAAAAGAATCAGAGATTTGGGCCTTATCAAAACTACAAAAATTAATCACATCAGTTACAGAGTCACTTGACAAGTGTAGATTTCATGAAGCTGCAAGAGCAATAGACGACTATTTGATAAATTCAGTAAGTCAAGTCTACATTCCAATCACAAGAGAAGAGTTGTGGGCAGAAGATGAATCACAAAAAGAAAGACGATTTGCAATTTATGCAACACTTGCAGAGATATTAAAGACATTAGACATATTACTACATCCAATTTGTCCTTTTACAACCCAATATCTTTACAGAACAATATTTTCAGATAAGGAAAATATATTATTAGAAGATTTTCCCATTCCGCAGACAGCCCTAACCAACGACAGTGTTGAAGAAGCCTTTGATCTAATGAAAGAATCAGTATCAATATCCGCAGCAGCTAGAATGAAAGGCAAGCTAAAGAGAAGATGGCCACTTGAAGAAGCAATAATTTGTGTAAGTCCAGGTCAAAAAACTAAGATAGAATCATTATCAGAGTTATTGCGTTCACAACTTAATGTAGAAAAATATAATGTTGTAGAGATACCAAAATCCGACGGGTTGGAATTAGTATCAAACCTATTGCGTGCACAACTTCCAATAACTCCCAAAGTTGAACTTGAGCGAAAGAAAATAGGCCCAAAGGCAAAACAAGACATGGGCAAATTACTTGACAAATTCTCAAATACAGATCCTGCCACGATAGTTGACAGCCTCTTGAAAAGTGGTTCCTATGTTTTTGATCTCGGAGACAACAAATTGGAATTATTAAAAGAAGATTTCATTGTAAGCTATTTAGAAAAAGAAGGATTTGCCACATCAAACAGAGACTCGCTCATTGTATTCATAAGCACCACAAGGAATCGCGACATGTTATCAAGAGGTCTAATAAGAGACATTGCACGCAGACTTCAAGTATTAAGAAAGGAGAGAGGATACACACCTACAGATATTCTAGAAGCTGCATACATTTTGGGTCTTGATGAAGAATCACTAGATATGACAAAAGAGAAACAGTCAGATCTTGCATATTTGGTGCGAGTAAAAAGGATAGAGTTTGAGGACAAGGCTAAAAACTACAAAGATGAAGACTTGGATGGTCAAAAGATTCGAATCTCGGTTGAGTAGTGATTCATCCATTGTATTAAATAATAAAAAATATCATCGTATCTTATGCCCAAACAGATAACCCTAGATGGTTGGCTCATATCACATTTTTCAGTTTTATTAAAAAAAGCATCATCGTATGTTACCAAGACAAAGGTTCCTCTAGTGTTATACCGAAATACAATAGAGGAGGAAGGCGAAGCATATCAAGAAACAGTGTGCACCATAACTGAGGGATATATCATAGTACAAGTAATCACATCAGGAGGCGGAGTAGTGCCTAGTTTCCAACAACAGTTTGTCTTCACATTGGAAGAGTTTCCAAATTGGCTTATGAAGAAGAGCAAAGACTTGTTTCTCCAATGTGTAGATGTCCTTGAAGAACAGTTCAGTTAGATTCCAATTTACAATATATCACAAAATTATATTTTTATGATAATGAGGCTTAAAAATAGCCACACTAGAGATAAAATCAGTTTTGGGGCCATACCAGGCAAGAGGGTGTCATTTGACACTCGGTACTGACCCCAAAACATTTCATCGTATTTTCATACGAACCTTTAGTTGCAAACAACATACTACTATAATTGCATTATGCATAGTATCCCATAATTAAGAAAGAAAACAAATGAATTTGAAATACAATTACCATGGATCAGATCACCGCGTAGAAAGAAAATACAGCAAACAGATTATAAAGACCATAAAAATGAAAACTCACAAATGCGATTATTAGAATACCAAGCAAAATCTTTGTTTGCAGAGTATAACATTCCCATTCCAAAAGGATTGACATCTACCAATATTGAACAAGGTAGAAAAGATGCAACTACGCTTGGATTTCCATTTGTAATAAAGGCACAGATGGCAGTAGGTGGAAGAGGAAAAGCAGGTGCAATTCAGAAATGCCAGAATGCAGATGAATTTGAATTAAAGTATCCAGATATAATGCAGAAGGTTGTCAAAGGAGAAAAAACCAGGGCAATACTGCTTGAGAAAATGGCAGATATTAAAAAAGAGCTATATTTGTCATTGTTCTTGAATAGAGGCAAACGCTGCTATACAATAATTGCATCAGGTGAAGGAGGTGTTGAAATAGAATCTGTTAAAAACCAAGTGATTCGAGAGGTTGGACTTGGTAATGTGGATGCAAAAACTGCAGAAGAAGTAGGAAAACAAATAGGATTGAAGGACAGACCTTTATCTCAATTTGTAGATATATTACAAAAATTAGCCAAGATCACAGTAGAAAAAGAGACAGAACTAGCAGAGATAAACCCATTAGCAATTCTTGGAGACGAATCAGTTGTTGCATTAGACGGCAAGGTCATCATAGATGACAATTCAATGTTCAGACATGATGAATTACGTAAATTCCAAGAGGTTTCAGAGCTTGAAGAAAGGGCAGAAAAAAGTGGGTTTTCACTTGTTGAATTAGATGGAAACATAGCAGTTGTAGGAAACGGCGCAGGATTAGTCATGTCTACTCTAGACATGTTATCAGATAATGGTGGAAAACCAGCTTGCTTTTTAGATGTAGGTGGAGGAGCTACAACAGAAACAGTGTATGAGGCACTCACATTAATCAGTAAAATGAAAAAAGTTAAGGGAATATTGGTAAATCTGTACGGAGGAATTGTGAAAACTACTACAGTTGCAACTGCATTCATTAAAGCATATGATGACAAGGTCATTGATCTTCCAGTATTTGCAAGAATGTCAGGTGCAGAAGCAGACAAATCAAAAGAAATGCTAAAAGGGTCAAGAACAAAGATGTTTGACACTATTGAAGAAGCAATAAATGCAGCAGTAATTGAGATGAATAAAAATGGTTGATCTTTTTGAATTACTAATTGGAAAGGAAGGAGACAAGGACTTCAAAAAGAAGCCAGTCATAGTGCAAGGCATCACAGGTAAGTTTGGAGCATTTCATACCCAGCAAATGTTGGCATATGGAACAAACATAGTAGCAGGAGTTACACCTGGAAAAGGCGGACAAAAACTAGAGGGTGTTCCAATATACGAAACAATGAAAGAAGCTGTAGATGCCACTGGTGCTAAAATTTCAATAATATTTGTACCAGCCAAATTCTTCTTGTCAGCTGCAGTAGACGCATTAGAATCAGGAATAAAACTATTGATTGCAATACCAGAACATGTACCTATCAGAGATGCATTAACTGTAGTAGAGCTTGCAAAGAAAAAAGATGCCATAGTAATAGGTCCAAACACTCCAGGAATCATAGTTCCCGGAGTAATGAAGATAGGAATCATGCCAGCATCCCCATTCAAGCAAGGAAGAATTGCAGTAATTTCCAGAAGTGGTACGTTGATGTATGAAGCATCACATAATTTGTCAGTTGCCAATTTTGGTCAGAGCATATGCCTTGGAATTGGAGGCGATCCCATTAATGGAACACCGCTAATTGAGGCATTTGACACAATAAGAAATGGTGCAAATATCGACGGTATTGTTGTAGTGGGAGAAATAGGAGGAGACGCAGAAGAAATGTTAGCTCAGCACATAATTGATACAAAATTTGACAAACCAGTTGTGGCATACATTGCAGGAAGAGCAGCTCCAAAAGAAAAGAGAATGGGACATGCAGGTGCCATAGTATATGGAAACTATGGGTCTGCAGAATCAAAGGTTGCCATGTATGCAAAAGCAAATGTACCAGTAGCCAAAAGACCAGCCGAGGTATCCATGCTCCTAGCAGGAAAAATAGGAAAAGGTAGAATCAAATAGCAGGAGATAAAAGAAAAAAGAAATGCCAATTACAGATCCACTTAAGAAATCAATAGCCCAAAAGGCAAGACTTCACTTCAAAGTCTGTTTTTCATGCGGTGCAAAAAACCCAATCAGTGCATCCAGATGCCGCAAATGTAGAAACATATACCTTAGACTAAAGAACCGAACTTTAGGAATCAAAAAGTAGCCTAACAGTCTCCGCCGCAGCCACAACTATCTTGAACAAATTTCAGAGGGTTTTTGGCGTCATATTTTGCTTTTTGATAATGCGCAGCATTAAGAATTCTTTCAGACAGGGAAGGATTTTCTCCCATATTAGCTGCAAGCCAATCTTCAATCTCACCAATCTTATACACGTCACCATTTGACAATATTTCCTTGAATGTGTTTTTGAAAAGATCTTGAGAATCATCAGATGGAATAATGGATTTTAAATGGTTTAACAGGACAAGTGATTTTTCTGAAAGAGGCATGAATTAACAAATATATATTAAGTATAAGAATTTTCCAGGATTTCTTGATATATATGGAACTGCAAGATTTTGTGAAACATGTTTGTAATCAACTTTAAAAATTATGAAGAAATAGCAGGCGAGAATGCAACAAGATTAACAAAAATTGCTACAGAAGTTGCAAAAAAATACGAAATAACCATTGCCGTATGTCCACCGCAACATTTGCTTTCCGAGATATCAAAAATTTCTTCTAATGTTTTTGCCCAACATCTTGACAATTCAAAAATAGGTAGTACTACAGGTTTTGTAATACCAGAAATTGTAAAAAAATCCAACGCCAAAGGTTCCCTGATAAATCACAGTGAACACCGAATACCACCAAAGGAGATTGAAGATCTAGTCAACAGACTACGAAATTTAGGCATGATATCAATTGTTTGTGTACAAGATGTAAAAGAGGCTCAAATGTATGCCAAACTCAATCCAAATTATATTGCCATAGAACCTCCTGAACTCATAGGCAGTGGCAAGGCAGTATCAAAAGAAAAACCAGAAATAATTACAGAATCAGTGCAGGCAGTAAAAGAAGCAAACAATTCCACTCAATTATTATGCGGTGCTGGAATTGTATCAGGCGAAGATGTATCACAAGCATTAAAGCTTGGCGCAAAAGGAATATTGGTTGCAAGCGGGATTGTAAAATCAACAGACTGGCAAAAATCCATAGAAGAGTTTGCAGTAGAGTTTACCAAAAAATAAATTCCACTTATAGAACCTTTTGCATGAATAATATATACGCCTAAAATCAAAACATCGCATGACTGTTGAAAGTGACATACTAGAAGAATTAAAGAAAATCAGGGAAGCAGTAACACCAAAACCCGCTCCACCTGCACCGCCAGCACCCAAGGGACTCGTTGCAGAGTTCAAAGACTTCATAGGAAAAGCAGGAGTTCTCGGACTAGCAATAGGTTTCATAATGGGAACTGTAATTGGAAGAGTCGTAACAGCTCTTGTACAGGATCTAATCATGCCAATCCCTAGTGCATTCATAGAAGGAGGAGATTGGAGAAAAGCATCAGTTACCATACCAGTAGGAAATGGTATGACTTTTGGAATAGGGGATTTCATAGGGGTGGTAATTGATTTTCTCATAATTGCCTTTGTCATCTTCATGATAGCAAAGTTTGGACGAAAGGCTGGCCTGAAATAGGCTTTCACCTATTTTTTCAACCATACTATCAAACCACCTTAAAGAAGACTGAAATATTGAATTGTTGCTTTATCTCGCATAATGCTTCCAAGATTAGAATCAATAAAGCAAGCAAGAATCAAGATAGGATTGACTCAGCAAAAGCTTGCATCCCTTACTGGAGTTAGCACATCCATGATAAACCAAATTGAGTCTGGAAGGTGTCAGCCAAGTTATTCCACTGCTAGAAAGATATTCGAAGTATTATGGTCACTAGATAGTCAGTCATCCACCAAGGCAGGAGACATATGCAGCAAAGATGTTGCAAAACTCAAATCTACAGATTCATTGCATGATGCGATAAAAAAAATGCAAGAGTTATCCATAAGTCAAATACCAATATTTGAAGGGATAGAGGTAGTAGGTGTAATAACAGAAGATGGAATTGTAAAACACATACTAGATAATGATGAAACAGAGAGAAAGAGAATCAAACTATCTGAAATAATGGAGCCAAGACCACCCATAGTGGATTACAATACTCCAGTCAAGACACTAGTATCACTAATACGATATTCAAAATGTGTATTGGTATCAAGACAAAGTAAAATTGTAGGAATAATTACTGCATCAGACACTCTAAAGCTTGTGGACTAGCAGTTTAGCAAGTTAGAAAATAAGGACGTTTCCAGATTATGATTTTGGGTGAGAACACAATTCGGCCAACACGCCGTTCAATGATTTTGGGTGCATGAATATAATTTTCGTTCCCCGTGAACCAGGCCTTATTTCCCCAAGGAATCTTATTCCACATGTTTTCATTCTATCAACTTCTTTTTCTATTCCCTCAGTTTCCAGTGCAATGTGGTGCAATCCCTCTCCTTTTGTAGTCAGAAATTTTTTGATGGGGCTTGATTCTTTTGTTGCTTCCATTAATTCAATTCTAGAATTATTCAAATGCAATATTGCTACTCTGACTCCTTCTGATTCTACAGTTTCAAATTCTACATCATGAATTGCTAATGCTTCTTTGTATTGTTTTACTGATTCGTCCAGATTATTTACTGCAATAGCAACATGATCAAGTCGCATTTTAGAAGGTCTCCTTTGGTTGGTATATTCCAAATACTCCCCTGAAAGTATTGCTTATTTCTCCCAGGGTAGCGTAATTTTTAACAGCATCCAGGATATAGGGCATGAGATTTTCGTCTTTGTCAGCAGCAGTTTTCATCTTTTCAAGAGCATGGCTAACTTTTACATTGTCACGTGTGCTTCGTAGTTCTTTTAGCTGTTGGGTTTGTTGAGTTTGTATACTATCATCGATTTTCATAATTTCTGGTTTTTCTTTTGTAGGATCTGTGAATTTATTGACACCAACTATGACTCTTTCTTCTCCATCAATTTCCTTCTTTAGTCTGTAAGCATTTTGCCTAATTTCAGATTGGAAGAATCCTCGTTCAATTCCAACAAGTGATCCTCCCATCCTATCGATTTTTTTCAGGTACTTGTCGACTTCTGCTTCTATGACATCAGTCAAGTTTTCCACATAGTAAGAGCCTGCAAGAGGATCAACTGTCTTTGTTATTCCACTTTCATATCCAACTATTTGTTGTGTTCTCAAAGCTATTTTTACTGCAGCTTCTGTCGGTAGTGCAAGTGCTTCATCTTTTGAGTTAGTATGAAGAGACTGACATCCTCCAAGGACTGCAGCCATTGATTGGATTGCTACCCGGATGATATTATTATCAGGTTGCTGAGCTGTAAGAGATTCTCCACTTGTTTGAACATGGAATTTTAGCTGTATTGATCGTTTGTCTTTTGCATGGAATCTATCTTTCAAGATTTTAGCATAGATTCTTCGAGCAGCACGGAATTTAGCAATCTCTTCGAGAAACTCGCTAGTGCAACAGAAAAAGAAGGAAAGTCTTGGAGCAAATGCGTCTATTTTTAATCCACGGTCAACACAAGTCTCAATGTACTCTATTGCGTTAGCAAGAGTAAAAGCAACTTCCTGTATTGCATTACAACCAGCTTCTCTCATGTGATATCCTGATATTGATATTGGATACCATTGAGGAACTTTTTTTGAACAATATTCTATCATATCTCCAATGAGTCTCATGGATGGACGAGGTGGATAGATGTAGGTGTTTCTTGCAATGTATTCTTTTAGAATGTCATTTTGGGTAGTGCCTCTAAGTTGTTTGCTATCAACTCCTTGTTTTTCTCCAGTTGCAATATACAACGAAAGAAGAGTTGAAGCTGTGGAATTAATTGTCATAGAGGTACTAACTTTGTCAAGAGGAATGCCGTTAAAGCATTTCATCATATCTTTCAGTGATGTTATTGACACTCCAACTTTGCCAACTTCACCTTCTGCGTGTGAATCATCAGCATCATATCCAATTTGTGTTGGCAAGTCAAATGCCATTGAAAGACCAGTCTGTCCCCTTTCAAGCAGATACTTGAATCGTTGATTTGTTTGTTCAGCAGTGCCAAAGCCAGTATATTGTCTCATAGTCCAGAGTCTGTCTCTATACATTCCAGGATGGATTCCTCTAGTGTACGGATATTTCCCAGGCTCCTCACTCTTACTTTTTGGTTTTATTTTTGAATCGTAAAATCTCTTTACAGGAATATTTGAATCAGTCTTGATGGATTTGGGTTTCATTTCTATATTATCCCCTTGGTTATTTTATCTGCAGCCTCAAATGGATCAATTTTTTTTGATTGTAGCTTTTTCAAGTATGAAGCATATGACTTGTTTGAATCAAGCATTGTGGTAACTTTATTTTTAACATTATTTAAAACAATATCTCTGAGTTCTAAATCCAATTGTTGTTTTTCATCAGAGGTCTTTGTTTTTTGACGTATTTTCATCAGATCTTCTAGTTTTTTTGCAAACTCTGCAATACCTTTATTTGATTTTGTTGAGGTCATCATAACAATTGGGTTTTTTTCAGACATGCCAATAAAATCACGTACTGAATCAAAGAGTTGATTTGATCCAGGAAGATCACTTTTATTTATCAAATACACATCGCCGATTTCAGTCAAACCTGCTTTTATAGTTTGAATGTTATCACCAGTATTAGGATTAAAAACCACCACTGTAATGTCTGCAATTTTTTCAATATCCACCTCTGTTTGTCCTGCTCCCACACTTTCTATTATTATAGGATCAAATCCAGCATACTCTAAGATTCTGATACTATTTCGAAGTGAAGTGGAGACAGCCCCCGTTGCACCTCGTGAAGCCATACTTCTAATGTACGTGCCAGAATCAGTAGATTCAGTCATCCTTACCCGATCACCCAAGATTGCACCTCCCGTAATGTGACTTGTTGGATCTATTGCAAGGACAGCAGTCTTGTATCCAAGCTTGTTTAGCTCCATACTCGTCTTGTTGATAAGAGTACTTTTTCCTGCCCCGGCAGGACCTGTTATACCAATTTTCATAGATTTTCCAGAAGTACGAAAGATCTTTTTTATTATCAATTTTGCCTCTTTTTCATTATTTTCCACCATGGAGATAGCACGTGCTATTGCTCGTCTGTTTCCTTTCTTAAGTTCAGACACAATATCCATAGAAATTTCAAATAACAGATACACAATAAATCTTCTTGTTACAGTAGTCACGACAAAGAGGCATCCATACAAATAAAGCTTTTAAAAGACAAAATTTATCAAAAAATACATGTCACAAAAAACTCAAACAAAGAGGATTAGAATACTAGTTTCCAAGTTAGGATTAGACGGTCATGATAGAGGGGCACTTGTTTTGTGCAGAGCATTTAGAGATGCTGGAATGGAAGTGATTTATTCTGGCTTGTTTGCCACTCCAGAGAGAATAGCACAGATAGTTGAAGACGAAGACATTGATGTGGTAGCACTCAGTCTACTAAACGGTGCACATTTGACACTATTTCCTAGAGTTGCAAAAGCCATAAAAGACAAAGGGATTAACGATGTTCTTGTAATAGGTGGAGGAGTCATACCTGAAGATGATAAACCAAATCTTGAAAAATCCGGAGTTTTAGGAAATTTTGGACCTGGAACCCCACTTCCAACAATAATTGATTTCATACAAACAAATCTTTCAAAAATAAAGAAATAACGCCTTTATTCTATTCTGTAGAATCAGGCCACATCATTTTACGCATGTTTTTACCAACTGTTTCTATTTGATGTGCCTCTATCTGTTTCATGAATCGGTCAAAAGAATTCTTTCCATTCTTTTGATAATCGGAAATCCATTCTTGATTAAATGTACCATCCTGAATCATTTTTAATGCCTTTTTCATTTTTTCTTTTACACTAGCATCCATAACCATCGGGCCTCTTGTCAATCCACCATATCTTGCAGTTTCACTTACTCTTCTATACATTCCAGCAACTCCATATCTCTGAATCATATCAACTATCAACTTTAATTCGTGTAAAACTTCAAAGTATGCAATTTCTGGTTGATATCCTGCTTCTACCAGTGTTTCAAAAGCATTCATTACCATAGAAGCAGATCCTCCACAAAGGTCTACCTGTTCTCCAAACCAATCAGTCTCCACCTCTTCTTTGAATGTAGTTTCGATAACTCCCGCACGTGTACTGCCCAAGCCTTTTGCAATTCCAAGTGTTCTTTCCCAGGCTTTTTTTGTATAATCTTGATACACTGCAACAATAGAAGGCGTTCCAAATCCTTGTTGGTAAGTTTCCCTGACCTTTGAACCAGGACCTTTTGGTGCAACCATAATTATGTCAACATCCTTAGGTGCTTGTATCCAATTCCAATGAATTGCAGCAGCATGTGAAAATGAAAGTGCTTTTCCTGCCTTGAGATTGGGCCCTATCAGTTCCTTGTACACTTGGGCTTGCACCATATCAGGAATTAATATGTGAATAATGTCTGCCTGTTGACAAGCTTGGGGAATTGTCAACACCTTGTGTCCATCTTGTTGGGCCTTTTTCCAGCTTGGACCTGATTCTTGTAAACCGACTATAACATTAAGGCCAGAATCTTTGAGATTATTTGCCTGAGCATTTCCTTGTATACCATAGCCAATTACTGCTATTGTTTGATTTTTTATCAGATCTAAATTAACATCAGAGTCTTTCCAAGTTTTTACCATACAATAGGCAGTAAACAAAGGAAATAAAAACGTACTATACTGGAAAGCAAAATTTTGATTGCCATGACATCATATTGTAAGTTCTTTGCCGCATGAAACACACTTTACAATAACCAGGTCAGAGGAAATCCTGTCAAATTTTTTAGAACCACATGTAGGACACATTGGACATGCTCGGACTTTTTCCATGTAATAAAATCAAGCATCATAAAGATATCAGTTTCCATATGGATTTTGCATGACAGTAGATTCACAACATTTAGATCGTTGCGAATTATATCCAATAGAAAAAAATACTGTCAGATGGAAAAGAACTTGATGAATATCGGAATAATTGGTACTGGTCTTCTTGGAAGCGCTATTGCAAAGCGGCTTGTATCAACTCATAGCGTGTATGTGTATAACAGAACAAAAGAAAAGGCAAAGATTCTAGAACAGTTCGGGATTCAAGTAGAAGACTCCCCAATGGCGCTAGCAGAGAAATGTGATTTTATTATAACAGTAGTAAAAGATGCTACAGCCTTAAAACAAGTAGCATTTGGGAAGAAGGGCATCATACATGGAAAACACAAGAAATTGATAGTAGCAGACATGAGCACAATAAATCCCATCTCATCAAGAAAGATTGCCAAAGAATTTGCAGATAATGGAATTCCCATGGTTGATGCTCCAGTTATGGGCGGTCCAAATTTAGCAGAAAAAGGACAAATGATAGTCATGGTAGGAGGTAGAAAGAAAACCTATGAAAAAATCAAAAATGTCTTGGATTTAATTGGAGAAAAAACATTTCATTTAGGAGACAGTGGTTCTGGCCATGCAATGAAAATAGCAATGAATTCTCAAATAGCATTACTTGCTCTTTCGATATCAGAAGGGATAATACTTGCAAGAAAATCAGGTCTTGATCCACTAACATTTCTTGAAGTGTTAAATTCAACATATTTCAAAACTGGAATGAGTAGCATAAAAGGACCAAAGATGGCAAAAGGAAACTTTGAGCCAAGTTTCTTTCTAGAGATGATGCAAAAAGATCTTGATGAAATTAATACAACTGCAAAAAAGGTAGGTGCAAAACTTCCAATGACTGATCTTGCAAATAAGATCTATCAAAATGCTGTCAAGAAGGGATTTGGGAATATCGATTATACTGGAATTTTATCATATCTTGAAAAATAGAAAATTATTGTTCCTCAGGTGGTTTTATTTTTCTAAAACTAAAAAATATCCCAATGTCATATGCAATTTTTAACACGCCACCAAATACAAAAGGAGCAGAAAGCGATAATGCCGATATCACAAGTCCAATAAGTGAAGGACTTGTCGCTTGAGCAATGTTTCTTGAAGTGTTTGTAAATACAGCTGCAGGAATTCTTTCATCTTCGTTTACTACACCCATCAGATATGATTGCCTTGTTGGTACATCCATTTGAGATAGGCTCATTCTTGCAAAGTATAACGACATTGCAATTGAAAAAGAAGGAGAAAATGCGAGAAGAATCAATAAGACATTTGATGGAATGTGTGTAAATACCATCGTATTGACCAGCCCTATCTTTGATGCAATTCTAGTTGATGCAATATATGATACAGCAGTCAATATTCCAGCAATGGTAAACACGTATGATAAAGTAGACAAGTCAGCTCCAAACCTAGTATAAAACCAAAATGAGACTATGCTTTGTATTACAAAACCACCTCCAAACGAATCTACTGCAAAAAGTAATGACATTTTTCCGATTATTCCTTTTGATTTACTTGAAATATTTTTTAAAGATAGATTTGATTTTGGAGTTTGACTGCGTACTTCAATATTTTTTGAAAGTGTTAGATATATCGCAAGTGTAGCTATTGCACATGTGGCATATATAAGAAATAGAAATTTAATTGCACCAATTTCATCAAATCCATAATATTTTTGTAACAGAGATGGTAAGCCAGACACCATTACACCTGCAGACATGGCAAATGTTCCAACAGAATTATAGATTGCAAAAATAGAATTTCGTTTTTTGACATCTTTTACAGTTTGAGGTAACAACGCCTGCTCCAAGGATAGAAATGCCCCAACTTCAGATCCAGTTACATTTATCGTTCCAACAAGAGCAGCGATTACCAGTGCAACATAATTATCAGTGACAAAAAAGATTATGGCAGATACAATCATTAAAGCAGCATACAAAGCAAGAATTTTTTTTCTCCCAAATTTGTTTGCATATGCACTTGAAAAGAGATTAAAGAACACACTGTTGACAAGTGTGGCTGTAAGAACAAGACCAATCAGGATATCATTGAACCCAATTAATTTAAGATAAATCGCAAGTATTACACTTAGAAATCCATATGAGAATGTTCGTACAATTCTTGCTCCAAGCAAGAGTTTGCCGTCTTTAGAAATCCATTCAAGATTCATTTATTTGCCAAGTTTAGCCTTGTGAATTTCAATATCAGAGGCCTCAATCTTGGCAAATAGTGGTGTAACACTACCTATCTTGTGTCCTTCTTTTATTGCAAGTTCAGACATAGACGACCAAGACTGATCAGATACATTTCCAGTCAAACCAAGTTGTTCCCATATTTGTTGTGAGGATTCAGGCAAAAACGGATGAAGGGATATTGCAAGACTTCGTACTGCGTTGACTGAAATAAAAACACAGTTATTTGATCCAGGTCCAGTTTTCCACGGTTCTTTTTTCTGGAAATATTGATTGAAATGGGCTGAAAATTCTAGAATTTTTTTTAAGGCTTTATCCAAACTGTTATCTTGTATGAGAAAAGCCAGATCTGATGAAAAATTACTTATTTTATTTTTTGCATCAAGATCAATTTCATCAAATTCACTAGTGTTTGGCACTATACCCGACAAACTTTTTTGTGTAAATCCAAGTGCCCTATTGACAAAATTCCCAATATTTCCAATCAATTCAGAGTTTATTCTAGATGCAAACTCATCCCAGTCAAAATTAAGATCATCTTGACTGTAGGGCGTTATTAATGCAAGATAAAATCTAAGATAATCAGCACGATAGATTTTCAGGAAATCCCTTAAGCCAATATACCAATTTCTACTCTTTGAGATTTTTTTTGATTGAAGCATCAAATGCCCACGTGTTGGAACATAGTCTGGCAGTTTGAATTCTTTTCCGATTCCAATCCGCATTGCAGGTAAAAACAGATAATGATGATATACGATGTCTTTTCCTATGAAATGATAGATATTTGCGGAATTCCAAAAACTTTTCCCATCAATTCCTTTATCATTTAGAAACTTTACTGCTGTAGAAATGTATGCAAGGTGATTGTCAAACCATCCATAAAAGACCTGTCCTTTTGCATCATCAAGTGGAATTGGTACACCCCAACTCATGTCACGAGTTATGTCCCAATCAACCAATCCTTCCTTTATCCAGTTTTGTACGTATTTTTTCACGTCTTTTTGAAGATTAGAATTTGATTCCAACCATTGGTTTAACTCATTGACAAAATTAGTAAGTTTGAAAAAATAGTGTCTTGTTTTCTCTTTTGTAGGAGGATTTTTGCATATTGAGCATTTCGGGTCTTCAATCTCCTCTGGAACTCTGCCACATTTCTCACAAAGATCAGAGTATTGATCCTCAGACTTGCAATAAGGGCACCTTCCAAGAACATATCTGTCAGGAAGGAATTTTTTATCAGTGGTGCAATAGAATTGAATTATTTCCTTTTCATAGATATGACCATTTGATTGTAATTTTTTAAAGACGTCTTGTACAAATGCTATATTTTCAGGCGAGCTTGTCCTGTAAAAAAAATCAAATTTTATTCCAAATGCAGAAAAATCTTCATTATCTCGTTTGTTCCACACTGCTACATATTCCTCAGGTGTCTTATTTTCTTTCTCAGCTTGTATGAGAATTGGAGTTCCAAAATCATCTGAAGCGCAAAAGTAGTATGCCTCAACTCCATTTAGTTTTAGAAACCTAGTAGTAATATCAGCTGGAAGATATGTAGATGCCACATGACCAAGATGTATTTCCCCATTTGCATATGGTAGAGCACTTGTGATGATTGCCTTTTTCATTGTTTGAATAAAGTTTGTGTATGATTTAAGCTATGCCCAGCTCTGTCCGTATTTTATTTGAGCTGGAGTTGGTTTGTCCATATTGACATTCATTGCTTTTAGTGCATCTATTGCAATTTGTTTATCAATTTCATCTGGAACCGTAATTACATTTCGTCCTATTTTTTTATGATTCTTGGCAATGTATATCATTGACAATAATTGATTAGAGAAGGATTGTGCCATTACCTCTGGAGGATGACCTTCTGCTGCAACAAGATTTGCAATTCTTCCTTTTCCTACAAGATATACGCTTTTACCATTCTTTAATACACATTCATCCAGATTAGGCCTGACTTCTCTAACAGATTTTGATTCTGTTAGCAAAAATTTGGCATCAACTTCAACATCAAAGTGACCTACGTTACCCATGATGGCACCACTTTTCATAGAAAGTATGTGTTCTTTTCTAATTACTCCTGTTTGTCCTGTTGCAGTGATGAAGATTTCACCAGTCTTTGCAGCTTCTGACATGGGAGCAACCTCAAACCCATCCATGTGTGCTTCTAGTGCTCTAATGGGGTCGACTTCAGTAACACAGACTTTGGCACCCATGCCACGACATCTTGATGCAACTCCTCTTCCGACCCAACCATATCCAGCTACCACTACGCGCTTTCCTGCAAACAGCAAGTTCATAGAACGCAGATAACCATCAATTGTACTTTGACCCGTACCATACCTGTTATCAAACATGTGTTTAGTATAAGCATCATTTACAGCTATAACAGGATATTTCAATTTCTTTTCTTTTGCCAAAGCCTTTAGTCTGATTACTCCAGTAGTAGTTTCTTCAGTTCCTCCCAAAACCTTAAGGGATGCAAATTTTTTGTTTCCATGAATTTTACTATGACTATCAGAACCATCATCTGTAAGAATTTGGGGTTTGTGACTTAGCATTTGTTCAATACACCAATCATATTCTTCAGGAGTTTGTCCTGTCCAAGCATAGATGTGAATCCCGTTTTCAGCCAAGAATGCTGCAATGTCATCTTGCGTTGAAAGAGGATTTGCAGCACATGCACTCACATCTGCACCTAGTTCTTTTGCGCCCATGATTAGAACAGAAGTCTCTTTAGTAATGTGGAGGCATATGCCTATGCGTAGCCCCTTTAGTGGCTGTGATTTTTTTAATCTTGATATGGTATTAGTGAGTATTTGCATATGATCCCGTGCCCATTCGTAGGACATTTTTCCCTTGTCTGCAAGACTGGGATCTTTTACCTGACTCATAAAAATCCGAGAACTTGGGGATATAAAACGGTATCAAAAAAGACAATCTAAATATTAGATCGATTTTGTTTTACAGAATATGACTTGGAAAAAAGTGGCTGAAAAAGACGCAATTGCGCCAGGAAAAGGAAAAGAATTCACAGTAGACGGGAAAAAAATAGCAATATTCAATCAGAATGGTTTTCATGCCTTGGATTCAATATGCGTGCACCAAGATGGTTCTCTTGCACCTGGCAAACTTGATGGAGATGTCGTAGAGTGCCCACTTCATTTTTGGCACTATAATATCAAAACAGGAGAGCTGTTAGACTACATTAAAGGGGTCAAGTTAGAGACATACAAAGTTGAAGTTAAAAAAGATGGGATTTATCTAGACATCTGATAAGTTTAATTCTTTAGACTAGTTTTGAGAAATATTGAATCGTGAAATTATAGAAAATCTCATTAGAAGAGACTACGAATCAATACAAAATCAGATTGGAGAGTTTTTGCAGAATGAAATTACATACAGGAAATCAACCGGTGTAATATTTGGATTAAGTGGAGGAATAGATTCTGCAGTCATTGCAGGATTATGCGCCAAGTTTGTCAAAGAAAAAACACTTGTGCTGATTATGCCAAATTCAAAAATCACACCAAACAGTGATACAGAAGATGCGATAAAAATAGTTGACAAATATTCATTAGAATACAAATTAATCGACATAGGATTCATACATAGAGAATATTCAAAATATTTAGAACCAAACCCATTAGCGTTTGGAAATCTTGGTGCAAGGATTCGTGCAAATATGTTATACTATTATGCAAATGCACGAAATTCCCTCGTGCTTGGGTCGTCAGACAAAAGTGAATTTCTCATAGGATATTTCACAAAATTTGGAGATGGTGCGGCAGATTTGCTTCCCATATCATCATTATATAAAACACAGATAAGAGAGCTTGCAAAAAATTTAGACATACCTCAGAACATAATTTCCAAACCCAGTGGACCGCATTTATGGGAAGGTCACACCGCAGAAACAGAAATCGGATTAAACTATGAAGAAATAGACTCAATTCTATATTGCGTCATAGACAAAAAAATGTCAATAGACGAAACTGCAAAAATAACAGAAGTTCCCATTTCAGATGTTGACAGAATTTATAGAATGCATAAAAAAAGCGAACATAAAAGAACAACATCAACTACATGCGTACTACAAATATGATCAAGATGAAAATTTTTGATACATTATCTGTAACGGAAAAATATCTTGATACATCAGATGTTGTAAGAATCTACCTGTGCGGTGTTACCGTATACGATGAAAGTCACATAGGACATGCTAGAACCATTATTGTATTTGATACTCTTAGAAGATATCTTGAGACAAAAGGTATCAAAGTCAAGCTAATACAAAATTTTACAGATGTGGACGACAAGATAATCAATCGTGCCAAGAAAGAGAATACTTCTGCAGACAAGATAACTTCAAGATACATTACAAATTATTTTGAAGATTTTGACAGATTACAAGTGAAAAGAGCAGATCTTCACCCAAAAGCTACAGAGCACATTGCAGACATGATAGATCTCATAAAAGGATTGATAGACAAGGGATTTGCTTATGTTTCAAAAAACGGGGTATATTTTTCAGTATTAAGGTTTAATGAATATGGAAAGCTTTCCAAAAAACATGTGGATGAATTAGTAGCAGGTGCCAGAGTGGAAGTAGATGAAACAAAAAAAGATCCGCTAGATTTTGCATTATGGAAATTTTCCAGCGAGTTACCAACATGGGATAGTCCTTGGGGAAGAGGAAGACCAGGTTGGCACATTGAATGTTCTGCAATGAGTCTGAAATATCTTGGAAGCAATTTTGAGATTCATGGAGGGGGTCGTGATTTGATATTTCCGCATCATGAAAATGAGATTGCACAATCAGAATCATTTACTGGTACCAACTTTGCAAAAATTTGGATGCATGTAGGCATGGTAACTATAAACGGTGAAAAAATGTCAAAATCACTAGGCAACACAAAATCAATAGACTTTGTTTTGAAGAGATGGGGTCCAAATATAATTAGATTATTTTGTTTATCAGGTCATTATTCAAAGCCAATTGATTATTCAGAAGACATGTTAAAAGAGACAGTTACAAAATGGCGTCAAGTGGAAAATTGTTATTTTGAGATGAATCTAGCAGAAAACACTCAGACAAGGCCAGAACTTCTAAATCAGATTCATGAAATAACCAATGAAGTAAATCTAGAGTTTGATAACGCGCTTGATTCAGATTTTAATACATCTCTAGCCATATCTGCTTTCTTTAAGCTTGTAAAACATGTCAATCAGATGGCATCAGTAGAGACACTAACAAGAGAAATTTCCAATATAGTATTACCAGCTTTTTATAGAATGTCTAACATCTTGGGTTTACAACTCGTAGAAATTACAGAAGAAGAGAAAATCAAGATATCAGATTTGATCAAATTACGAAATACATTACGGCTTGAAAAGAAATTTCAAGATGCAGATGTCATACGAAGACAAATTTCAGACATGGACATCATTTTGATTGATCACAAGACAAGAACTACATGGATGAAACAAGAAAAAATAGGTATTGAGAATTAAGACTTTTTGGTTTGTGCACTAACTAACGATACGATGTCTCTATCTCTTAATTGATAGTGTATTGGAAGTCGTACTCCATATCTCACATCTTTCGCGTAAAGCAGTCCTTTTGTCAAGTCAGTGTGTATCTCTTTTGCCAGGTCTTCCACAGTAGCACCATCTTTTAGCAAAATCAAATCAGGAAGAACTCGCCCTTTTTTATCAGATAAAGTTTCAGGATTTGCCACAGGGTAAATAGAATTCATTTTCAATAATTTGAAGACTGTAACATTTATTGCAAATTGGACTCCAGTTCTCATATATTCTCCCAATATGCCTTGTGTGATAAAATCAAGTGCCTCTAATTGCTTTTTGTTAAGCTTGTCTTTTTGAAGAATTTCAAATTGTTCTGATCCTGGAACGTATTTTATCAAGCCTTTTTGCTCTGCTTTTCTAAGCGAAAGTTCACTATCAGTACTTGCAGGAATTATTATAGTGTCGATATACTTTTCTCGCAATCTATCAAAATTCTTCTCTGCCCCAGGGACATCAATTTTATTGGCAACTATTAGTGTAGGTTTAGATATTTTTCTCAGATATGCAGCAAATTTTTTGCTATCATGCATGTCAAAGTTTTCAAAGTGCTTATCATCAAGACCTGTTATTTTTAGTGCTTCTTTAACATGATTTTCTTTTACACCAATTCCCCTAAATACATCGGTTATTGCTACGACAGGCTCTATTTCAGATTGAACAAGTTTTGATATCTTATCTCTATTGCCTTCAAGTAGTTTCAAGTACCACATGATTAATTCTTCTTCAATATCAGAAACATCCGCAATAGGATCACCACTTCCCACTTCAGCAATTCTTCCTGCAGCATCAATGCTACCAGATACATCTACAACATGCAATATTGCATCAGACTGAGTTGCAACAGAAAGGAATTGATTTCCAAGTCCTTTTCCAGCCCAGGCATCTTTTATCAATCCTGGTAAATCAATTAGTTCAATAGGAATAAACCTCCAACCATCCATGCATTTAGAATTTTGAGGATTATCTTTTATGTTAAATTCAGTATGAACACACGGAGTGATTGCATTTCCTAGTGCTCTTTCAGGTTTTTTTGTAGTAAACGGATAAGTTGAGACTTGTCCACCTGCCAGTGTAGCAGCGTTAAAGAAAGTTGTTTTTCCAGTATTAGTTTTTCCTAAAAGGCCAATTTTTATTGGCATAAATTTATCTGATTATGCTTGCTATTTATCTTTGCGGCATATTATTCACAATGATTACGTGATACATGATTTGCCGAGTTTTTTAGTTCATCAGCATACCATGTTATTTCCTTTATTTCATCCTCAGTTATATCGCCATCCCACTTTTCAAGTACAATTTTTAGTATTTGGGAGGAATTATACAAAAAATTCCAGTATGGATGATGTTCGGCAGTAGTAAATGCTAGCTCTTCAATTTCTTCAAGGCCAGTTTTTGCAAGAGCCACACTGTTAGATCTTTCTCCATATATTCGAAGAATTCCAGAATCAGGTTCAGAATGTATTTTTATCAGAACATTTTTCTTTTCAAATGATTTAGCAAGATCTGAAACAGATTTACAAAAATTGGTGAAGTCGTCAGACATGGTCTAAAACAATCTCTGATGTTCTGCAAGCATACAGCGATTATACACTACATCAATTCCTGCTTTAAGAGCAATCTTTTCTGCCTCAGGATTATGAATTCCTTCTTGAAGCCAGATAACTTTAGGTTTTATTCTGATAGCTTCTTCAATAACAGGCATAACCTGATCAGAAGGTCGAAAAACATCCACAATATCAATTTCTTGAGAAATATCAAGTAAATTAGAATAACATGTTCTGCCCAAAATTTCTACACTAGTCGGATTTACTGGAATTATGTTAAAACCGTGCTCAAGCAGATATTTTGGTACATAATGTGCAGCTTTGTCAGGATTCTTAGACATGCCAACCACTGCAATATTTTTCATAGAATAGATTGTGCGAATTTCATCATCAGTGTGAGAATCTCTCTCCATGTGTTGTTGAGAGCATCATCTGTTTAATATCTTATGGAATAACCGATTTATATGGCAAACAAAGTTATTTTGATGTGGAAGAAGAACCAAGTGACGTAATTGTACTAAGTGCGATAAGTCAAGGTGCAAAGAAATTTGATAAAATTTCAAAAAAGACAAAAATAAGTCATCAAGAATTAGAATCATTACTTCAACAACTTGAAGATAAAGGATTAATCACAGTAGTTGAGAAAAAGGGTTTCTTTGGACCCAAAAAAGAAATCATCCTGACAGACAAAGGCAATAAAGAATTGGAAGAAAGAAGATTCGAATTACAACAGAACTGGAATCAGATGGTTGAGATATGGAAATCAGGAGACAAGCAAAAATTGCAGCAACATATGGAAGACAACAAGTCACTAATTCCTTCAATGATGTTCATGGGCATAATGGATATGATGATGTTTTCAACAATGATGAGTTTCATGGGCCTTGCCATGACAAGTTTCATACCAGACCAATACATGGACAATCAAGACATGGGACATGATACCACTGGGCATGATTCAGGTCACGACTCAGGACAGGATTTCAGTGGCGGAGATTTTCATGGAGACGGCGGCCCAGGAGACATGGGCGGTTTTGACATTAATTTCTAAAAAAGCAATACAAATAACAGAATTAAAAAACGGTTAATTTCCGATTTGACGGAAATAATTTCATCTATTTTTATTTATTTGGCATACTACCAGTGGTTGTCATGTTACCACTACTTGTCTTCTCATTTCCATGAGAAGTTGTTCCCGGTGCAACAGAGCCTGCCAAGTCATGCATGACATCTTCACCGTGTGGAAGAGATCCTACTTTGCCATAGCTGACTTTTTGTGATTGCCATATTGCATTTACCCACTTGGTGTGCTCTCCTGGTGCACAGATGTGATCACCACAAATTACACTATTACCATAGCTTGCAGTGGATATGTTATCATTCCAAGTGCTTGGAGTCAAAGCACTAGCATGTGGAACAGATGTTGCAGCAAATGATACTAAAAGTACAGATGCTGTTAACAGTAGTACTGCTATTTTATTGGACATTAGTTTTTGTTCGCGATGTGGCATATAAAAGAATTATGATGAAATTATTCATGATAAAAATAATTGTGAACAATACCTAAGTATTACTTGGTATTTGGCATATTGCCAGTCATGTTACTCATGCTGCCAGACATCTTCATGTTTCCACTTGAGGTTGTAGAGGATGTTGCCATTGAATGCATGATATCTTCTCCATGCTGAGCATTTGCAGAGTTACCATAGCCTGTTCTCTGTGAATCCCACAAAGCTTTCACCCATTGAGCATGTTCTCCAGGTGCACAGATGTGATTGCCACATACTTTGCTAATTCCATAGCTTGCTGTGGTATGACTATCATCATACACGGAAAAGTCTCTTTGAATCAAAGCATTTGCTTGTTGAAGGTTAACTGCCAACAAGGATGTCATTAGAACTGAGATGGTAAGTAATAGTAATGCTGTTTTACTAGACATCGGTTTGGTTCCACTAACGGCATATAAAAGATTTATGAATCAAGGTTAATCAAATGATCGTATGTTGACCACATGGAAACAGATATCAATAATTCAACAGGTCATGCTGACATGACAGTACAGATAGGTGCAAAATCGCCCAATCTCAAGGTCTCAGAATGGGTACAAGGATTACCTACAAACATAGACAAAGAAAAAGACAATGTTGTTTTGGTGGAAGTCTTTCAGGTAAACTGTCCTGGTTGCTTCCTTTATGGTATTCCCCAAGCAATTGACATTTATCAAAAATATAGAAAGGAAGGAGTAACTGTACTTGGGGTTGCGACAGCATTTGAGGATTTTGACAAAAACACATTAGAGAATTTGCGATTGTTGCTCACCACAGGAGAAGTAATCGGCGAGACATTGAAGGCATTGGGTCAATACGGTCAACTCATAGACAAGAATAAGATTCCATACAAAATTCCATTCCCGGTTGCAATGGACATGCTCAAAAAGGAAGACGAACCCACAAGTCAAAGTAAGATTGACGAAATAATTAATGCAAACGTACCAAGTTACGAATCATACAGTCAGAATCAAAAGTTGGAAATTATTGAAAGAGTAAAACAATATCTAAAAAACAAAGAATATTCTGCTCAGACATTTGAAGAATTTGCATTAAGAGGAACACCATCATCCATACTCATAGACAAAAAAGGGATTCTCAGAGATGTATCATTTGGTACAAACGATTTTCTTGAAGAAAACATAAAGAAACTATTAAACGAATAATGTTTTTGAGTGACAATTTAGTACCAATTAGTCATGTATACCACATTTGACGAGACTAATCTTGACAAGATAGTAACTTTATTAAAATCTCATCAATCCAAATTCTTATCGGGAGAAAAGATAAGTCAGATACTGCAACTCAGCAGAGCTGCAGTCTGGAAGAATATCAAGATATTACAATCATTAGGATACAAGATAGAATCCAAGCCAAAGACAGGATACAAATTACATTCAAGATCTAACCTTTTGCTACCATGGGAAATTTCAGACGGTTTGCAGACCGACATCATAGGAAGAAAGATCTACTATTTCAATACAATTGACTCTACACAGAATTTTGCTCTGAGATTATCGGAATGGCCTCATGAAAACGGTTCTGTCATAATAGCAAAAAAGCAAACAAGGGGAAGAGGCAGATTAAATCGGAAATGGGTTTCACCAAGTGGAGGGATATGGCTATCAGTATTGTTAAAACCAAATTTTGATTCATCACATACATCATTGTTTCCCATGGCCACATCTCTTGCTCTTTCCATCGCAATTAAAAAAATACTGAAAATAGATACGCAACTCAAATGGCCAAATGACTTGACTATAAATGATAAAAAAGTAGCAGGCATACTAATTGACGCATCAATTGAATCAAATAAAATCGAATATTTGATAATTGGAGTTGGAATTAACTTCCAAGTAAAACCATCCGCAATAACAAGACAAATTAAAAATCAAAATTATGGTGTAGCAACACTAGTGGAAAAAGAAAACAACAGCCAAGTAAAACTTGTACAACAATTCCTACTAGAATTGGAGCATGTGTACAATCAGATAATGTCAGGTCATGTTAGCAATATTCAGCAAAAATGGATCAAACGATCGTCTACAATCGGAAAAAACATTACAGCCACAACGACTACTGAAGTTCTCAGAGGAAAAGCCATTGGAATTGACAAGACAGGTGCTTTACTTTTATCAAAAGACGGTAAAATTCAAAAATTACTGGCAGCAGACATATCATACAAAACGTAGATTATTTGTGAGAAATCAGTATAAGACTAGTTCCTATTAGAATTCCTGCCATTATCTCCATCCAATGCGGAAAGAGTAGCCTTCGCAAGAATATTTCAGCTGACTGGTTCATGTGAGTCATCCATAATTCATCATAATAGTGTTTTATCAGCTCTAGTCATTAAAACTCAGCTAGTTTTCTTACTTGACAAATGATTATGAACATAATCTGAAAAATAGTGAATTTTATTAAATATTAGATTCCCACTATGTAATGAATATTTGCTGGGCAAACACAGATAGTTTTAATGAAGCAGATATAGTGGTAGTTGGAATTCCTGACGAGTCCAAATCACACGCACTAAGAAAAGGCACATCAGAAGCACCACATAAGATAAGAGAAATTTCAACAATAAGAGACACTTACAGAAGAGGTAATGACATTTCAATAGGTTTACCGCTTGATGGCATTACTAAAAAAATTTATGATCATGGGAACATAGAACGAAACCAAGTAAGCGAGACTATAACCAAGATAGTTGCAGAGAAAAAGATCCCAATAGCAATCGGCGGGGATCATTCAATATCTACAGAGATAATAAAAGCAATATCAAGAAAATACGGTCCACTTTCTTTGGTATATTTTGACGCTCATCCAGATTTTATAAGTTCAGTTCGCGGATATTATGGATCTGTGTTCTATGATGTTTTAGACAGCATAGACATTGAATCTAGCATACAGATAGGAATTAGAACTCCAGAAAAAGAGGAGATTGATAATATTAAAAAATACAACATTGAAGTGGTCACTCCATTTGACATATCAAGAGACGGCATACATAAAACAGAACAGAGAATAATGAATAAGCTTGGCAAAAATGTATACATTTCACTTGATATGGATGTGATAGATCCAGCGTTTGCTCCAGGTGTATCAGTACCTGTACCACTAGGCTTGGGAAACATAGAGGTAACATATCTTCTAAAGGCTCTTGCAGCAAAAGGCATGTCAGGTTTGGACATAATGGAAACATGTCCAAATTATGACATTAAAGACAGAACGTCACACCTGGTATCAAGAATAATTGGTGAAGTCATATCATCTGCAAGATAAAACATAGCCAATACTTTTAACTGGCCATCAGTCGTTTAGAAAATAATGTTTTCACATTTCACCTTAAAACAAGCAAACGACATGCTGCCCACAATAATACAGAAATTTGACCATGTTGTCAAGATGAAAAATGAAATAAATAAAATCCAATCAGACTTTGGAACAAACCCAAAATATACTGCAAGTTTCAAGGATTACAGCATCAAGAAACAAGAATTGAATTCAGCCATAACCAATTTCTACAAATCAATTGAAGAATTAGAATCAACAGGAGTTTCAATAAAGAGCATTGATCAAGGATTGTTAGATTTCCCATCATTGATGTTCAATGAAGAAATCTGGCTATGTTGGAAACAAGGAGAAACTGAGATAAAATTCTGGCATGGAAAAGATGAGGGATTTAACGGCAGAAAACCAATTGAAAGTATAGATCTAGAAAAGCTACGATAATTCAAACAAATATCAAAATATCCCAGAACATAGTAAAGACATAATGTTAAGAGTATGGCTAAGAGCAGTAAGAATACGCTTTCTTCTTGCATCAATCATTTCAGTTTGCCTTGGTCTGGCAATAGATAGCTGGCAAAACAATACAATAGACATAGGATTTGCAGTACTGACCTTTATTGGGGTAGCAGCACTTCATGCAAGCGTAGATCTTCTCAATGATTACTGGGATTTTAAAAGACAGATAGACACAGACACTCAGAGAACTAAATTTAGTGGCGGAACAGGAGTCTTGCCAGAAGGACTGCTAAAACCAAAACAAGTGTATCATGCAGGAGTGATCATGCTCATAATAGGTTCTATCATAGGAGTATTTTTCGTAATTGAGAAAGGAATAACCATTGCAATAATTTTGGGATTTGCAATTGTTTCCATCTATTTCTATTCTACAAGAATAGTAGATTCTGGCTTGGGAGAGATATTTGTTGCAATAAAAGGTTCCATGATAGTACTTGGAACATACTTTGTTCAGAGTGGACACATAGCAACAGATCCCATAATTGCAGGAATTGTTTCAGGAATTCTTTCATCAACGGTGTTGTTTGTGAATTCTTTTCCAGATCACGATGCTGATAAAAAGCATGGAAGAAAGACACTAGTCATAATACTGGGTAAAAATAGAGCTTCGTCCATAGTTTGGATTTTCCCAATTGCCATATATGGAATCATACTAGGAACTACAATTACCGGAATATTCCCCACAATTACACTTGTTACGTTTGCTACAATTCCTATTGCAATAAAATCAGGAATTTTGCTTAAAAGACATTATGACAACAGTGAAAAAATTGTAGACATAATGGAAAAATTTGTTACATACAGCAGGATAACTGGAATCTTATTTGCAATCTCTTTTGTGATAGAAATAATATTGAAAAACTTTCAGTAGAATTAAATCATCTTTGTCTTCATTTAGTTTATGACACCAGGGTTTGCAACACCAGACGGTACTGCCAATTTTGCAAAAAAACAGGTAAATGTAGCAAAAAATCATTTCAAGAAATTTGCAGGATTGACCCTCTCATCTGTTGGAATAGGAACATACCTTGGAAACCCAGACGATATGACAGACAAACTAGTTAATGAAGCAATCAAGGCATCAATAAAATCAGGAATAAACGTGATTGATACTGCCATCAATTACAGATCTCAAAAAGCAGAAAGAGTAGTAGGACGTGCTATTTCAGAGATTATCCAGTCAGGAGAATTAAAGAGAGAAGAAATCTTCATCAGCACAAAGAATGGATATGTTACAAATGATGGAGATGTTAAAGAGGATTTTTGGATAAACATACAAAACACACTGGTAAAGCCAGGAGTGATACAACCAGGAGACATATCATCAGGATATCATTGTATGACAATACCATATTTACAAGATCAGCTCAAGCGCAGTCTAAAAAACATGGATTTAGATTGTATAGATTTGATATACATACACAATGCTGCTGAAGGTCAGCTGCAAGACATTTCAAAAGAAGAATTTATCAAAAAATTAGAGAGTGTCTTTGAGTTTTACGAAGAACAAAGACGAAGCGGATTCATCAAGCATTACGGCATGGCAACATGGGATTGTTTCAGAGTGGCTCAAGACAATCCACAGTATCTCCCAATTACAGAAATTGTGGAACTGGCAAAAAAAGTAGGAGGCAAAGATAACGGGTTTAGATTCATTCAGCTTCCATACAACATGTATCTTGACCAAGCACTTACTATGAAAAATCAAAAAGTTGGAGAAGAACAATGTAGCATATTGGAAGCTGCAATCAAACTTGGCATCGGAGTGTTTGCAAGTGTACCGCTTATGCAATCAAAATTGCTTGGACCAAACATAATACCAGAATTTGGAGGAATGTCAAGACCGTCACATAGAGCAATACAGTTTGTTAGATCCACTCCAGGAATCATTGCTCCTTTAGTGGGACAAAAATCTCAAGAACATGTACAAGAGAATTTGAGCATCGTGAATACTCCAGTTTTAAATGAGGGAGAATTTTCAGATCTGATAAAGAAATTATCATCGTAATTGTAAGTTTTAAATACAAACACAAGACGAATCTCAATATGCCAGTTGACCCAGTATGTGGAATTGAGTTGGATGAAAGTCTTGCATTAGTTTATGAACATGAAGGTAAGAAATACTATTTCTGCTGTCACGGCTGTAAGAGGATTTTTACAAAGAAACCTAACAAGTGGAAGAAATCTAAATAGGATAGCTTCCACACATACGACAGAAATGAGAACCTGCACTTAGTGCATAATTACAATTAGGACACTTCGTATCAGAATCATACAAAGTGGATGGAATGGAAAAATACTTGCGATATAGTTCATAATAATACAATGATTCTTTTGATGCTAGTCGGACATTTTCGTTTTCTGCGTAATATTGTGATTTTTGTAGAAACAAAATATCAGGTATCAAATTGTCAATAAAAGATGTAAGTCCACTAGTGCCAGAACCATCCTGCATTGCAAATTTATCTCTCCAGATTATTGATTCTGGCAAATCATTTTCAAATGCCTTACGGAGTATCCATTTACCATATCTTTTCCCTTTTTCATCTCTAACTTTTAGGCCAGACGGCATATTCTTTGCATACTCTGAAACAATAGGATCTAAAAATGGAGCATGAAGAGATATGCCAATTGCATCAGCAATGGATTTAGATGGAAAGTGCATTACACGCCAGATTCTTTCCAGATCTTTTTCTAATTCAGTTTGTGACATTTTTTTGAAAAAATTATACCCTGCAAATAGCTCGTCTGCCCCATCACCAGTCATTATGGAATCACACCCAGATCTCTTGGCAGAGTTCATTGTAAGGTATACTACAATGTTATTACGAATCTCAATTGGATTGAAGACTTTGAGGATTTTGATCGTCTCTTCTGCTGCAGAAAGTAGATCGTCTACATTAGCAGATATTATATCAAGTTGTAGATCTTTTATTTTTGCAACAAGTTGCGCGTTGACAAGATCGGTAGAGACGAAATCTTTTGCAATCATAGTAAATGCATTCATTGTCTTATTTTCAGTACAGGAGGCAAGAATAGAGCTGTCCAATCCCCCAGATAGCGCAATAGAATCAGAACTATGACGTTGTACAGATTTATTCACTAGTATTCTTATTTTAGAAAGGATCTCTTGCAATCGACAACTGTGATTTTGTCTCTAAATTAAATTATCACGAAAAATATGACTAGGTTTAAATATTTTATAACAACATTTTTTCATGTGCTTCTCCCATCAGAAATAGAGACCAAAACACTCATACCGGCATTAAGGGCAATATTGGCAAAGAAACTCATAGAAGAACACAAGATAAGAGAAGAAGAGGTGTCGAAATTATTGGGCGTGACACAGGCAGCAATCAGCAATTATGTCAGAGGCACGCGAGGAGATCCCGTTTTGATTAACAAACTATTATCAGTAAAAGAGGTTGCAGACATGTTAAACGACATAGCAAACAATCTTGCATCAAAGATGGCATACACGCCTGCTAGTCTTTCTAAATTCATAGGGCTATGCAATTACATCAAATCAAGTTTGCTAATTTGCGACATACACCACAAACTTGAATCAAACATAGATGAAGCAGTATGTAAGGAATGTGAAAATATGTTGTTGAAAGGTCCAGGAAATTCTTCTTTCTAGTTAGTCTTCATTATTACAATTTTTATAATTGAAAGTAGTGGTTTGTCATCTGTTTCTTCACTATCTACAACAATATCAAGAATTTTTGAATTTCCCTTCATCATATTTTCTGTGATTACATTAGCAACTGCTACAGCAGTAGGAATAGAGTGACCTTTGGCTACAAGTGTGACAGTTTTGTATTTTACAAGATCGGTCAATATGTCAAGGGCGCATGGAACTATATCTTGTTGATAAATTGTTACAACATGGCCTTCGGCATATGGAGAATTGTTCAACTGGATTTTTTCTACGCCACTCATCAAAACACTACCACCACCATTTCTGCATTCTATTAAAGTTTTATCGACCATTCATCCATTAGTCAAAAAGATCGATAGGAATATTCTGAAAATCGCCATTTGGTAATACACGTCTAATTGTGATTGGGATCACTCGTTTTTCAAGTTCGGCATATGCAAGATCAAGAGATGTAGCCACATCTTTTGGGACAGAGATGAAAGGTGGTGCTCCCAATGACAGCTGTAATGCTCTAGCACCTAGTATTCTTGCTTTTTCAAATCTAGTCAAAGTAGGAGGACCAATCATTATTTTGCCTTTACCAGTGGTCTCATATTCCACAGGTTCATGAACTGGATCAATATCAATAATCTCACGTGCGTCAATTATCTTTTGTAATCTTTCTTGTTCAGCTATCTCTTCTGCACTTAGCTCTTTCTTTCCTTTCTTTCCAGGCTTGACCTCTTCTTCTTCCTCAACTGGTGTTTCAGTTGCCTCAACTACCGGACCTAAAACTGGTTCTTCATCTTCTATTGGCTGAACCTCTTCGGTATCTACACTTACTTCCTCAGGTTCATCCGACATTGAAGACTTGGATAAAGAAACGTTATATATTCATAATCCTTCTCCACAAAAATGAGCGCAGGATCTGTTTCTAAGATTGATCTGACCTTATCACTGAAGAATAAATCTACTTTTACCCTAGAATTGAAGAGACATCTTGCCCCAAAAACAGTTGGAACGATATCTAGATCCATTCCACTTGAGGGTAATGCTCACATGATGGGCTCAAGTATTGCATATGTAGACACTGCCATCAAAACAGGAGGGGAGAAGCTAAAAACCCAGTTCAAGAAAGGAGATATTGCTTTTTTGGCTGCAAATGGTTCAATCTGTTTTTTCATCGAGGACGTATCATCAACCAAACCAATGACATTGATTGGAAAAGTAACAGCAAATCTTGAAAATCTAAAAGTAAAACCTGGAGATATTTTTACAATAACTCAAGCTGGAACGTAAATATGGTGTCCGCTATATCCACCGACTCTTTTAACAGTGCCTTTCTTTAGCAGATTTTGCAGTAATGCATTAGCTGCTGAAATTTTTACATTAGTCTGTCTGGATAATTCTTGTGCCGTGAAAACCTTTGCACCCTTTATGAAATTCATTGCTTGTCCTTCATCTATAATAACAGATATTGTGTTTGCCTTGGGTTTTTGATCTTTTCTGTCACCCTTCTTTTGTCCTTCCTTCTTTGCAGTTTCTGCTGCTTGAGACTTTTCTGCCTGTGCCGGAGATTGTTTCTTTCCTCCACCCATATCAGAGTCTCTTCTACTCCTATTTATAAACGAACAAAATTTGAGAAATTCTAAATACTAGCAAATGATGTTTTTGGGCATGGGTCTTGATGTCATAGAGGAAAAAAATCTAAATGATGTGATAACATACGCGCTTGATTATCCTACCATGGTTTTATCTGAAACAAAATCATGGCCTACAACAAACATGGAAGACTTTGCAGTTGGCCTATACATAGGATATGTGTGTGGAGTATTCTTTGATGGTTTTCTAAGAAGAAACAAGCGGTTCTTAGATTCTGAAGAACATGTAGATTTTCATGCGGCCATATCTAAAAGAACTGCCGAGATCAAATTAAAAATACAGTCACACATACATAGAAAATAACTCATGCTTTTATTCTTGATATAATTAGAATTCCTAGATGAAGTTCTCACTTGTTGCAGATACGCTAAGTTATATGGAAAATACAACAAAGAGACTAGAACTGACTCAACATCTAGTTGATCTTTTCAAAATAACCCCTCCAAATGTCATACCCAAAGTTATCTATCTACTGCAAGGAAAACTAAGGCCTGATCATGAGGGTGTTGAGATAGGCATTGCAGAGAAAATTGCAATAAAAGCACTAGCAAAATCATCTGGCATACCAATCAAAAAAATAGACTCAGAGTACAAAGAAGCAGGCGATTTTGGGCAGGTTGCTTCAAAGATATTAAAACAAAAAACCCAAACCACTTTCTTGAGTCAGAACATAACAGTGGAGAGAGTTTATGACACACTATACAAAATAGCAGAACTCAAAGGCGCCAGGTCTCAAGATATGAAGATGAAATATATCTCAAGTCTTCTAAATGATGCAACTCCAATAGAAGGAGGCCTTATCGCAAAAATAATAACATCAAATCTTAGGCTCGGCATAGCAGATTACACCATACTTGACGCATTATCAATATCATATACAGGAACTAAAGACAACAGACCACTGCTCGAGAACGCATACAATGTATGTAGTGATTTGGGAAAAGTTGCACAGTCTGTTGCAGAAAATGGAATTTCATCATTGAAGGATTTTCAAGTTACAACGTTCAGTCCAATTCGTCCAATGCTTGCAGAACGCGTAAAGAGCCCACAAGAGGCACATGAAAAAATGGGTCCAGAGTTTGCATCAGAATACAAACTTGATGGAGAAAGAGTACAGATCCACAGACAAAATGACAAAATAATTCTGTATTCACGTAGCCTTGAGAACATTACAAGTTATTATCCAGACATTGTTGAAAATATTGGAAAGTCTCTCAAATCAAATGAAATGATATTAGAAGCAGAAATTGTTGCAATAAATGATGATACTGGAGAATTTTTGCCATTTCAAGAACTTATGCACAGAAGAAGAAAATACAAGATAGCAAAAGCAGTTCAAGAATACCCCATCACTGTAAATTTCTTTGATGTTTTATCATCAGATGGAAAGAGTTGTCTTGATTTGCCATACAGCAAGAGAAGAAAATTGCTTGAAACAAACATTGTTGAAGACTCATTTGCAAAAATTATGCCAATGACACTAGTAAGAACAGATAGCGAGGTGGAGGACAGTTTAGAAAATGCAATAAATTCAGGATGTGAGGGAATAATGCTCAAACAATTAGATTCTCCATACAGGGCAGGTGCTAGAGCAAGCAACTGGTTAAAACTAAAACGTGAATACAGAAACGAGCTTGGAGACAGCCTAGATCTTGTAATCGTAGGAGCATTTTATGGCAGAGGTAGAAGAACTGGAAGATATGGAGCATTATTGCTTTCTGCATATGATGAACAGACAGATACGTTTCCAAGCATATGCAAGGTTGGCACAGGGTTTACAGATGAAGGATTGGATCAAATTTATCAAATTCTTTCAGATAAAATAACCATAAAAAAAGACCGGAGAATTGAAAGCGGTCTTGAGGCAGATGTTTGGTTTGAACCGGAGGTAGTAATAGAAATAGTGGCATCCGAGATAACACTCAGTCCAATCCACAAAGTTGCGATGGATAAAATTAGAAAAGGTAGCGGACTTGCTCTTAGATTCCCAAAATTTACAGGAAGAATAAGATTTGAGAAGACATCAGAGAATGCAACCACCATTGACGAAGTGACTACCTTGTACAGCAGTCAGAAACGAGTAGTACAGGAAGAAAAATAGTAGGTAAAAAATTGATTTGAAGATTTACGCAAGGATTATTAGCCACAGGCATAGTCTAAAATTTCTAGATGTATAGCGGAGAACTTGAAGTTCAGGCAAAGAGAAAGGCCCTTGCCGTTTTACAAGACGAGATAAACCGAATTCTCAATGCAGTAAGAGATCTATCAGTGCTGCCAAGTTTGATAATCAAAGCAGACAAGTCTGAGATAAAACAGCTCCTAGAGAGAATAAAGAACACGGAGGATGAAGTAGAGGCCCTACGAAGAAAGATAACAAGAGAGATTTCCGATGTAGGCGGCCTCATGATGAACAGAGAGAATCTATTGAATTCAGCATACACCATGGATGAGATTGCAGGATACATCACAGGAATTGCATTCAAACTCTCAAACATCAAATCGGCCACACTCAAAAAAGAAAAACTTGACAAAGATCTAACAGAGCTTATCGAATTAGCAGTAGACCAAATTCATAAAATCAATGAGATAATCAGAGCCCTTGCAAGCAACAATAGTACAGTAGCAATAGATCTTGCCCACGAGGCACAGAAAATCGAGAGACAAGTGGATGACAAATACAGAGCATTGAGCATAAGAGTACTTGATGAGACAACAGCAACCAAAGAATTGCTTCTTCTCAAAGATGCAGTAGAAGGGATAGAGGAGATGTCTGACAAAGTATTACAAGTATCAGACTCGTTTATCTTACTAGCACTCAGCCTTTAAGATTTAAGACATATTCTTATTTTTTCAACATACAATTGTAAACACTAAAATCATTTACCGTTAAACACAAACACAACTTGAAAGGAGAATTACTTGAGAACAGAATAATTGTAAAAAACATAGATGATTCACGTCAGCTTTTTGTTTCAGGATATTACGGAAAACCAATAGGAATAACAAAACCAAAACCTGAAGAGATAAACGTTCCATTAATTTTGGATCTGATTGAAGGATATTATCTACAAGAAAAATCAAGATTGAGAATTTTTCAATCTAAGAGACAAATAATGTCAAAAGAGCTTCTCGAAATATGCAGAAGAGAATATCACAACTTTGATAAAAAATATACAGTGTACAAAGACTTTAGAGATAAAGGATACATTGTAAATCCAGGAATCAAGTTTGGATGTGATTTTGCAGTATATCAAAAAGGTCCAGGAATTGATCATGCACCATATTTGTTGCAAGTGTACAATTCAACAGACACAATATCAGCAACAAGCATAGTATTAGCAGGAAGACTTGCTACAACAGTAAGAAAACAATTCATTTTAGCAATACCAAAGGGCAACAAAGTTGATTGTTTAGCTTTGGACTGGTGGAGAGCGTAATTTACTTTTAATGTGATATGCTATCCTATCATATACTGCAAACAATTCTTTTGTAATAGAAAATTCATATCTATCTTTCCATCCTCCATGAATACGTACACCCCCATTAGTCGGTTCTACAAATATCTCTGCGTCTTTATACGAAAGCCTTGTCATCAAAGTACTAAGTTCATTATCAGAACTCAGAGTATCTGCAAGTTCTCCGCCTGACCATTTTACTCCAGTCACTTTTTTTGTTGCAAAATGACCTTTTGTTTGAGGATTAGATTTAGCAAGGAAACTTTCATCGGGAAGATCATGTTCTGTTTTGACTATAAAGTGAGCCTGGAATCTATCTTGTGCGCCCCATGGCATCGGATTTAGATCTTGTGTCATATCTTTAGCCCTTTTGTATTATCTGTACAACGTCGATATTAGAACTCTTTAGTTGTATGGTACCATGATTTGTCACCATAGCAGGAGTATGAGTATAATGTCTAGAGTAGTAATTTCCTTTTTCCACATCATCAGTGTCAATTTGCTTGGTTTGTGCATCAATGCCGATCTTTTTCAATGATTTGCAGAATTCATCATTCTTATTTATTGGATTAAAAGTATCAGATTCTGAATCGTGCATGGTCTGACTTTACCAAGCCCACAAATAAATATGTCTGTGATATCACTGACCAAATTTGTAAGCGCAAATATCAAGAATTATCAAACCAGCGTAATCGATTAAATAATCCACAATAATCTCAGACACTGTCCATGTTAAAGTTCCAGAATAAAATAGTTGTAATAACAGGAAGTGGAACAGGGATAGGAAAAGCAATTGCCATAAAGTTTGCAGAAAATGGCGCAAACATAGTCATACTAGGCAGAAGAAAAGAACCACTTGAAGAAGCTGCAAAAGAACTGGAACAAGTAATTTCCAGAGTTAAGAGTAATGCATTTGTAAAAATTTTCCCAGGTGTAGATGTAAGTGATGAGGAAGGAGTTTCAAAGATGTTTGAGGACCTCAAAAAAACCCATGGTGCAGTAGATGTAGTAGTAAACAATGCAGGAGTATCAGGTCCAGTTACATGCTTTGCAAATGCCCCCATGTCAGAATTTAGAAGCACCGTAGGAATTCATCTCACAGGTACATTTTGGACCTCATCGCAAGCAATCAAGACCATGAAACCAGGTTCAAAGATCGTAACAATATCAACATTCTTTACTGAAGAAAGACCATACGAACAAAGACCATATAGATTCCGCAGTCCATATACTGCATCCCAAGGCGCAAAGAATCGACTTGCAGAAGCAATGTCATGGGAAATCACAGATAAAGGAATAATATCAATAGCCACAAATCCGGGACCAGTTCATTCTGACAGGATTTACAAGACAGTATATCCAAAAGCTGCTGCAGAATTTATGAGAGTCAGCGGTTTTGAAAGTCTTACTCCAGAAGAAGTAGAATCAGTAAATGCAGACATCCTTCCCTTGTTGGGTGAAAACGACACTATAGTTAAAGAGGGAATTGCAAAAGCAGCATCAAAACTTTCACAGTCAAAATCAATCACAGCAGAAGCAGACATACAGAAACTAAATGTAACAATCTCAGCACTGCTTGCAAAGATACAAAGCATTGCAGAAAAGGTTCAAAATAACACAAGTAAAATGATTGCAGATGAACAATTTCTCACACAACAACAAGTTGCAGAAACTGTTTTGATGTTAAGTGATGATAACATATCAAAGATTCTAAACGGAAAAGTCATACCAGGTGACAGAGTGTTTTACCCAGTTAAACCACATATTTCGTGTTCAATACCAGACACTCAAACAAACTTTAGTTCAAAGATAACAGTATTTGCATTAGATGCAACCGATGAAGCAGATGTTGCAAGAACTGAGTTTCTCGCACAGAAAATTGAAAGTGCCGGAGGGAAAACAGTCATACTCATTTCAAAGACAAGCCCCAAGATTGCAGAAGAGAAATTATCGAAATTTCATTCACATGTAATGGATTTGACAAATCAAGAAAATGTGAAAAGAATGCTAAATACAGCTACTCAAAAGGTAGGCCCAATAGGAAATATAATTTACATAACAGGAAAAGTTCCACAGACAAGCAAATTGGTAGACCTGACAAGAAGTCAGTGGGACAACCTAGTAGATAAATTCATCAACACACCTGCCATATTTTTACAGGAATCCTTAGGCATGTTTGTCCCAGGAGGAGCCAAGAATCCACCATTATTCAAAAACAAAGAGGGCACCATGATAATAATAGGACCAGATATGCCGTCAGGAGGAAAGGTTTCAGGTGCAGATAGAGCAAGAGTCGAAGTATTTAGAGGAGCATTAAGACCATTTGCCACCACTGTAAATCAAGAGTTGAGCGATGTGCTAAAATCAAAACTCAGAGCATATTTGATTTTGCCTGGTAGCGTAGACGGTACAGAACCAAATAATGAAAATGTCATGAGGGCAATCAACTATCTTACATCTGGAAAAGCAGTAAACAATGCAGAGATAATCTACTATCCAGATGAAGCAAGAACTTGATGAAGAAATTTTCTCAGATAGACATAGGTGCAGAATTTTACGCAGAAGTTGTCATAAGTGCATCAGATCTTGATGCATATTTGACATTTTCAAGAATTAAAAATATAGTATATGAAAATGCAAAACCATCAGAACAAGAAAAAAAGATGGTATCAGGAAGAGCAATACTGTCAAGAATAGAAGGAGAATTTACAAGATTAGAGGAGATGTACGGTAATCTTTTGATTTTCTATGGAATAGACGGAGACCCAAATTGGAACAACAGGCAGACAAGATTTCTAAAGCCAGTTTATACTGGAGACATATTAAAAGTGAAATATAAGATTTCAGAGAAACGAGAACTTGATGATCAGTTTGGACTGCTGGGAGTAGATTTTGAAGCTGTCAATCAAGATAACAAAGCAGTAGTAATTTCAAACAGAAACCTGTATAGAATTAAAAAGGACCCGCCAATGCATCAAGAACCAACTTGAGTGCAGATACACCAAGTATAACAGTCACAAACAATCGTAGTCTTCTCTCATTAACACGCGTAGACAACTTACTTCCCACCAAACCACCAAGAAATGATCCTATTGAAAGCATCCCGGCCTCAAAATAGTTAGGATGTCCCATAAGAGAATGCACTATCATTCCAGATGCTGCAGTAAACATCAAAATGAATTGAGATGTGGGTGCGGCAAGTTTCATGGACAACCCAATTGCAATCACCATCAAAGGTACAAACACAGTTCCCCCTCCAATTCCAAACAGGCTTGATACTATACCTCCAAAAAAGCTCGCACCAGCAGAAAGCAACATTACCTGTTTTGATAAATTATACTCCCGTGATTCCATTTTTCTTCTCATGTAGATGTACACTCCCGATGCAATCAGGACAGCTCCAAACAACAATTTGAACACAGGTGGCGAAACTATGTCAGAGGCATATGCTCCAACAATAGTTCCAGGTATTGACAACAGTGCAAGTTTTATTCCAAGCGAATACACAATTCTTTTTTGTTTTGCATAGGAGACAGATGAGGCAATGGAATTACTAAAAGCTGCAAACAAACTATTACTTGCAGCAAGAGTGGGAGAGAATCCAAAAAATGTAAGTACTGGTACAACTACAAAACCTCCTCCAAGTCCAATCATGGAACCAATTACACCAGCTACAAAACCAAGCGGTAATAACCACCAATACTCTAGCAATTACACCACCAAAAGAATACACCACAGATTAAAGAGTCACGTCAACCTTCGTAAACCAAGATATTGAGTTAATTACTTGGAAACAAGAAGTTTCCACAGATATCCACTCGTATTTGTGCTAAGTTCTATTTCAAAGTGTTTTCCTCCAAGTGCTACAGCATGGGTTGTGCTATCTGGCTGTTTGCCATTTAGATGGAAATCTCTTAATGCATCAACCATTGCCGATAAGGTAGGATATCCACCTGGACGTTCTTTATCCCAGCATTGACATATAGTGCTGTTTAGGACTACACTAAATACAGTTTTCACATCGTCATAGTTTGACATTACAGGATTTGATTCTAATGCCACTACTACAAGTCCAGGCACTTCAGGAGAGCCAACCATAGTGATATCACCCAAATTTCCTTGTTTACCTGTAAGTACAGTAGAGGTACAATAAGTCACAAGCGCTTGTTTTGCAGGATCAGTAAGAAAGTTACAATATTGTGAAACGTCAGACTTGCTACTTAGGCGTATTGGTTTTGTCATGTTGATATGATGTAAAGCAAGGGTAGTACGCAGATCAGAGTTTTCTTCATCATACGAGAAATCAAGAAAAGCCACTTGATTTTTTTGAGGATTGTTCTGTCCAGTCATTGGAAGTATAAATTGAACAGTAATAATTACAGCTGTAACTATAGCCAAACCAGCTAGTCCTGCATACAGATACTTTGATTTCACGTGATGGTTTTCTTTAGTGCTTTAATAAAGTAATCTCAGGATTGGTCAATCTTAATTAATACCAAAATATGTTCTGTGAATGTTGCGAATAATACTATCAGGCTTTGGAGTTGTTGGACAAAGTTTTGCAAAACTTTTACTTTCTAGATCAGAAGATCTTTATGCAAAGCACGGATTAAAACCAAGAATTGTTGGAGTATTTGATTCAAAAGGATCTGCTGCGTCTTCTGCAGGTCTTGATCTAAATAGATTGTTAGAAGTCAAGAAAAAATATGGAAACATACGAAAATATCACAACAAGGAAAAAGATGCCAACGGATTAGACATGATTAATGGTATGGATGCAGAAGTATTGATTGAGACTACTCCGAGTAATTACAAGGATGCAGAACCAGGTATGTCACATATTGTAGCGGCCATGAAAAAAGGATTACATGTAATTACAGTAAACAAAGGACCGCTGGCACTTGCTTTTCCATCACTAATAGAACTTGCGGCATACAATCAAGTCCAGTTGAAATTCAGTGGAACAGTTGGTGGAGGAACCCCCATCCTAGATTATGCAAAAAACAGTCTAAGAGGTGAAAGAATAGTTTCTTTTCAAGGGATACTAAACGGTACAACCAATTACATACTAACAAACATGGCTACTGGACTTACTTTCAAAGAAGCCCTTACAGATGCCAAGAAAAAAGGATATGTCGAAGCAGATGAATCTCTAGATATTGATGGATTTGATGCAGCTGCCAAGCTTGTCATACTTGCCAACTGGATAATGGACATGAAAGTTACCATGAAAGACATTAACAGAACTGGAATTCGAGATGTTACCACATCAGACATCAAAAAAGCTGCATCTCACAATTGTGCTGTGAAGCTAGTTGCGTCTTGTGATAGAGATCTCATAGTATCTCCCAGAGAAATACCAATTGATGATCCAATGTGTGTCAACGGTACTTTGAATGCAATAACATTCAATTCAGAGCATTCAGGTCAGCAGACAATAACAGGCCGAGGAGCTGGAGGAATAGAGACAGCAAGTTCTATTTTACGTGATTTGTTAGACATAAAACAGGAAATGTCAAGAATTGAAATCGCATAATATATCCAAAAGCGACATATCGCTAATCATAGACAAGATGACTGAACAATGGCATATTGAGATTCCAAAGACAAAGACATTGGTAATGCACGAGATGGATGATAATTCGAATCTGATAAAAGGGGACAACATAACTGCAATACAAATTGGAGATTCTTACATACCATTTCTTTCAGAGACCGAATTATTAGAAAAATTTCCCAAAGCAACTGTTGATACTGGTGCCATAAAGTTCGTATGCAATGGAGCCAACGTTATGCGACCAGGAATTAAAAAATTTACAGAATTTCAGAAAGACGACATCATATGCGTCATAGAAGAAACACACAACAAATTCCTTGCAGTTGGAAAAGCACTAGTGTCAAGCAACGAGATGCAAGAAATGACAAAAGGCGAGGTTGTAAAAAATCTTCATTACATATCAGACAAATACTGGGAAGCTGCCAAGCTGATAAAGAAATAGTTAGCTTTCAGTAAATTCTCTTGTTCCGTTCTTGTCTACAACCAACACATCAATCCCATCACCGCTGGCATTGTCTCTCATGATAGCAGATTTTATTGATTTGATTGCAAGTTTTACTGCATCTTTTTCATTCATTTTTGGTTTGAATTCTTGATCTAGTACTCCAAGTGCCATCTCAGCACCTGTTCCCACAGAAGCATAATCATCAGGTAAAACAGAGCCTAGTGGATCTAGAGTATAGATTACAGGCTCTCCATCTACCCCGCCAACTATGACCTGAGTCAGCAAAGGATAGTATCTTCTTTCATACATTAAACTAGACATCATTTTTGCCACAGAGTTTGGAGGAATTTCACGTTTGAGTTCCATTTTTCTTATCTTTGTCATGGCCCTCATCTGCATTGCCAGAACTTGCATATCTGCAACCATTCCTGCACAGCATGCACCAACAAAGTCAGTAATCTTGAATGTTTTTTTAGTAGTCTTGCTTACTACAAAATTTCCATATGATATTCTTCTTTCACTGGCCATAACTACGCCACCGTCGTATGTAATCCCGACTGCAGTGGCTCCTGGCATGTACATATAAGCCATGTTTGAATTGCAAAATGAGCACAATAAAGGCCTTTCTGTATTACTAGTCACGGATCAAGATAAGAAATTAATCATTATTTGCCCACTAGAAGACCTAGACTAGAGCAAAATTTCTAATTATTTTACACATACACTTGGTTGTTTTTTTCAACAGATCGATTCGTGCAAATTCGTTTGGAGAATGAATTCTTGCAAATACGTAGGTACTTCCCACTGCAATGCACGGAGAATGCAAGAATTTGACAAATGAAAACATCGGACCTGTTCCTGCAGAAGAAACGCTTAGAATCGATTTTCCAAATGACTCATCAGCAGCATTTTTTACAGTCCGTACAAAAGGATCTGACATACTAGTCCTAGCGGCAGCCTCGCCATGGATCATGATTACTTTGATGTCATCAAATCCATTTTCTTTGAGGTGTTTTTTCAGTCTAGCTAGTTGTTTATGTGGATCCATATTTGGCACAAGACGAAAATCAATCTTTACAAGTGCTTTTGATGGCAAGACAGTTTTTGCACCCGGTCCTTCATAACCTGATGTAAATCCAGCTATGTTGCACGTGGGATCACCTACAAGCGCTTTTTTAATTTGCAGACCAGTTTTATTTCCTACAAACTTTCTAATCCTATATTCTTTCTTGAAAGATACACTATCAAATGGTTCTTTTGAGATTGTTTGAATATCTTGTTTTGTGAATTTGACTACATCTTTGTACCAATCTTTTATCAGTATAGTTCCATCCTCATCACGAAGTGTTTTTAGTGCTTCAACAAGCCTCCAGGCAGGATTTTCTATCAGCACTGCAAGACTAGAATGAGCGTCACGAATAGATTCCATTTTTGAGAGTTCCACATACAACAAGCCCTTCATTCCGAGACTGATTATAGGTCTGTCTTTTTCATCAACATATCCAAATTCCCAGATTACTGCATCACACGACAATTTTTTTTGGTATTTTTTTAAATAATCTTCAATATGGACACTTCCAATTTCTTCTTCACCTTCTATGAAAAATTTGATATTGCATGGTACATCCCCAGTGGTTTTCAAGAATGCTTCAACTGCTTTTATTCGAGTTATCAATTCACCCTTGTCGTCAGCAGAACCTCTACCAAAAATCTTGTTACCTTTTATTTTTCCGCTAAATGGTTTGTCATCCCACAGTTCAAGTGGCTCTTCAGGTTGAACATCATAATGATTGTAAAATAACAAGGTTTTGTTTGGGTTTTGTTTTGATTTGATTCCACCATATATTGCTGGAGGAATTCCTTTTTTTACATAAAGTAACTCTGCGTGTATTCCTGAATTTTTCATCATATTTACAATCAATCTCGAGCATTCCTCCAGCCCAAGATTTTTTGCAGAGACACTGGGTTGTCGTATCAGTTTTTGTAAATCAGAAATTAGGCTTGAGAAATTTTTATCAATGTATTTTTCTTGCATTATTTTCTCACTTTATCAAATGGTTTGATTGCAGATGGTATAAAATCCAACAGATCAGTTGCCACAATGTGTAAACCATATTTTTTCTGTGCAAAAAGTCCAGCCTTCCCATTAACATATGCTGCTGCTGCTGCTGCCTGTACAGGGTTTTTGTTTTTTGAAAGCATTGCTGCTACAACACCCGATAGTACATCACCGGTACCACCCACAGTCATGGCTGCAATATTTTTCGGATTCAAGTATGTGATTTTACCATCAGATACAATATCTATCGGGCCCTTTAGCAATATTGTAACATCATACTCTTTTGCATATTTTTCCACCATCAAAGATCTCTGTTTTACATCATCAAAAGGCATCTCTCCAAACAATCGCTTGAATTCACCAGCATGTGGAGTGACTATGACTTTCTTACCACGTATCGAATCAAGAATTTCAGGTATTAACGCGCTGGCGTCAAGTGAAACCATAACGGCCCTATCCAAAAGAGACGATACGAGAATTTTAAGTGCCTCTTTATCTTGGATTCCAAGACCCATACCAATTGTTGCAGAATCAATACCAGTAGGAATTATTCCAAGTAGTTTCTGCACTGCACCTCTTGTTAGTTTAGCATCAACTATAGGAATGACAATCAGATTTGGAGAATATGCACGAGTAGGTTCGACATTCATCTTTGGAACACATGTATATACTAGATCAGTTCCCGAACGCAATGCAGCAATAGAAGACAAGATAGGAGCTCCATGATACAGATAGTTTCCCCCAAGAACCAGAACTTTGCCGTTATCTCCTTTTCTAGAATACACATTACGGGAAGGTATGAAATTTTTTACAATAGTAGGTTGCAGAATTTTTCTCAATGTTGATTTTATTTTTTAAGAGATGATAAACTTTCGTCTTCTGTAGAATCTAGATCTTCTGATTCAATCTCTTGCGGTTCAACAGGCGCGAAAATTTTGCGCATGCTTGCAGGAGTGGTAACTTTGCGTGCAAATGCGACATATGTTGTATGACCTATGGCTCTAAACGAGTGCCTTGTTTTTCCTTCTCGTGCTTCTATGGTTCTGACTATTTGCTCTGTACATTCAATATCAAAAAAGTCATTTTTCCTAAGAGCAGAGGCAAGATTCTCTAGCTGGTTCATCGTGGGGCATATTGCAACAAATGCACCGCTGCCTTTGAGCATTTTTCTTGCTTGAGGTACTACAACCCAGGGATCTCCCAAGTCAACAATTATTGCATCTACATCTTTTTGTGGCATTTTCTTGGCAACCTTGAGATCAAGCTTTGTCATGGTTACATATTTTGACATTCCAGCTTTTTCGATATTTTTTCTCGCAATTGCCATAAAGTTTTCATCAACATCAAAAGTGTATACATGACCTTTTGGTTTTACAATACTTGCAAGAAAGGTTGTAAAGGAACCGCTTCCAGTACCAATCTCAACTATTTTTTGCCCACTTTGCAGTCCAATTCTTGCTGCAATGTATCCGAGGTCTTTTGGATAAACTATCTGAGTGCCGCGTTGGCTTTTCATTACATAGTCATAAATGGTAGGCTCTAATGCAAAAATTATCTTTCCTTTGTTTGTCTTGATTGCACTGCCAAATGGTTTTCCTATTACTTTTTTATGATCAATTATTCCAACATGAGTATGAAATTTTTGTTTTGGTGTAACCTTCATCAGCCATTTTTTGCTGTCATTATAGAAAAACAGCACATTATCATTTTTTTTTATTTTTCGCACAACCCAACTTGGACTGGGTGTGGATAAATATCTTGACTCTGGGAATTAATTCATTAAAGAGATTACTAACGTCCATCAGTTTTTGTTTTCTTTTTTAATATCCTTCCAGATACTACCGATGCAACCCAGAACCCTACTCCAGTCCAAACCATTTCTTTATGAACTGTAAACATACCAGTTACTGTAAAGACTAGTCCAATTGCTGCAAATATCACAGGAATTGTAGCTTTTTTTGATGGCAACTCATCTCACATCCTTTCAGGCGCATCTATTCCCAAAAGACGTAATGCTTTTGCAAGCGTTTCCTTAAAGGAATAGACAAGACATAATCTTGCATTTATGATATCTTCAGAGTCGGCAGTAAGAACTTTGACATGTTCATAAAATGCATTAAAAGATACTGCCAGATGATAGCAATATTTAGAAATTATTTTCGGAGACAAGTTCTTTGCAGCATCTTCTACTTGTAAATCGAATTTACCAATAATTTTTGTCAGATCTTTTTCATATATGGTATCAAGCAGAGCAAGATTTGCGTCAAAATTAAGAGTTTTACCGGATTTTTCAAGAATTCGCAATGCACGTGCATGTGCATATTGTATGTATGGTCCTGTATCACCCTCAAGGCTGAGCGATTCAGTAAGATCAAATGTAATTATTTTGTCGAGATCTTGCTTTATCATCGAATATCGTAGTGCACCAATTGCTACCTGTTCAGATATTTTCACAAGATTCATCTCATCAAGTTCAGGATTTCTTTTCTTTGTCTCTGAAAACGTTCTAGAGCTCAAGATATCAAGAACGTAATCTGCACTAACATAGATTCCTTTTCTTCCTGACATTTGAATAGATTTTCCGCCAGTATCAAGGTCAAGGGTCTTGGCAGTTGCAGGGCTCAATGTAACTGATTCATAACCAAGATGAACATAGGAGTCAGGTTTTGATTTAAAATCAGACATTATTCTAGTAATGATTTTTTGTAATCGTGATTGGCGAGAATCAATAACTGTTATTACTCTATCTCCGGTAAAATGCATCTTTGCATCCTTGTTATCAAGGGTGGTCTGCCACAATACTTTTCCTGTCTTTTGAATTGCATAGTGTTTATAGTAAAATGGATCTTCTAAAATTCCAAGCTTCCAAGCAGCATACGGAATATCTTTTGCAACATAAGTGGCAGTCCCATTGCTTCGAACCAGCACTTTATCCTCCTCATCATCTGCCTTTATTACCCAGCAACCAGCGTTTTTTCCTTCTTGTTCTAGATCTGCAATTCCCATCGATTTCATTTTTTCAAACACCATCGACCATAACTGGGAGCGAATTATCTGAGACTCGAAATTAAGACAGTCATAAGTAACTCCAAGCCTCCAGCATGTTTTTAGTTGCTCTTCAAGTACTCTACGAGTTATATCATCTCCAAACTTGGCAATCTCAGATGTGCCTTCTTCAAGTTCTTTCAACACGTGAGAACGCATCTCTGCGAGATGTTTGTCAATCTCATATCTCTCAGTTATTTTGACATATACTACATCCCCACAATAATGATCAAATTTTTGTCCCTCAGGAGGCTTGTCAGAATATCCCCCATACTTGAAACCCACTATGATATCTGCTACCTGTAGACCGGAATCATCCACATAGTTGAGCACACTTACATCATATGATGCCTTGTCAAGAATTCTTGCAATAGTATCTCCTATTATGATATTTCGTACATGTCCTACATGTAGTGCTTTGTTTGGATTTACACTTGTGTGTTCTATTACCATCTTAGAGTTTTTTCCAAGATCTATCTGTCCATAATTTGTATCAAGAGAAGATTTGATCACTTGTGGAATCAATAATTGATAATTTGCAGTAAAATTGAGATAGCCCGAATTGTGTGCAGACACATCAGATACATAGATGCCAAGAGTTTTTTTGCACTCTTGTGCAAGTGTTTGTGCAATATCAAATGGTTTTTTCTTTAGTATTTTTGCAAGCAAAAATCCAATATTGCAACTCACATCACCAAACTCCGGTCTTGATGCTTCAGATATATCAAAATCAACTTGTGTATATCCAAGAGTATCACAAGCTTGTTTGACATCAAGCCGGATTTGATCAAATAGTAGTCGAAGAGTCATCATACCATCATTCTACCAATAGTTTCAACTGTATTGCTTCAAGGGCTTCAATCATTCCATCACCAGCATGTCCTGGCACTGACATGGTTGCTTGAGATTGTACATCGACAGGAGCATTTCCAAGCGCCACACTTGTTCCTGCTAATTTGAACAATGGTACATCTGTTTCACTATCTCCAATTGCAATAACATCTTCTTTTTTCGCAGAAAACATGTTCATTACCTCAAGAAATCCATTTGCTTTGTTTACACCTTTTGAATTGATATGATATGCATATTGACTATCAGTTATTTGTACATCAAGATTATGTTCGGCAAAAAGCTTCTTGCCCAAGATTACATCAAAATTTCTCTCAAGTACTACTTCTGTAATCCTAGGAAATACCGGCTTTTCTATTGCTTCTGGAATTTTTGTTTTCAAAAACTCAAACGCCTTGATGCATTCTTGTTTGTTGCCAATTAGTTTATGCTCATTTGGTCCAGAAGTGATAATTCCACCATTTTCTCCCACTGCAATTCTAGTTGTGCCTCCAAAGACAGACAGAACATATGCCTCAACAGAAGATCTTCCTGTAACATAGATTACTTTGTGTCCCATTTTTACCAGATATCTCAAGGCTGCAAGTGCATCAAGATCAACTCGTCCTCCTTTGTTATCAGTGATAGTACCATCAATATCTATTGCAAAGATCTTTGGTTTCATCAAAATCACGTAATAAAGCCGGGCATAATAACTGCTATCTAAAATAGTTTCAAGGTGCAGAAATAATCATGGTACGAAAGGGAAAGATTGCTGAAATTTTTAGTAAAGCTCTATACGATGACAATCCGGAATTATATCAAGTTGGATATGTTGATCTAGGCAATATCAAAGAGGTGACACTTGCAGAATTTTGTAAATTATCTGAAAATTTTGAGATAATCCCTGCCACTAGAATTGCATATATTAAAAAAGAAAATATGACGCTATATCTCAAAACTGACAATACAAAGAGCTAGACGTAGTGACTTGCCAAATTGCAGAAGATTACAAAACATACATGAATTCAAGTAATAAGATTTTATTCCACAGTGAACCATAAAAATTCAAGATGGGAATTCCAGAGAAGATTCAAGCTATCAAAGACGAGATGTCAAAGACCCAGATCAACAAGGCTACTGAACATCATGTAGGTCTGCTCAAAGCAAAACTTGCCAAACTTCGTAGAGAACAAGAAGAGGTAAAATCAAGATCAGGTGGAAGCTCTGTAGGTTTTGATGTAAAAAGAACTGGAGATGCTACAGTTGTATTTATAGGCCTTCCAAGTGTAGGTAAATCTACATTACTTAACAGATTGACAGGCGCAAAATCAGCAGTAGGGGCATTTCAATTCACCACTACCACAGTAGTACCAGGCATGATGGAACATAGAGGGGCCAAGATACAGGTATTAGATTTACCAGGAATCATCAAAGGAGCATCTACTGGAAAAGGTCTTGGAAAAAGAGTTTTAGCAGTAGCAAAAAGTGCAGATTTGGTGTTGATAGTACTTGATGTGTTTCAGCCATATCATGAAGATGTAATTAGAACAGAATTAGGAAACATCGGTATTCGTTTAGATCAAAAACCTCCAGACATTGTAATAGAAAAAACAGGGGATGGAGGAATTGCAGTTAGTCAGCAAGTACCACTTACAAAAATGTCAATCAATCTAATGAAGGACATATTGCGAGTATACGGAATAAACAATGGCAGAGTACTAGTAAGAGAAGATGTTGATTCAGAGCAACTTATAGATTTCATATCGGGCAACAAATTTTATGTTCAATCTCTTACCATAATGAACAAAATAGACCTTGTCAACCAAGGCTTTGTAAATGAATTACAACAAAAATCAAAATCCAAATTTATTCCAATATCAGCAGATTCTGACATTAACATAAACGCACTAAAAGATGCAATATTTGACAGACTTGATTTCATCAGGATATACATGAGACCCAAAGGAGGAGAAACAGATTACAAGGAACCTTTGATCATAAGAAACAAATCTACAGTATTAGACATTTGCAACAAGCTGCATCGAGACCTCAAAAAAGATTTCCGATATGCGCTAGTATGGGGCAAGAGTGTAAAATTTGGCGGACAGCGTGTAGGCATAAACCACACATTACAAGATGAAGATGTTTTAACAATAGTAAAAGCAAGATAGAATTTTTGTCGAGATTATCATGACTGAAGAATTAGAACAAAGATGGTGTAAGAAGTGTTTTAAAAAAACAAGACAAGAAATAATTTTCATGCCAGAGATTCCCACATACAAAAGAAGAAGACAGTACAAATGTACAGAATGCGGATTAACATCATGGCTTCAAGGAAGAAGACCTTCAGCAGAATCAGTATACTAAATTTTTGATCAAAATTTAGTTTTTATGAAAAAAATTGTGTGTATATTACTCATCATTTAGTGTAAATTTCTTAAGCGTCACGATAGAAAAACAAGTAAATTCATCAATTCAATAATGGCAAAACGATCAACACGAGCTGTTAAAAAGAGATCATCTTCAAAGAGAAGATCAGCTGCAAAGCGATCAGCTCCAAAGAGAAGGTCTGCTCCAAAGCGTAGTGCTCCAAAGAGAAGATCAGCTGCAAAGCGATCAGCTCCAAAGAGAAGGTCTGCTCCAAAAAGAAGACCATCCGCAAGAAAAGCTAAGAGAACAGCTTCAAAAAGACGAAGATAAAATTTTAAACAGATTATCGCTTCACGGTAAGCGATAATTTGTAATATTTTAGCTGAACATCTGTCCAGGAGGAGATGATGATTTTCCTTTTACAGAGTCAGGCTCTACGAAAAATTTTCTTTCATTAGGAATTATAGACAATTTTAGTGACGCATTTACTGCATAATGTGGCGTTCCATCTGGATTTTTGTAATTGGTAGCAATTCCAACTCTGTCTAGATCAACTTTGACTTTCACCATAGTACCATCTTCGAGTTTGAAAATAACATGTTCTCCTCCAACACGCTGATGGTCCAACATTTTGAATTCTATTTTATTTTTAGATGCACTCATGTTAGTGAAAAATCATAAAGCATTATTTGAATACTTTCTAGTATAGAAAGCTCATCAATTTTATTTGTTGTTCAGTCGTAATGACATTTTTTGATGATAGTATCTCAAGTAGTTGCGTGATGAGAGCTCTTTCTTGTTCAGAAAATCCAGTTGGACCTTTGTCACCTGGAGGACCTGGAGGACCTCGTGGACCTTGATCACCCGGAGTACCTTGAGGACCTTGAGGGCCTTGTTGACCCTTGTCACCGGCTGGACCCTGAGGACCAGTTAATCCTTTATCACCTTGCGGACCTTGTACACCTTGAGGACCTTTTTCTCCGGGAGGGCCTTGTGGGCCAAGCGGACCTACTGGACCAGGAAGCCCTTGTATTCCGGGCGGACCCTTGTCACCCGGAGTACCTTGTGGACCAGTTGTACCTTTTTCTCCTTGTGGACCTTGAATTCCTTGTGGACCTGGAGGACCAACAGGACCAGGAGTACCACGCGGACCTTGGTCACCACTTGGACCTGGAAGACCTCGTGGACCTTTGTCACCTTGGGGACCTGGAATTCCTGTTAGGCCTTTTTCTCCTGGAGGGCCTTGTGGGCCTTGAGGACCTTTTTCTCCAGGAGGGCCTTGCGGACCAGTTAATCCTTTATCACCTTGTGGACCTTGTGGACCAGGCAATCCTTTGTCGCCAGGAGGACCTGGCGGACCTTTAGGACCTTGATCACCCGGAGGACCAATGATGCCCTTATCACCTTGTGGACCAGGAGGACCAGTAGGACCTTTTTCTCCAATAGGCCCAACTTCCCCAGTTAATCCTTTGTCGCCTTTGTCACCTTTGTCACCTTTATCGCCACGTTCTCCTTTTTCTCCTTCATCACCACGTGGACCTTTGTCACCTTGTGGACCTTTATCACCTGTAATTCCTTTATCTCCAATTGGTCCCTTGTCTCCCCTGTCACCTTTGTCACCTATTGTTCCATGTGGACCTTTGTCACCTGGAGGACCTGGAGGACCTGGAGGACCTTTGTCACCTGTAATTCCTTTATCTCCAATTGGTCCCTTGTCTCCCCTGTCACCTTTGTCGCCAGGAGGACCTGGAGGACCTTTGTCACCTTTGTCGCCAGGAGGACCTGGAGGACCTTTGTCACCTTGTACACCCATCGGACCTGGAGGACCTTGTACTCCCGGTGGACCCATAGGTCCTGGTTGTCCCATAGGACCCGGTGGACCCATAGGTCCTGAAGGTCCTCTTGATCCTCTTTCACCATAATGCACCATCACAGGTTTTTGCTTTTGAATAGATTCAGAATCAGATTTAGTAAAATGAGGTACAACATCTGATTCATTTACAGTACTTGCTACATGTTCCAAATTAGTTCGTGGAACATCAATCTGGAAACTAGTATGAATAGACGAAAACTGGTCAATCACCACAACCCAAACAGTTCCTCTCTGAAATACAGAGTCAGGCAATGGGTTTCTTGTAGATCCAAGAATTTGAGAAAATTGTTTATCTTTTACTCTCAAGTGAAAACTGTCTTTCCACAAAGAATGGAAACTTCTTCTTTTTATCTCGTCAGATGAAGGAGGAGTGTCACATAATGCAATTTGAACCTCAAACACACCAGAGGAGAGTTTGAAGGGTGATTCTCCCGTGATTTCAATAGTATTACCTTTTGACGACATATGCTACGTGTAATTCCTAAGTATTTTTGTATTTTCAATACGATATAAAGCCCATTTGTGAATTTTTAGATACTTGGGAATTGGTTTTCTGCCTATAGCCTGCCTAATTTTCAAACTAATGTATTTATCTACGGCAAAACCATATTTTGATGACCGTGAAGAAATTATTTGGAGATAAAAAGGAAGAAGAACCCAAGATAAGCAAGAAGACAGACATCAAGATTCCAGAAGAATCTACAAACACTAAACTAACAGATCCAAATTACAACAGAACCAAGCATTACAAGAAAGGAGTGTCTTTAATGGCAGATGAAAGAATGGAAGATGCCGCGCGCGCCTTTGAAGATGCACTACGTATAGATCCAGGACATGTAGATTCTCTACTCAAGTTAGGATACACACGTTTTCACATGAATGATCTAGCAGGAGCATTAGAGCAATATAACAAAGTACATGAAATTGATGTCACAAATGCAGAAGCTTGGAATTTAAAAGGTTTGATTTACTACAGGCAAAAAAATTATGACAAAGCATTAGATTGCGTAGAAAAAGCAATAGATTCAAACCCAACAGATGGAATGTCTTGGTACAACAAGGCATGTTATCATTCTTTGTTAAATCACATTCCAGAATCAATAGAAGCACTAAAGCGTTCAATTGAAATTGATGTGAAGAATGCAAAGAAAGCAGTAAAGGACAAAGATTTCGATAACATCAAGACAGATGAAGGATATAGAAGAATTGTAGAAGTAGTAGTTTTAGAATCAGTCAGGCAAGGCTATCACAAAGTAGGACAGATAGTATGGACTACGATGATAGGTAAGCTTGAGGTTGAAGATGCTGCAAGAAAATTAGTAGAGAAAGGATTACTTATCAAGGCAGAGAAAAACTTAGGCCTACAAAAAGTAGAAGAGTATGAAATAGTTCCAGAGCTTGCAGAAAAGATAGGTGTTGAGAAAAAGGGCTTTTTTGGAACAGCAAAAAAATCACAGCCAATTGTAATACAGAACCTCAAGGAGATAAACGAAGCAGTTCACGCAGTCAAGATAGCAATAGAAAATGGAGATACCAAAGAAATCATTTCAAAATTAGATGTTTTCATTGAACCGTCAAAAAAAGGCGGGCAGATGATAGAGTATTTTTTTGAAGAACACCGAGATATACGACTCTTCAAAGTGAGGCTTACAGACAAAGGATCAGAGTATCTTCAGACAAACAAACAGAAAATGATGGATCTTTTCAACAATATTGAAATGATGATCACAAAGAAGCTTAGAAACGAAGCGGCCCAGAATTCATAAAGTTATTCGGCAGACAGGTCCCAATAGTTAGCATCTTTTTGTTTCTCAATTGGCTTGTCAAGAGATTTCCACTCTTTAAACGAGCGTACGTACAATTTTACATTATTCATGCCAAGTGACTTTAGTGCGTAATAGCCTAGGCCAGAAAGAGTTCCCACACTTCCACAGTATGTGATTATTTCAGAGTCGTGTCTGATATTCCTGTTTTCAAATAATCTCTTCAGATCATCTTTCGGTCTTAATACATTTTGTCCAGATGCAAGCATTCTGTAAGGAATGTTGATTGCTCCCGGTATATGTTGTTCAAGGAAATTGAGTCTTTCCCTATTATCTATCAATATAGCGCCCTTTTCTTTGGCCGGTACTAGATAGTCAGAAGTAGCAAGAATTTGAGGTTGTAGTTTCAAAGAATGATCACTTTTGTTAAATGATGGAATATCAGAATTTGTTTCCAAACCAAGTTTCTTCCAGGTACTGTATGTAATATCAAGAAGTGACACATTCTCATGTCCTATATACTCTAGAGTCCAAGCAACACGAGAAGCAAGAGCTCCAAAAGTATCATCATACACTACAACAGGTGTTTCATCACCAATTCCAAAAGATTTGGCATATTGTAGAACCTTTTCAGGACTGTCATCTGCAAGTAGACTTGCAAGGGGCAAATTTATTGCACCTGGAATATGTCCCTGTTTGTAATCATCTTCTTTTCTAATATCTAAGACTTTGACACTTTTGTCTCGTATTTCAGAACGCAATCTGTCAGAATCAATTGTCACTGACACAGATTTTTCACGACTCAAGCTGCACATTCGCCTCTTCCTGTTTTTGTGTGATAGCTCCCATCACTTCCATAGTCTGCGTAAAAGTCTTCATCGGTATCCTTTGTAGGAACCATCACAACAGGTTTGAGCAATTCTTTTACATCGTCAAGAGACTTTACATTTTTACCTCCGTCTCCTTCGATAATTCTTTTTATCCAAATGTCCAATGTTTCTCCTGATCTTTTTTCAGATTTGAATATCTCTATTATTTTTAATATTGTTGGAATTACACGTTTTGCTGGAACCTTTGTACATGTATGACCAAGAGTAGTATCTTCATCAGATCTTCCTCCAAGGGACATTGTGTATAATGGATACATGTCTTTACCAAGTCTTCCTCCACCACCGTAAAATCCTATGGTTGCAATCTCATGTTGGCCACAAGAGTTAGGACATCCACTTATCTTTATGGTAGAATTTCTAAGGTCGTCATCTTCATCAATCTTTAATTCAAGGAATTTTCGCTGCACTTCTTTTGCAAGCCTGTGAGAATTTGTCAAAGCCAAGTTACACGAAGTAGTTCCAGAACAACCAACAACAGATGCCATTGTGAGAGCACCGGGATTTGCCAAACCTACTTCTAATAGCTTGGAATACAATCTAGGAAGATCCTCATCTCTAACCCATCGGAATACAATATCTTGTGTAAAACCATTTCGTATTTGACCATCGGCTGCAAATTCTCTTGCAATGTCTGCAATCACTCTAAGTTGGTTTGATGTGATGTCTCCTGACTCTAGTGTTAGAAATACCGCATTGAATCCAGATTGTTTTTGTTTCATAGTATTAGATTTTACCCATCTTGAATAACCTTGTGGGACAGAAGGCATTTCAGAACTAATTGATATTTTTCTCAACATGTCAGGAGTCTTGTCAACATCTAATTTTACCACTACCGATAGAAGCATCTTCACCATTGCTCTTTCTTTGAGTACAAGATTCTGGAATTTTTCCCAACCCATGTCATTTACAAGATAACGCATTCTTGCTCTTGCCATGTTTTCCCTATTTCCTAATCTGTCAAATATTCTGATTACAGATACAATAGTGTACAATAATTCTTCTTCAGGAGTAAATAGTTCAAGTTGGTGTCCTGCAAAAGATTGTGCTCCCAGTCCACCTCCGAGGAATATCTTAAATCCCCTTTGCGGTACTCCGTTTTCTTCTACTTGCTGCGGAATTAGGCCAATGTCAACCATTCTTGCCATGCCGTGCTTTTCACAACAAGTAAAGTTAATCTTGAATTTTCTTGGAAGTGCTTGAGATAATGGATTTCTTAAGAGAAACTTGGTAGCAGCTCGGGCATAAGGAGTAGGATCGAATACCTCGTCAGGACATACACCTGCAAGAGGACTACACATTATACTTCTTACTGAATTTCCACATGCTTCTCTGGTTGTCATTCCAGATTCTGCTAGACCTCTTAATACTTCTGATACATCTTCTAGAGCAACCCAATGAAGTTGAAAGTTTTGTCGTGTAGAAACGTGTGCACTGCCTATTGAGAATTGTTCACTCAGATCTGCAATTTTTTCAAGTTGTTCAGGATAGACTTCACCTGCGGGAAGTTTTAGTCTAATCATGCTGTAGTCATCAGTCATTCTACTACCGTATGCACCATGTTGTAACCTAAATCGTCTAAAATCGTCACGGTTGATTTTTCCTTGCCTATACAGTTTTACCATATCAGCAAATCGTTCTGCTTCTTCTAATCTTCCCCAATTGATTTTGTGTTTTGGAGCATCTGATTTTGATTGGCTTATGCTAGCATTACTCAATTATTGATAGCTACCCTTCAGAACGCATATAAATTTTGTATTATGGGAATTTTAGCTAAATCTATCACATTCATGGCAAAAGTTGCATATTTTACATCAATACATGAAAGACATAACAAGTAAAGAACCAGAAAAGAGTTAAATGATGACTGACAAGAAAAAACAAACGTGTCGGATAAAATTAGCCTTGCCATAGTAGGTATGGGCAATGTTTCAACTACACTTGTGAAAGGTTTCGAATTCTACAAAAATTCAATTCAAGGACTATGGCATCCCAAGATAGGAGGCCTCACATTAAATGATTTTACAATATCTGCAATATATGACGTTGATGCATCAAAGGTAGGCAAAAACATAAGCAATCTTGTAAAAGAATCCAAATCAGAATATGGCAATCTGGTGATTCAACCAGGAATATTAGAAGATGCTATCCCACCTCACATATCTCAGAAAGGGCAAGCAAGATCATCAAGTTATGACGAGTTTGTAAATTCATTGAAAAAAATAAAACCAGATTTTCTTGTTAATTTGATTTCATCAGGAATGGAGAAAAGTAGTGAGAAATATGCAAAAGCGGCACTAGATGCAGGTTGTTCTTTTTTCAACGCAACTGCAGCAAAGACGGCCACAGATCAAACAAGAAAGGCATTCGAGTCAAAAGGAATCATGATACTGGGTGATGATCTTATGAGCCAATTTGGAGGAACTGCATTTCACAGAGGAATGATAGACTTCATGGCAAGCAGAGGTATTTTGCTACACAAAGCATATCAATTGGATGTAGGGGGAAATCAAGATACACAAAATACAATGGCAGAAGAGATCAGAGAGAGGAAAAGACAGATAAAAACAGAATCAATTGCGATAGAATCTCCCGTTCCATTCATGTCAACAGCAGGTACAACAGAATATGCAGAACAATTAGGAGATTCCAGAGTTAGTTACTATTGGATGGAAGCTAGAGGTTTTCTTGGCTCACCCGTAGAATTAGATCTTTCCCTTAGAACAAACGACAGCACTAATGGATGCAATGTAATAGTTGACGCAATTCGGGCTGCTAAAAAAGCAATATCCAACAAAGACTTTACAAAATCTGAAATAATCTCAGCATACGCGTTCAAAAACCCTCCAAAGAAGATGCACATAAGAGAATGTATCAAAGCATTTGAAGACACCTTTGCAAACTGAGCAAACTATTAATGTACTAGACAAAGAATGATTTTCCATGCAAAAAGCAACTCTGAGAGAGGACGAAGCACCAAAGATTTTTGCAGATTCAAGAGAAGTTGATATTACAAGAGCTATTGCCAATGAATTTCATTCAGTATTAATAGACAGATCAGATTGTGATGTCATAGTAATAGGAGCAGGTCCTGCAGGTCTTACTGCCAGCAGAGAGCTTTCACTAATGGGATTCAAGGTACTTGTGATAGAACAGAACAACTACCTTGGAGGAGGATATTGGTTAGGGGGATACATGATGAATCCAGTGACAGTAAGAGCACCGGCCCAAAAAGTTTGGGATGAACTAGGAATTCCATATAAACAAATTTCAGAAGGCCTATTTTTGACACCTGGTCCACATGCAGTATCAAAACTGATAGCAGCGGCATGTGATGCAGGAGTCAAGTTTCTGCAGTTGACTAAATTTGATGATCTAGTTTTGAAAAACGGTCGTGTTTCTGGCATCGTTGTGAACTGGATGCCAGTATCAGCACTTCCAAGAAATATCACATGTGTAGATCCAGTAGCGTTAGAATCCAAGATGGTCATTGATGCATCAGGTCATGATTCTGTTGCAGTAAAGAGACTCGTTGATAGAAAACTTGTAGAATGGAAAGGCATGGATCCTATGTGGGTAGATGATGGCGAAAACAGAGTAGTATACAAGACAGGTGAGGTATATCCAGGATTAGTCATTTCAGGAATGTCTGTCACTGAAACATATGGGCTTGCAAGAATGGGTCCAACATATGGTTCCATGTTATTGTCAGGTAAAAAAGCAGCAGAAGTAACAGCCGCAAAATTAAAAGAATTAAGAAGATAAAACATACCATTTGCAGAAAATATCAAAAATTTTTCTCTATGATGAACCATCAGTTCCAGAGATAGAAATAGAACAGCTTGCTATTTTTCTTAGAGATATTCTACATATAGAAATAGAGATCCGTAAAAATTTCTTTAAACATTTCATACAGGACAAAACAGTTTCGTACAAATTAGCAGCATCGAGAATTTATAACATACATACACCATTTGAAAAACATAAACCAACAGAAGAAGAGATTCAGATTGAAGAATTTAACATAGAGAACAAACCTTCAGACAACATAATTCTTTACGATGGTTTTGAAATTCAGAATGTTCTGTTAGACTGTATTCCAGATGAGGAGTTAAGAAGTGACATATTTCATTTAATTATCACTACTAAACTTGGATGTACTTACGATTATGATGATTATAGATATCATGGAAGAGCAGTAATTTGCTCAAACCCAGCAATCATATCAACTACAGGAATCATTGAAGCGCCAGCAAAACCTCGCGAGTATTATTTGTACATGCAACAAAAATTTGCATTAGGTTTGAACTTGGATGCTTTAAAGGAACAATTCAGGGGCAGGTTTCTTGAGTACCATGACAAAAGACTAGGCATAATCATCAGAGGATATGCGTTACAAGCCATTTTTTATTATATCACGCTTGATCCATTTTGTCATTCCAAAGAATGCATTTTACATAATGCCCATTGGCAAGAAGATCTAATATACACACAGACAAAATCAGGTAAGCTTTGTGACCAACACAAAAAAATTCTAGAATTAATCAAAAATCATGAATAATTTAAATATGAATTTGAATGAGTTTGAACTGTGCAAGCAGAAATTAGGACAGAAGATAAAAAACCGGAAACTAGGAAAAAGTTTGACGTAATAATCATAGGAGCAGGGCCTGCAGGATATACCGCTGCAATATACACTTCACGTGCAAAACATGAGACATTGATAATATCAGGAATTCTACCAGGAGGACAACTGATGCTCACAACAGAGGTAGAAAATTTTCCAGGATTTGCAAATGGGATAATGGGACCTGAATTAATGACAACAATGCGACAACAAGCAGAAAGAATGGGTACTACCATAATCGATGATGAGGTTGTCAATGTAGATTTCAGACATAAACCGTTTAAGATACTTACTTATTCTGAAGAATATGAAGCAGATGCAGTAATTATTGCAACAGGTGCATCACCAAGGAAGATAGGTGTCAAAGGTGAACAAGAGTACAGCGCACGAGGAGTGTCATATTGTGCAACATGTGATGGACCATTCTTTAGAAATCAAGACATAGTAGTAGTTGGAGGAGGTGACTCTGCAATGGAAGAGGCCATATTTCTTACAAAATTTGCAAACAAGGTTCATGTAATACATAGAAGTGACAAGCTTAGAGCAAGCAAAGTGATGCAAGATAGAGCATTTGAAAATAAGAAAATCCAATTTCATTGGAATGCAGTCATAGAGGAGATAAAAGGCAATCAAAAGGTGACCCAAGCAGTAATAAAAGATGTAACAAACAACGGTGCTAAAACATTAGACATAGGAGGGCTATTTGTTGCAATAGGACATGAACCAAATACAAAGCTATTCCAGGGACAGATTGAATTTGACTCACAAGGATATATTGTGTTAAAGAATCATACTCAGACTAATATCGAAGGAGTTTTTGCTGCAGGCGATGTTCATGATCACAGGTACAGACAAGCAATCACAGCAGCCGCATTTGGATGCATGGCAGCTATTGATGTGGACAGATATCTTTCAGAGCACAAAAAATAATCAGACAGTCTGTACTTTGGAAATATATTTGGAATCCTTTAATGCAGATTCAAACTCTTCTTCTGAAAATATTTTTTGCTGAGTATACAAACTCTTGAATTTTCTACCATCATCTGCAAATATTCCAACTGCACAACCACTCTCTATATCATATTTTTTCATAGCAGTATACACAGTAGCAGAGGAAGGACTTACAAGCATCTTTTCTTTTACAAAAATATCTTTTACAGAAACAAATGCCTCTTGATTGGTTATTGTTATCCAATCATCAACAACTTTTTCTCGTTTGATAAACAAGTCAGGTTTGGCAGACTCTTCAAAGTTGCGTAGTCCTTGAATGAGATGATTTTGTTGTGGTTGTACTGCAATGACTTTGATGCTTGGATTTTTTTCTTTCAAATATGCTCCTATTCCTGTAATGGTTCCCCCAGTTCCCACACCAGTGAAAAAGTGTGTTACCTTGCCCTGTGTTTGTTCCCATATTTCAGGCCCAGTTCCTTTGTAATGACCCATAAAATTTGCCTCATTGGCATATTGATTTGGAGAATAATACTTGTCAGGCCTAGCAGATGCAATAGAACGCGCAAGTGCAATACTTTGATCCGTTCCTGCCCCAACTTTGGGACATAGATCATCACTTGTTTGATATAATGTGGCTCCAAGCGATTCAATAATTTTTTTAGTTTCTTCGCTTGCTTTTTCAGGTATTACAATTTCAACTTTATATCCCAAAAGCTTGGCAATTCCAGCAAGTGCAATACCAGTATTTCCAGAGGTTGGTTCGATGATGATAGTATGTCCTCTTTTTATCAGACCGTTCTCTTCTGCCATCTTTACCATCCAGTATGCTGCGCGATCTTTCACAGAACCAAATGGATTGTAAAATTCAAGTTTTGCATAAAAGTCAGTTTTAACATTTGATAATGATTCTAATTTTACAATCGGTGTTCCACCAATTTTTATCGGCATGTTAGAGCCAACTAGTGTTTCAGCCAAGATTAGATTATTTCACCTTTTTAATAGTAAATTCTAGATCCTTGTCTGTTTTTTTGATACCAAGTAATTGATGACCATTTCTATTTACCCATCTGGTGATATCTTCTTCTGATGCAGGATCATCTGCTGTAATTTTCAGAATATTTCCTACTGCCATTCTTTCCATTTCTATCTTTGTTCTAAAGACAGGCTCTGGACAGAACATGCCTCTTACATCAATAGTTTTTGTCGGAGTAGATTCTGAAATATCTAATCACCTAACTAAAAAATCACTTGTGCAATATTAAAATCTATTCATAGATATTTGAGACATTCCATCATTTTAGAATCATCGGTAATATCGCTCTGAGATTTCTTTCATACAAAACAGTATGATCCTGGTCTTTGAAATTTATCTTGTTTGAAAGTTTTGTAATCAAGCGTACCGCAATCTTGTATGCAGTTGTCCACACTATACTGTTAGGATTTGATTCAAATGCATTAATCAAAAATCTACACAACCCAGTCATATGAGGATGATTTTGTTCAAAATACAATAAAATATCTTCTTTCGAGTTTTCAATTTTGTATAATGCGTGTTCTATCATTTCACGACTTGTAATATATCCAGTGTTTTCAATTGTTATCTTTCCATGTTTCATGGCATACAAGATATCATCTAGTTTATTTTCAGAGTCTATCATATTGGTACATCGTCCAAGTGTTGAAACAACATGTGAATCACTTCCAGATACCTCAATCAAGTTATTTGTCTTGGCAAAGTTATACGCTCTGATATTAGAATACCTATCCACATTATTACTGTTAAAGACCTCAATTAGATCACACAGAATTGCTTTTTCTCTCAGGCCATTACTCAAACCAAAAGGATGTGGGGCACAAGATACGGCATCTTGTGATTTGATTTGGTCAAGAATTTCTTCTAGTTCCTGTCCTGCTTTGATGGTTTGGTGCAGTCCAAATGCAAGAACATGAATACCAGTATCTGTTGTAACTTCTTCTCCAGGGTATACCTTGATATTTTTGTATTTGACATGATTTTCTTGATATTCCAAAATAGAACGATAACCATTCAAAGTGTTATGATTTGTTATAAAAAAAGCATCAAGACTTGTCTCATATGCCTTGTCTAATTGTTCTGGTATAGATACCCCACAATCATATGGTGTTTCTTTCGGCCCAAGCTGGAAATTTGAAAACTCATTATGGCAGTGTAATTCAACTTTTAGTCCAGTCAATGCTTATCGAATCTTATGATCAATGCATATATTCTTTATTTCATAGTTTTTACCTATCTAAATAGGTCAAGCGACTTGTTTCGCAATAGATCGTCAAGGCTACCATTTTTTTTATCGAAATTATAGTTTCTAACAATTGCAATAGGTGTGCCAGACATTTTCCCACGTACTAGCTCACTTGCAGAACATATTTCATCTGCAATTGCAATCTCTGTAACTCGAAGTATGCGCTTGAATGTATCGTGTTTTCCTTTATAGTCAACAATAGGAGAGATTCCAGACATTCCTATTGCCACATCTGTTTGTCCCTCTCTAAATGGTCTGCCAAATGTATCAGATATCAACACAGCAATGTCTTTGCCGGTCTTTGCCTTTATTTTGCGCCTTATTTTTTGTGCAGATTTATCAGAGTCTTTTGGCAACAATGTTGCAAATCCTTTTTCTACATTGCTTTCATCAACACCAGCATTTGCACATACAAGCCCTTGAGGTGTTTGAGATATGATTATACCATTTTTCATGCGTACAATTCTTTTTGTCTCATCAAGTATGAGTTGTACTATTCTAGGGTCCTTTTCATAAGCACCTGCAATTCCAATAGCCAAAAGTGAAGGATTAATCTCAGAGAGGTTGATTTTTCTGCCTTCTTGTTTTGATATAATTTTTTGTGTAAATATCAAAATGTCGCCATCTTTTATAGAGCGACCCACTTTGGTCTTTAACAGTACATCAACCAAGTCATCCCCAAAGGAAATATCTTCTAAAATAGATACGGGAATTATTTGTAAAGACATAACTCGTATCTGTCGGTGTCAGTTAAAAATCCTGTTTAAGCGATTGTTTGTAACGGTATTTTTAATCCATAATGTTTGTTTATCAATCCAATAAGTTTGGAAAGATCTTTTTCTTCAAGTGTTACAGTTGCCAATTCTTTCACCATATCTTGTGCCCTAAATGCAACTCCAAAACCACATATGTTAAATAATTTAATGTCATTTGCACCATCTACAACTACAACAATATTTTCTTTCTTTTCACCCCATTCTTTTATTTTTATCATAGCAGACTTGGCTTTGTCCGAGTCAACATCTATTACCACTCCATCAAGTTTACCATCTTTGAAGATCAGTTCATTAGAAAATACATGATCAAGATCTAGTTCATCTTTTAGCCTATCAGTCATCATAGTAAATCCACCTGACACTGCCATTATTTTCCATCCAGCTGCCTTTAATGCCCTGCATGCCTCTTTAGCACCAGTCATTATCTTTAGAGAATCAGAAACTTCCTTACATGTTTGAAAATCTATTCCACGAAGCAATTCAATTCTCTTCTTTAACCCCTCCTCCCAATTGATCTTACCTTCAATGCCCAGTCTTGTTATAGCCCATATCTCATCTTGTTTGTTAATTTTTTCGGCAAGTATTGGGAGAAATTCTGCATCAAGTAATACACCTTCAACATCAAAGATTGCTAACATCAGTTTCTTCTTTCAAACCGCAAATCAGATTATATTAATCTTGAGCGATCTTCAGATTCATCCACCACTAGTAATATATTCAAGCTTTGCAAGCTGAAAAACATGGCTGAACTTCCACATAAATACGAAGTACCAGTAAAAGTTGCTGCAAAGGCCATCAAGCTAACAGATGAAACAAAGAGTGAGCTAAAATCATCAGGCATGATGGATGAAAAAGGAAAACTAAAGCTAAAAGGAGTAAGTCCAAAGATGCTCAAACGCATGAAAGAAGAGTCAGTCGATTGCCCTGTTTTGAAAAATGAGATCGCGTTCATACAATGCTTTGTCTGTCCCAATTTTCAAAGCAGAGTATCAGGTCAGGTACTTTGCAAAGGCGACACATTAAATCAGAAAGCTCATTAGTATAACAATAAGAAAGATTGTAATTGAGTAAAGAAATAGGAATTACATCTAAAAAAAATGAAGATTTTAGTGAATGGTATACCCAAGTAGTATTGAAAGCACACCTTGCCGATTATGCTCCGGTAAAAGGTTTGATTGTTTTAAGACCATATGGATATTCAATATGGGAATCACTCAAGTTATCACTTGATCAAAAATTAAAAGCAACAGGTCATGAAAACGGATTTCTTCCAGTTCTGATACCAGAATCATTACTTAGTAAAGAATCAGATCATTTTGCAGGTTTTACTCCAGAAGTATTCTGGGTTACTCATTCTGGAGAAACAGAGATAGGAGACAGACTAGCTTTGAGACCAACTTCAGAAGCATTAGCATATTCCATGTATTCAAAATGGATAAAGAGTTGGAGAGATCTTCCAGTTAAGATCAATTTTTGGAATACCGCATTAAGAGCAGAGATCAAGGCCACCAAGCCATTTTTACGAACATCAGAATTTTTATGGCAAGAAGGACATACAGTCCATACAACCAGAGAAGAAGCCGAAAAGGAGGTTATAGAAATACTTGAAATGTACAAAAAAACAGTTGAAGAAGAATTAGCCATCCCAGTAATTACAGGCAGGAAGAGTGACAAGGAGAAATTTGTAGGAGCTGTATATACTACAACAATGGAATCCATAATGCCAGATGGTAAGGCATTACAAATGGGAACATCTCATTTCTTGGGGCAGAACTTTTCAAAACCATTTGATGTGAAGTTTTTAGATAAACAGAATGTAGAGACATTTGCTTGGCAAACATCATGGGGTGTCTCATGGAGACTAATAGGAGCACTAATTATGATTCATGGTGATGACAAAGGACTAGTGCTACCACCACGAGTTGCCCCAATACAAACAGTGATTGTTCCGATATACTATTCGCCATCAGATATGAAATTAGTGTTGGACAAAGCAACTGAGATAAAAGAAATCCTCGCAAAACACAATCTTCGTGTTCACATAGACTCACGAGACGAGGTAACTCCAGGATACAAATTCCACGATTGGGAAATGAAAGGAGTTCCTTTGAGAATAGAAATAGGACCAAAAGATATTGCAAAAGGAAAAATGGTTCTTGTCAGACGAGACAGTCTTAAAAAAAGTGATTTACCATTTGTTGATACAGAAAACGGAATAATCAACATGCTAAATGACATCCAACAAACTCTTTTTGAAAATGCAAAATCCCTACTCAGAGAAAAAACAAAACATGTGACAGACTTTGAGATCTTCAAAACAGAAATGGAGAAAGGAGCTTTTCTTCATTCGCCGTGGTGCGGAAAACAAGAATGTGAGGAGACCATAAAAGAAACTACAGGTGCAGATATCAGAGTCATTCCATTTGATGCCAAAAATAGCGATTCAAAATGCATTATTTGTAACAATGCAAGTACAACAACTGCAATTTTTGCGAGAAGTTACTAGAAATGATCATATGCCTGCACAACATGGCAATTACATATTACAATTACAACATCAGGGCGGTGGCATAGCAAGTGTCTGGAACGAGCTCATACAGAGATAGAATTTACATAATAAAGGACATTATAATTACTCTAGTCCAATATGGAGAACTAAATCAAACTGCATTGGTAAGTTTTTGCGGATTAAACTTGAAAAAACACAAATCCATACTTGATGAATTAGAATCAAATAATCTTATTCAAAGTGAAGAAAGACGTTTGGGTAAACGCATCATTACAATATACAAACCTACAGCAAGAGGAGTCGAATTTTGTAGAACAATATTAGAACCCTACGAAACATTATTTCCGAGAAAGAAACAAGATCAGAAAGAAATCTAATCTTGATCTAGACCATATTGTGATGCAATTTTTTTATCTAGTTCATCTTTTTGTTGTAGGTATTCACGATATTTTTTATTCCATGATTTCAATGCAACATATTGTCGTATGCCTGTAATCATCCAAATAGAAGATAACGATATAATCACACCCAACAAGATGCCAAGTGCTATGCCAAACTCATATTCGCGTTCAAGCACTATGAAAAAATGTGGGTGTGTAATAAGAAATATCGACAATCCTATTGCAAAAGGAGCTAGAATAAAACCGGAAAGTGAAACACCGAGAAGTATTTTTCGAATTTCAAGTATTTTACTGATAAAGTTATCCATTAGATCAAGTACATCACGACGAGAAGACTGTGTATCATCACTCATTTTGACATAGCCTTCCATCAGAGGTTACAAACTTTGTGAAAAATACTTTGTAAATCAATTTATGGATCAACTGTAAGCGTACCTTTCATTTCAGGATGAATTGTGGAATAATATGAATAGGTGCCCTCTTTATCGGCAAGGAAATTGATTGTTTGTGCTTCAAAGTATTTCAAATGTCTTGTATGAACATTAAAGGCATCAATGTTCAGATCCTGATCAGAGCCCGTATCTTTGTCTTCATTTATCACATGTAATGAGACCAATGTTCCTTTTGGAATATGGATTGAAGGATCAATATTGACACCCGATATAGCCTTCTTTCCGGTCTTAGTAGATTGTTCATCATATGCATATCCTTGATCATTATGTATTGCCAAGATGTAGACATTAGTAGCGGTTGCAAATACAGGATGATCCACATTAACAGGTGTTGCAGACTCCCACAGATAGTAGACGCCTCCTGCCACAGCAACTGCGATAACTGCAATAGTTATTACTAGACCTTTAGAAACTGGACTAGAACTTCCTTTCTTCTGTTTCTTAGTCAACAACAAAGTCAGTGATAGGTGTGTATATTTATGTAATGATTACCCAAGTTTAGTAAAAGATATTACTAAAAAGTTCATTTTCACGAGATGATAATTTTGAAGGAACAATTGATAGTAAAATATAATATTTTGAACAACAGAATTTTCCCTGAGGTTTTAACATGAAACGATTAGAAACAATACTCTTGGGAGTCATAATTGTACTTGCTGCCACAGTAGTGTTGCAATACAGTAACAACAGAATATTAGGAGACACATCACAGGCAACTGTTCAAGGACCGCCTGGTCCACAGGGCCCACCAGGACCTCCCGGCCCACCAGGACCGCCTGGAACAGGAGACACATCTAGCCCCATCGTGATGGACTCTACTCTTACACATATCTTCAAAAAGACTGAAAATTCTGTTGTTCAAATAACAAGTAGAGTATCTTCAGTTGATGACAGTGTCATAATCAACGGTCAGCCATTAGAAAGCCAATCTACAAGATTAGGCTCAGGTTTCATCTATGACAAAGATGGGAGAATAATTACCAATAATCACGTAGTTGATGGTTCAAAGACAGTCAACGTTTCATTTATAGATGGTAATACATATACTGCAAAAGTCATAGGCACTGACCCAGGAAATGACATTGCAGTAATACAGATAATGGATAACTTTTCAGATGAGACACTTGTTCCTTTAACTCTGGGCAATTCATCAAACCTAGATGTAGGCCAACAAGTCATAGCAATTGGCAATCCCTTTGGACTAAGTGACACCATGACAACAGGAATAATTAGTCAAATAGGTAGATTACTTCCAAATGAAAATGCGGCTGGATTTTCAATACCTGATGTTATACAAGTCGATGCAGCCATAAATCCAGGAAATTCAGGAGGACCACTACTAGACTTGAATGGTCAAGTAGTAGGAATGAATACCGCAATAAGGACAAACACTGGTGATTTTGCAGGCATTGGATTTGCAGTACCATCAAATACCATCAGCAGAATAGTTCCAGTATTAATTAAAAATGGAAATTATTCACATCCATATCTAGGGATATCAGGAAGAAGTCTTGATCCAGATGTATCCCTTGCAAATGGACTTGCTAGAAACTTCAAAGGAGTAATTGTAGAAAGTATAGTAAAAGGAGGACCTGCAGACAAGGCAGGAATTACGCCAGCAACTCCAGATCAAAATAACATACTACATGGAGGAGACATTATCACGGCAATAGATGGTCATCAAGTAAGAACAATTTATGATGTCATTGCATACCTAGATGAACAGAAGAACGTAGGAGACAAGGTGGTGTTGACAGTATTCAGGGAAGGAAAATCAGTTGATCTAACAGCCACACTCGGTGCAAGACCCACACCATCATCATAGTTTTGAAAGAACATCCGTTCTGAGTTTGAAATTCCACATTTTGTCAGTCGCTTTTTTTATCCCAATTCTAGGTCCAGACACAATATCAGATTTTTTAATTTTCAGTCCCTCAATAATGTACAATCCAGATTGTTTGGTCAGATCTTCTCCATACTCATGTATTGTGACATTCAAAGCCTGAGTCAATTTTGCAGGCCCATTAGTAAGATTAGAAATATCAGATGTGCTACGCTGTCGCATCATAAAATCAATCCCTTGTTGAGGCACAAGAGAGCGCAGTAATACCGCACCTGCTTCATAATCAGGGCTTCGTGCAACAGCGTTTACACAATAATGCATCCCATACGTAAAATAGACATAGGCTTTTCCTACTTGACCAAACATGGCCCTATTTCTCTTAGTCATCCCACGATAAGTATGACTGGCTTCATCATCTTTGTATCGATACGCTTCAGTTTCAACAATAATCCCGGATATCATCTCACCATTTATTTGCCTGACTAGAATTTTACCAAGCAATTTTTTTGCAACATCAACTGTGTCACAGCCATAAAACGAGCGTGGTATTACAGTCATTTAGAATATTCTACATTGATGCCCTTTCTTAGTTTATCCAAGATACCTGCAAGAGAAACAAAATCATCTTTTAACACTTGCCTTAGAGAAGGATTGTATATCACAGCGGCTGGATGAACTGTCACAAAATACAACTTGTCTTTATTTTTTATAACCTTACCACGATTTTTAGTTATAGCGCTACCATCAAGTAACGAATTATAGGCAGTATTTCCCAAGATGCATATTATTTTTGGGTTTATTATTTCTAGTTCTTTTGAGAGATATGGTTTACAGGATGATCTTTCTTCTGCCTGTGGTTGTCTGTTGTTTGGCGGTCTGCATTTTACAACATTTGTGATATAAACTTCATCGCGTGAAAATCCCGCATATTCAAGAGCCTCTGAAAGAATTTGTCCTGCAGTTCCCACAAACGGTTTTCCTTGAAGATCTTCATTTCTACCTGGTGCTTCTCCAACAAAAATAACATCCGATTCTTCGTTTCCAATTCCAGGTACAGCATTGGTCCTTGATTTACAGAGATCACAATTAGTACAAGAAATAACCATGTTTCGCACATTAGTTAATTCAGACAATTCAAATCATCACACTCTTTACAGTTGATTTTCCACGTAGGTGTGGTCCACCATTACCCATTCTCATTATTTGCATTGGGTCTCCTTTTCCACAATTGTCGATGGGCCTTGTTTTGAAATCAGTTCCACATGCATCAATAGATTGAAAGAATTCCGGAGAGTTACCCATTACAACAACATCTCTCAACAGTTGGCCCAGTTCGCCATTTTTGATTTTAATAGCATATTGACACGAAATACTCCAATTGTATCTCAACATGTCTATTGACGGGATCTTCATGTTACAAATCAAAAATCCATCTTTTACATCTTTTATCATCTCATCCGGACTCCAAGTACCAGGAGAAATACACGTACAAGCCATTCTTATGAGAGGCATAAATGAATAATTAGTTGCTCTCATAGAAGAATTTGGAGCAGTATCAAATAATGCAGCAGTTTCTCTACTATGCATATGATTACACAGTATGCCTTCCTCAACAAGTGTTTTTTTATTAGCAGGAACTCCTTCATCATCATATTTGTACCAACCAAGATTTGATGGCAAAGTAGGATCATCAAACACATTGAGTTCTTTTGGACCTATCTCGGTACCAAGTTTTCCCGTCCACCAAGCACCTCCAGCCCAAGCCATTTCTTTTCCCAGTACTCTGTCAGCTTCTGAAGGATGACCAAGTATTTCATGAGTAAGTAATGCCACAAAATCAGGATTCATAACTACTGTTGCTTTTTCCTCTTTGACTGTCTTAGCATCAAGCAGAGCAACTGCTTTTTCAGATATAGAGTTAGCATCATCACAAATATCATTTTTACCAGTTATCATTTCCATTCCACCTCTACCACCCTCAGTGGTATTTACCGATTCTGTGAGTCCACCATAATGTGCAGTTGCAGACATATTTACAAGCACATCATCAAAAACATGTGTTATCTTGGAACCATCTGTGTTTACAAAATATTTTTGAAATTTATCGTGTCGCATCGATACAGTGGATTTAACTATATTTTTTCTGGTCCGAATTATATTATCTGCATCAATTCCAATTTTCATCATCTCTTCAATGCTAGGCTCAACCTGCAGAGGAGATTTCACATAATCAGTAAATGATTTGACTTCAGCAAGTTTTACTTTATGTTTTTTATTTTCAGAATAGTGCTTTGCAGTTTTTACAATTTTTACTATGTTTTCTTTCACCATATCAAACGAAGTGGGTTGAGACATGGAGTAAAATCCCCATGCACCGTCAACCAACACTCTAATCCCAAGACCAGAATCATTTGAAGATGTGAAACTTTCTACTATTCCGTTTTCAATTATAAAACCGGTTGTTTGTATAAACTCAGATCTTATATCACAGTATTCTGAACCTGCATCAAGTGCTATTGTGATTGCTTTATCAGCATAGTCTTCTAGAGATGTTTTAGTCAAAGATCAGACATCATCTCATACAGGAGTTTTATGTATCAAAGTTTTCGGAATAGTAAATGAGAAGGTAGTTCCAGGAGTATCATTTTTCATCCATATACTGCCTCCATGTGCCTCAACAATTCCTTTGCAAATTGATAATCCAAGACCACTACCTCCCTTTTCCCTGGTACTTGTGGTATCAACCTGATAGAATTTTTTAAAGATGTTATCTCTTGCTTCAGCAGGGATTCCTCTCCCATTATCTTTAACAGAGACTACAACTTCATTTTCTTTATCTTCTAAAATTACTTTAATTTTACCGGTTTTTGGATTTGTTGCTTTAAGACTATTTTTAATAAGGTTAGTAAGTACTTGTTTTATTCTTTCTTCATCATAAAATGCAGACACATCCTTCTTTGGTTCATATGAAAGAGAAATTTCATCAGACAATGCTTGAGGTTGCATTCCTACTATTGCCTTTTCCACAGTATCTTTCAGGTTATGTACTTCTTTTTTAATTCTAAGTTGTCCTAGTTCTAGTTTTTGTGCATCGAGAAGATCAGATATGAGTTGTAATAGAGTGGAAGCACTAGAACTAATTATTTTCAATCGTTCTTTTTGAATTGGATTTAGAGCACCAAGATGTTCTCCAAGCAATATGTCAGAATACCCTTGGATTGGAACTAGAGGAGTTTTCAATTCATGAGTTACCATTGCAAGAAACTCATCTTTTGCAGTCTCAATTTTTTTTGCATCATCTTCTTTTTTCTGTATTGTTAGAGACATTGCATTAAACGTATTAGCAAGTTCTCCAATCTCATCTTTTGCAGTATAAGCTATTTTTTCTCCATAGAATCCTTCTCGAACACGAGATATTGCTTTGATCAACATATCAAGTGGTAAGAGAGATTTTCTAATGGATAATACAACTATTATGAATATGACAATGTCTGCTATAATGAATATCTGCACAATTATCACCTTATCATGAAGTTGTGAGTCAATCATACCGTTCCATTGATTTACAAAATCAGAGGTAGAATTGAGTAATACGTTTCGTTGTGAATTCAACTTATCAAGTGCTGCTCCAAAATCTTTTGACAGTAAAGAATTAGATTCCACATATATTATTTTTACACGAACGGATTGCCAGAGAGGATCAAGTTGTCGTATGGAATCAGAGTTTTGTCGTGGAATTTCGGCCAAATTTTCAGGTACTATACCATAGCTTGCAAATTCAGGATCATCTAATGGAAACCCCTCCAATTTTTTCAGATCAGCATCAAAGAATACTCTATCTTGTTTCAAAGTAGAAGAAACATTGCCTCCCTCGCCAATAGAATATAACAATGTTTTCTCACCAATGTCCTTAGCAAGATTCACCATATCAAGTGCAATCAGTTTGTGTTTGTTATAATTTCGATCCAAAGGAGTAAGATCGTTTACAACGTTATTTGTAAGAGATATCAATTCACCATTTTTACTTAGAATGTACGTCAAATCATCCCTAGCTCTGGAATCGAATATGTTTTCTTTTTTTATCTTTTCTGCATCCTCTTTATACGGAGCCCAAGCGTTACCAACGCTTTCATATGCAGGTATCAGTGAAGGAGGAACTGAAACAATATTTAGCCCTCCGATATTTCCTCCAGTTCCAAGTGTTTGGTATGTCAAGTCAAAATCAGATATTTGACTTTCGAGAACTGGCCTATCGTTTTCATTCCCACTTGCAATAGAATTAGCTGTTCCTCCTATTCTTTCAACAATTACTTTGAGATCACTTGCATAACTAATAGAATGAAGAATATCTTGATTTTGTTGTGATGAGAAAATTAAGAGGTAAAAGTTTATAGCTGAAACCCCAATTATTATACCAAGTAAAAGATAGGTCTTTTGAGTTAGATTCACAGAAAAAGCATACAAGAAACGCGTATAAAAGTTAGTATAAAAGATATGTAACATTTAGTTAAATGTCTGATAGATTTCTCAAGATAGCAAGACAGGAAATTGAATCTGAGTTAAATAGCCTTCAGGAAATATTTCGTGCATGCACAACTGATCAGCAATTTTATGAAAGAATGAAAGACATTGAAAAACACCTACACAAGATAAAGGGATTGGCACCCATGATGGGCGAAGAAAAGATTGGCAAATTAGCGAAAATAAGCGACTCTATCACAAAACAGGTAATAAAACAAGGTATGACAGATGGTGCTTATGACATAATTTCAGATTCAGTATACAGGATGCACGAGTTTTTCAACGGCAGATTAGACAGAGAAATCGAAGATTTTGAAAGAAAAGTAAGAAAAGCATTCCCAAAGATTCTTGACAATCAGTAGCTCTTGATTATATAGACGGACTCAATATATCACATCATGGTCAAGGTCATGATAGTTGATGATTCCGATGCAATACGCATGGTCTTAAGGGACATCCTAACAATAGGACAACATCACATGGTTGCAGATTTATCAAGTGGGATTCAGATTTTGGAAGAATACAAGAGAGCAAAACCAAACATAGTTTTGCTAGACATGGCAATGCCAAAAAAAGACGGTCTCATGGCACTAAAAGAGATAATGGAGCACGATCCACATGCAAAAGTCATTATGATTTCAGCTAGTGACAATCAGGAAACAATAAAGGACTGTTTGAAAGTAGGAGCACGTGCATATATTCTAAAGCCATTTAACTTTCAAGATGTGCTAGACACTATCAATAAAGTATCCACATCTAACTAAATTATCTTATATCCAGTACTAGTTATCCAATGAGCATTTTCTAATTGAAATATGTTACCACATTTGGCACAGACATAATTTTGAGATGGTTCTGAGAATTTATTATTGCAATCATTACAGATATAATAATTATCCATTGTTTTGTAATCTACTCCTAAGATTTTAATTTCTTTTTTACATTTAGGACATTTATTTTCTTTGTAAGAGTTTTCTGTAGACACATTTCCACATTTGAAATGTTCAATCAACTTACCTTGGCCGAAGTTATAATTTCCACAGGAGGGACAAAAGAAATGCAGGGATATTCGAACCGAGTTACATTTTATGCAAGATATTTCTTTTACATCATAAGTTTTTATTATCTTTTTTTCATTTTCCAATTGTAACAAATATTTTTCTATCAGATTGGATTCCACACCAATAGATTCAGCAAGTCGCGCAAGACTTGCATTTTTCAGCGAGTTCATGTGTGATAATATTACACTTGTATTATCAGATGGTTTTTCCTCAAGTATTGATTTTTCTTGTTCAAGGGTTTCAAAAATATTTTTTAAATTTTCATATCTAATTGGTTTTTCAATATACAAATAAGCCCCACTTCGAAGAGCATTCTTTATGGGTTCATCAGATTTGGAATCAGCAGTCTCAAGTATGATTTTTGCATCAGGTTTTATGTTAAAGATTTGTGTCATGACCTCATTGGCATCCATATCAGGTAGATGAAAGTCAAGTAAGACTATTGGATTTTTTCCAGCACGTTCTAGTTCAGAAAATAAATTGATTCCAGTTTTTCCGCTATTACAAGTCTCTACATTTTCATATCCTAATTTTTTTAAAAAATCCCTTAGCAAGAGAGTAGTAGCCAGACTATCTTCAATAACCAGTACGTCATTTTTATTCGAGATTAGAGACATTAACATGGATATCACATCATGTCATTTTTAAATACAGTTATGATTAATAGGTGTCAGAAACGAGTACAAATGTGGAAAAATTCGTAGTTGACACAAGTATCATAATAGATGGAGAAATTACAAAACTTATTGAGTCTGGCACTCTTGTAAATTGCGAGATCATAATACCAGTAGCAGTATTAGATGAACTACAATCACAAGCATCCCAACACAAGGATTATGGATTTGTAGGACTGGAAGAAATAAAGAAAATTCGTGAACTTGCAGACAAGAACAACATAACATTACGATTTGAAGGCGAGAGACCAAGTATGGACGACATCAAGCTTGCTAGGCATGGCAGAATTGATGCCATAATAAAGGACATCGCGAAAAAAAATGGAGCGACTTTTTATACTGCAGATTATGTTCAAGCTTTAGTTGCACAAGCAGAAGGAGTAAAGACTAGCTATTCAAAACCCCAAGTGAAAATTTCAGATTTAGAATTTGAGAAATATTTCGATGAACAGACTATGAGTATTCATCTTAAGGAGGGTACACTTCCGCTTGCAAAACGTGGAAAGCCAGGCATGTTTTCACTTGTAACAGTGGGAGAGACATTATTGACTAAAGAATACTTAGAAGGCATCACAAGCGAGATTTTAGAAGCATCCCGTGCCACGCAGTTAGGAATGATAGAAATTTCAAAATCAGGAACACTTGTTATTCAGTATAAGGATTTCAGAATAGTTGTCACTCATTCGCCATTTTCAAATAGTTATGAAATTACAATCACTCATCCAATAGTACGAATGACATTAGAACAATACAAAATTTCTGAAAAATTGATGCAACGACTGTCAGAAAAGGCAGAAGGAATACTAATTTCAGGATCTCCTGGATCTGGAAAAAGTACACTTGCATCGAGTCTTGCAGATTACTACGCCACAAAGGGAAAGATAGTGAAAACATTCGAGTCTCCAAGAGATTTACAGGTAGGTAAACAAGTTACACAGTACACACAGTTAGAAGGAAGTTTTGAAAATGCTGCGGATATACTTTTGCTTGTACGACCAGACTATACAATATTTGATGAAGTCAGAAGATATCATGACTTTAGAGTATTTTCAGATCTTAGACTTGCAGGAGTTGGCATGGTGGGAGTAGTTCACGCACATGCACCACTGGATGCAATTCAGAGATTCATAGGAAAAGTAGAACTCGGGATGATTCCGCACATTTTGGACACGGTCGTGTTTATCAAAGCAGGACAGATCTCTAAAGTATACGAATTAGAATTCAAAGTAAAGGTTCCCACAGGCATGACAGAACAAGATTTGGCAAGACCAGTAATAGAGGTCAGAAACTTTGAGGATCATAATTTAGAATATGAAATTTACACATATGGTGAAGAGAACATAGTAATTCCAATATCAAAAGAAAATAAGAGTGGAGGTATTGAGAAGCTAGCAGAATCAAAAATTAAAGACACAATACGCAGATTTGATCCTGATGCTGAAATAGAGATTTTGTCAAACAGCAGTATTAGAGTACGTGTTAGCAAAGAATCAATTCCCGTAATAATAGGACGAGGTGGATCGACCGTGAATGAGTTAGAAAGAACACTAGGTGTACATATTGATGTAGAGCCAAAAGATGGAGGATCTTCCAGAGGAGGAGAATGGTTTGAAATGTCAGAGTCGGGGAACAATTTCATTTTAGAAGTAGACATATCAAAATCAGGCATGGATGCAGAGATTTATGTTAATGACAAAAACATAGCATCCACCAGAGTTGGAAAGAACGGTAGAATAATAATTGCAAAAAAATCTGTCGCAGGAAAACGATTAATCAACGCAGTGATGTCTAAAGAAGACATACGAATAACTGTACATGATTAGCTATTCAAAATTTTCAAGAATTTTAGGATTTGATTTTAAGAACGCAATAAACTTGCGTAGCTGTTTGATAGTTTGAGGATTTAGATGATGTTCTATGCCTTCTACATCTTGATTTGCAATTTCATGATTTATTCCCAGCATTTTAAAGAATTCCAATAGAATGCCATGCTTTTGTCTCACCGCATCTGCCAATGAAGAGCCTTTCGGAGTTAGACTTATTCCTCTATATTTTTCATATTCTAGATATCCACCTTCAGCAAGTTTTTGAAGCATTTTTGTAACAGAAGGAGCACTCACAGTCAAGTATCTGGAAATATCAATAGTATTAGCATACCCCTTCAATTCAACAAGTTCTGATATGACCTCAAGGTAATCCTCAATACGAGAAGAGTCAGTTTTTGTAGATTTATGCGCCTCTTTAATAGATTCTAGTCTTTCAGCATGTTTTTCTTTCATATTTTTTATAATTATACATGAAATCATATAACCTAATCTCTTGATCAGAAATGTTAACCCAGTTGTGATTGATCTTTTGCATGGAATCTTAACTATTCTTTCTAAAATGATGGCTACATGGATGAGGGAATACGAGAGGGTATTGATAAAATAAAGAGAGTCAGAGATTCTCTTCATAGAAGAGCAAAAATTTACTCAGAACTTGGCAAGATAGATGACAGAGGTACTGCGAGGGCACTCGGTGCGCTTCAACGAGCACCAGCACCTGGAAAGAAGATCACAAAGATTGGATTTATCTTCCTATTATCACCAGATCCCATAACTACACCCATTGGAATTCCAATGATAATTGCAGGAAAATATCTTGAAAAAGTATACAATGGAGCAACCATTAAAGACATAGGTACTGAAACAAAAGGCTTTTTTTCAGATTATACACACTTGAAAGATCACATACGTTAATGAATAAAATTTCAATCTGCATTGGTTTTTAACTAGACTAGGCCACATAATGAATGTGGCAACAAGAGCCCAAGTTTTAATCCCTATTGCAATTGCAGCAGTGATAATTGGAATAGTTGGAATTATCACCATACCAGCAGATTCAAAGCTTGCAGAAGTCAAATTTCCCAGAGGCACCATAAAATTAGATGGCAAGATACTAGATGTACAAATTGCCGAAACAGATGCACAAAAAGTACGTGGTCTTATGTTTCAGAACCAACTACCAGATGATCAAGGAATGATATTTGTTTTCAATCAAGAGCAAATTGTTCCCATATGGATGTTAAATATGCAATTTCCGTTGGACATAATATGGTTTGATACAAATGGAAATGTGGTGCATATAGAAAAAAATGTGCTACCATGTAAATCAGCTCTAGAAACTGCAACGTGTACAGTCCAGAATGCAGATGGTAAAAAAGCAAAATATGTTTTAGAAGTAACTGGAGGTTTCACTGACAAGTTCCACATAACAGAGGGTTCAAAAATGCAAATAATTTCAATATAATCTCAAGATTTCAATGTTTGACTTAGTTCTGCAATTGCTTTTTTTATTTCATCAATAGATGCTTCATCCTCTATTGTGCTCACATCACCTGTTATTTCATTTTGAGTAATTGCTTTTAGTAGTCGTCTCATTATCTTTCCGCTTCTGGTTTTTGGCAATTTTTCTACAAAATATAGTTTATCTGGAGTTGCAATAGGACCTATAGTTTTTCGGATATGTTGAATGAGATCTTCTTTTAGCTGCGCATCAGACAAGAGTCCACTTTTGAGAACAACAAACGCAATTATTGATTCTCCTTTTACTTCATGAGGCACGCCACATACTGCAGCTTCTGCAACTGATTTGTGGGATACAAGAGTGCTCTCTAATTCAATAGTTCCAAGTCTATGACCTGCTACTTTTAGTACATCATCAGCTCTTCCAAGCAGCCACATATAACCATCTGTATCCATCATGGCATAATCTCCCGCATAATACTTGTTTTTATATTTGGACCAATAAACCGCCTTGTATTTTTCATCATCACCCCACAATGTAAGCAACATACCAGGCCACTGATTTTCTATGACAAGATATCCCTTAGAATCAGATTTTACTTTATTCCCGTTATCATCAACTACAGAAAGATGTATTCCTGGCACAGGTTTTGCAGCAGAACCAGGTTTTAGAGGAATGGTTTCCAATCCAGGCACAGTTGAGATTATTGCCCCTCCTGTTTCTGTTTGCCACCAAGTATCAACAATTGGACACCGTTTTTTTCCAATTGTTTCAAAATACCATTTCCATACTTTAGGATTTATCGGCTCACCTACAGTACCCAATAATCGTAAGCTAGAAAGATTATTTGAATTTGGAATATCATCACCATTTTTCATAAACATTCTTAGTGCAGTAGGAGTAGTGTACAAAATTGTAATGCCGTATTTTGATACTAGATTCCATATTCTTGCTGGTGTGGGATAATCTAGAGATCCTTCATAGATAACCTGTGTGGCCCCATGCATCAGGGGACCATATACTACATAGCTATGACCTGTGACCCAGCCAATATCAGCAGTACAAAAATAAACATCTGAATCCTTTATATCAAAAATCCATTTGAATGTGCTAAAAACATGTGTGAGATAACCTCCAGTTCCGTGCAAAACTCCCTTTGGTTTTCCAGTAGTTCCAGAAGTATACAGAATATACAGAGGATGTGTGCTATCAAGCATTTCAGATTCACAACAAACATCCATGGGGCCAACAAGTTCATCCCATCGTTTGTCTTTGTTTGTAAATTTAACATCATTATGAGTGTGTTCTAAGATTATTACATGTTCAACAAAGTCAAGATTTTTTATTGCATCGTCAACAATATCTTTTAATTTAATGACAGTACCACGCCTTCTTCCCCCATCCGCTGTTATCACAATTTTTGATTTAGAGTCGTCAATTCGGTCTCTAATAGATTTAGCACTAAATCCAGAAAATATTACGGTATGAATTGCTCCAATCCTGGCACACGCAAGAAGTGAGATTATCAATTCTGGCACCATTGGAAGATATATTGTAACTCTATCACCTTTTTTTACACCTAATTTTTTTAGTGCATTTGCAAGTTTTGATACTTCCTGCAAAAGATCAGCATATGTAAGAATTCTTTCTTCCCCATTCTCACCCTCCCAAATTATTGCTTTTTTATCAGGTTTTTTTTGCGTAATCACATCCAATGCATTATAGGCCGCATTTGTTTTTCCACCTACAAACCACCTTGCAAAGGGAGGATTCCATTCCAACGCAGTATGCCATTTTTCAAACCAATGAATGTTATGGGCTTGTGATTCCCAGAATTTTATGCTGTCCTTATTTGCCACATTACGTATTATCGAATCATAATTTCCAAGACCTACATCATAAGAGCTGTCCATACACAATGGATTAAAATCATGTCAAAAAAAAGGTTCGCTCAAATGGAGTTAGGAGCGAGTCCTTTATACCATCAGATCGGATTATGATGAGATTCTTCTAAGCCAATCTGAATCTTGAGGTTCCTCATCACCATCGGCTCCAATTGCCACAGGTTTTGGTGTTGTTGCAGTGGGAATACTGGCACCAACCCCTACCCCAGTAGGAATAGGAGTCGTTGGTTGTGAAGGAGAAGGACTTTCTACCTTTCCAAGATATGAAATGGCGGCTGAATGTACATCCTGTTTTGGATTTTCTACACGCTCTCCACTCTCAACTGAAAGATCGTTGATGCGACGTTGAATGTTTGCTATCTCTGCTTTTTCATGTTCGATGTGTTCTATGATTTCGACCGTATGAGTCTTGACTAGGTCATACTTGGCATCAGATATCTCATTGCTTTTATTTTGCAACTTGGCATCAAATCGTAGCATCCTGATTGATTTTAGCTGATTATCAAGTTCTCCAAGTCTTTTCTCAAGTTTCTCTTTGATTTGCCTTTCGGTCTCATCAAGAGTTAGCAACTTCATCTTGTATTTCTCTCGGATCAATTCAGCATCCTCTTTCATGTCATCGTTTTCAGATACGATATCCATCAGAGCTCGTATTCGGCGCATGGTTAGACCCTTTTCTCTCAATAGTCGTTGAGCATCCAATCTCCATCTAGGAATGAAGATTACAAATTGCCCCTGAATGACCAATTGTTCGAATGCTATCTGCTTAAGTCCTTCAGAACCACAATCAGCACCAACGGTTTGTACACTTCCGTCGATATCAGTGATGGTTCCAATTACTTTGCCGATATGGGTTCCGTACATGTCCTTAACTTGCTTGCCGATAAATTCGATCTCTTCCTTGCTCATTGCGTAGGTGTTTTAATTTTCATATAACCAACAAAGTGTTAACAAGCTTTCCAGTTTTAGTAAGATCATTTTAACTAATAATTATGCCAAAATATGAAAAATGCGTAATTTTATAATTAGATTAATAGTAATGGTCCAATGATGATTACAAAGGAAGAACTGGATCAGATATTACACTTTGTCTCCAAACGATGGATAGACATGAGCAGAGACGAAAAACACAAAGCGTTTGAAAACATGCCAACAGATTTTTGGATGAATTCCATGGGTGGCTCGGCAGGCACTGGAAGATGGGTCACAACTTTGATGTATACAGAAGATGCTCAGGAAGCAGAATCATTCAAAGAAGTATTACTTAGATGGCAAGCAAAACACAATGGTCCAAAATTTGGACCATCAGATCTGATCCAAATTGGAAAGAAGTAGTTAATTATCAGCGATTAGGTGAATTACAACATTGTCATCCGGTGAATTTTCAGATTCGGAGCGGAATATGCTGTTAAAACATTTTTCAAATTTGGATGATATAGTATTTGCAATAATTAGTCCAAGACAAGTTGACAGAGGTGCCCTGATGTCAAGATATAGTAGAACTGATAAGAGTATGAGAAGAATTTTTGTTGACGAATTTTTACAGAATGAAAATCGCGGAGAAGAATTTTACAATAAAGTGTTATTAGAATACGGTGATGATTCAGTCGCAGAACTTGGAGAAGCTCAAATTGCAATTGAAGGGTTATCAAATATAGCTGTAAAAAAAATAGAAGATCGTAGGATTGGACTGTCATATCTTGAAAAGTCATCGAGATATGTAGCATGGGACAAAAAGATTAACGGAGAATACAAGTTTTACAAGGAACCTGACATAATGAGTTCCAGGTACGCAGACAAATATTTAGAGGCATGTAATTTCTATTTTGAGATCTATTCGAAGAATATACAGCCTACAATAAAATACATGCAAGAAATTGAACCTATTGAAAAACAAAAATTCAAGAACTCTGAAGGTAATGATATTTTATTTTCAAAAATAACAGAAGAAGACGATATAAAATCAGCAACACGAATTTACAATGCCACAATTCGTGCAAAAGCTCTTGACATTCTTAGAGGAATATTACCAGCATCTACTCTCACTAATGTTGGAATAACAGGAAATGGAAGAGCTTTTGAATATTTACTTACAATACTGTATTCGTCAAATCTTCAAGAAGAAAGAATTCTTGCAAACAAGATAGAGAGAGAGCTTAATACTACAATAAGGTCATTTGTGAGAAGAGCCAACGATAACCATGGAAAAGCGTTACAGAGCTACCTCAAAGACATCAAGACTAGATCACAGGTATTCAGCAAAATGTATCTAAAAACAAAAAAGAAAACAAGTCATACTGTAGACCTAATAGATTATGAATCTGAGAGAAGAGCAGAAGAGAAGATAATTTCAGCAATATTATATGAATCATCAAACGGTCAATCATACAAAGACATACTCAACCAAGTAAGAAAGATGAAAAAAACAGATAGGAAAAAAATTATTAATTTATTTTCTAGAATAAGAAACAATAGAAGGCAAAGACCTCCACGTTCATTTGAGATGACAGAATACACTTTCGATTTTATGACAAATTTTGGAATGTTTCGAGACTTTCATAGACATAGAGTTCTCACACTTCAAAGACAACTGCTTGGAACAAACCATGGTTACTTTATGCCAAGAGAAATAAAAGAACTAGGAATCAAAAAAGATTTTGAAGATTGTATGTACAAGTCAAAAGAGGTTTTTGATTTGCTTAATCCGAGAATGCCCGAGCAAGCACAATATGTAGTAAACTTTGCATATAATTATCAGTATTTCATGAAACTGAATCTACGAGAGGCAACACATTTGATAGAACTTAGAACAGTTCCTCAGGGACATCAGGATTATAGAATAGTCGCACAAAAAATGTTCTCATTGATTAAAAAAGTACATCCAGACTTGGCAAGAATAATAAAATTTGCAGACATGAGATCATACAGTCTTGAGAGACTAGAAGCAGAAAAAAGAATTGAAGCAAAACGAAAAATACTTGAAAAGAAATAATGTAAATCCAGAGATCATGTTACTGATAATTCATCATACTCAATCTTTGTGACACGTCAAATTTGTTAAAACATATTAATGTACAAATCGTGGCAATTTTTTCAATACATGTGAAATAGATATTCGGCCCGGACCAAGTACTAGAAGTGTTAAAAGAACTACAAATGCAAGCAATTCTAGCTCAAGCCCATTTTTACCAGAAAAAGATTGTAATTTTTTAATAGACACCATGACAAATAGCATTTCTATTGCAAGAAGACTAGCAGAAATCCGTGTTATAATGCCCACAACAAGCAATACACCTCCAATAAATTCAAGCAGTCCAATCAATGGTGCCATCTCAGACGGAAGACCTATGCTTGAAAAGAATCCTCCCATATTACTATCGAATTTACTCAAACTGTGAACTATGAACATGAATCCCACGGAGGCCCTCAGTCCTAAATGACTAAGATCATGGAATTTTCCAGTTGCAAGCGTGGCGCCTACCATATTGATGACATGATTTCATACACCATATTGCATATACAGGTTGCTAAGCTATCTAGTTGAAATTTAAGCTTGTATAGACACATGTAGTTTATCATGACATATCCATAACTTTCTGTCAGGTGTTAAATTATTTTTCAGTTTTTCGGTATTTTTTTCCCGTATTTTTATCAAAATACATGAAGGTACAATCAGAATTTGGGCAGTGATATATTCCAGAACCTGGATCAAACTCTACCAAGGCAGAATCGCAATCAGGACAATTTAAAACCATGAAGATAGTCCGGTACTGTAATTTAAAAAAGTATCCATTATTCACATAAAACATCAGTACAGAAATAGACTTGAAAAACTAACCTGGTTAAATCATGTTGATGATCTGACTCTGCTATACATTCAGATCAATTTACAGTTCCAATGATTTGAGGTCTATGACAAATCTGTAGCGTACATCACTATTTAAAATTCGCTTATATGCTTCATTTACTTGCTGGATTTGGATTACCTCAATCTCACTGGTTATGTTATTTTTACCACAAAAATCTAACATCTCTTGTGTTTCCTTTATCCCCCCAATCAGAGATCCAGCTATGCTTCTGCGTCCTGCTACAAGAGAAAAAGAACCAACAGGTATTTGTTTTTCAGGAATTCCCACAACAACCATAGAGCCATCCAATGTTAGGAGTTCAAGATATTGATTCCAGTCAATTTCGGCAGAAACAGTATTGATAATTAGATCAAAGTATCCTTTTAATTTTTTAAAGGTTTCAGGATCAGATGTGGCATAGAAGTGGTCTGCACCAAGTTTTCTTCCATCCTCTTGTTTTTTTAGAGAGTGACTCAAAACAGTCACTTCGGCACCAAGCGCATGAGCAAGTTTTACCCCCATGTGGCCAATTCCTCCCAGTCCGACGATTGCAATTTTTTTTCCAGGACCTGCATTCCAATGCATAAGTGGTGAATACAATGTGATTCCAGCACAAAGTAATGGTGCTGCTCTATCAAGTGATAACATATCAGGTATACGAAGTACATAATTTTCATCCACTACAATTTGATTAGAATAACCTCCTTGCGTAGGAATTCCATCCTTTCCCACACCATTATACGTAGTAACCATTCCAGCAGTACAATATTGTTCTAAGTTTTTCATACATGCAGTACATGTTCTACAAGAATCAACAAAGCATCCAACCCCAACTTTGTCACCTTTGTTGTATCGTGTAACTTTAGGACCTATTTGAGATACTATTCCAGTAATCTCGTGTCCTGGGACCATCGGAAATGTAGAACCTCCCCATTCGTCAGAAACCTGATGTATATCAGTATGACATATTCCACAATATTTTATATCAATTACAACATCATTATCTCCAGGTTCACGTCTTTCAAACGAATATGGTACAAGAGAGGCTTTTGCATTTTTTGCTGCATAGCCTTTGACATGAATCATTTCAAATTAAATTGCAATACAACGTATTTAATTATTAAGAGACATCAAAGTAGTTATTTTCAGATGCACATTCACATCAAGATATTCCCAACATATCATTTCATCATCCAAACCATTGGTCAAGATTCTGACTCTTTTTTTCAAGTGATTTTTTCAATCTATTTAAGGAAGTTTCTACACGATCTAGTGAAAAACTTCGTTCTCTTGTAAGATAGTTCACAATTCCTCCATAGTCCACGTTGTCAAATTTTATTTCGGGAACATTTGCAACAGATGGTTTTAGGAATAACTCACGTATTTGTTCATAGTCAATTTCATTTAATTTATCTTGGATTTGTAGTATATTTTCTAATTTTTCATTTTCTTTTATGAGTTTAAGAGCTGTTTTAGGACCTATTCTTTCAAAACCATCAGGATTAAAATCAGTACCAATCAGTATTCCAACATCAACAAGTTGTTCTCGTGTAATTCCTAGGGATGATAGGGTTTTATCAAGAGTTATAATTTCAGGTTCAATCTCAATGGTTGTATTTCTATTTGGAAGTTTTCTTTTACCACTGTTGGTAAAATTTCTTACTAGTCTTTTTGCACCAAAAAGCAAAGAATCAAAATCTTGGCTTGCAGATGCATGAGCTTGTCCAGTATTTGTCAAATGAGCAGCTGTTGCTTCCCCTTCAGAGGGAGCCTGAATGAATGGTATTCCAAATAATTGAAGAAGTATTTTAGATTCTTCGACCATATCATCTCGTAGAACAGAAGTCTGTTGTGCAAATTTTTTTGCTTCTGCATAGTTGCCTTCACTTATTGCTTTTTCATATTTTATTGTGGCGTCTTTTTTTACTTGTTTTCTTCTTTGAATTTCTGCGGATTTTAATGATGGAGGTTTACCATCAAATACGTATAATGGTTTTATGCCCAATGATAGAAAATTGATGTTCCTATAGAACAAACCACTTAGATGACTGGTTATTTTTCCGTTATAATCTGTCAGAGGAAGACCATCAGGACCACGAATTATTGATAAAAATTGATATATTGCATTATAGGCATCAATTGCAACAATTTTTGAAGTAAAAGATTCAAGATTTGTTCGTTCTCTAACGCATAGTTGTTTTAGATCTAATCCCATCGATATCGGTCCAATTGATCACAGATTTTTGTCTTCTTATTTCTTTTTTTGAAAAGATTTTTCCCAGCCTTTCTCTATAATTTCTTCATAGATGTTTGAAAGTTTTGGAATAGACTCTCCTTTTTCTGCAGCAATCTTGATTTTTTCACGATAATACAACTCTATTGCCTTTGCAATTTTATCATCAATTGTTATAGAGACTCTAGTTTTTGCCAACCACATCAATAATGGTATAATATCAATAATAAACTATCTATTGTAGATTTTTAACAATATTAGGTATTAGTAAAAAGCCTTCTTTTGTAGCAATCATTTTCACTGGCGTTTCTTCAGACAAGCCCAGCATGACTAGAAACGTTCCCAAAGTAATATCATTTGGTAGCACGTGTTTTTTCCCTTCAAATTCTATCAATGTTGTTTTTTTAGTTACGGTTTCCATTATGAAATAATAAATTATCTACTTTATATCTTTTATTATATATTTGATCTACTGATCAGTATTCTCATTGTATTTATTAACCAAAAACAAAATCCTTGACAAGATGCCAGGTTAGCCAAGCGGTACGGCGACCGCCTCGAGATCAAAACAAGGTAGCGGTTGTGCTTTCAGCACTCAGGGGTTCAAATCCCTTACCTGGCGCTTTTTATTTTTCATTTAAAATTTGTTAAAATTCGTTCGTAATTTTGGTTGAAAATCAGAGATTCGAATAAATGTTTAGAACTCAGATATGGCGTAGAACTAATTTTCAAAATCTAGTGTGTCCTGAACTAGAATCAAGATACCCATCAAAGATGTCAATATGTATACAAAATAAAAAAATTATTGTGTAACACAAAATGGAATCTGTTCATGATGGTGAATTGATTCTTTGATGTTTCTACATCTTGTACATTTCCATTTTAGTGCTTCACTACAATATACACATATTTCCAAAATTGAAAACACATTACCACATTTTCTACAAATTGTTTCCAAGATTGAAAACCTCCGAGTATCAAATATGTTACAAAATCAAATTTAAATTTTTGGTAGAAATTTTCAAACAAAAATTTGTAGACAAATGATCCATAAAAAATAAATTTCAAAAAATAGAATTTATTTAAGTTCGATCCACGATTCACAATTACTCCTACTTCCTGCAAATTTTTTTGGATCGAACCAATTTTGATTTCCAAAACATAATCGTCGTAAAATTAAAATATCTCTTACACACAATATGTGACCAAGTGATACAGTATGTCTGTACCAACACAACAAACTCCAATCATCCTTCTAAAGGAAGGATCAACTCAAACAAAGGGAAATGATGCCCAAAGAAACAATATCCAAGCAGCAAAGCTAGTTGCAGAGCTAGTTCGAACTAGTCTTGGTCCAAGAGGTATGGACAAGATGTTAGTAGATACTTTAGGGGATGTAACCATTACAAATGATGGCGCTACAATCCTAAAGGAGATCGACGTGCAGCACCCTGCAGCCAAGATGATAGTAGAGATAAGCAAGGCTACCGACAATGAGGTAGGCGATGGGACTACATCAACTGTGGTTCTTGCAGGTTCCTTACTTGAAAAAGCAGAGGAGCTTGTAACCAAAAATGTTCATCCAACAGTTGTTGTTGACGGCTTTAAGAAAGCATCAGAAAAGGCAATTGAGGTGCTAAGACAAGTTGCTACAGCAATTGATCCAACAGATAAAAAGTACCTAAAGAAGATTGCCACGACAACATTGGCATCAAAGCTTGTTTCAACAAATTCTTCAGAACTGGCGGATGTAGTAGTAGATTCCGTCTTGGCAGTTGCAGAAAAAGCTGGTGACAAATACCGTGTAGACATTGACAACATTAAAGTGGAGAAGAAAAGCGGTGGCACGATTAAAGACACCAAGCTAATTCACGGAATAATTCTTGACAAAGAGATTGTGCATGGCGGAATGCCAAAAAGAATAGAGAATGCAAAGATTGCATTACTCAATGCGCCATTAGAAATAGAAAAGACAGAATTTGATGCAAAGATCAACATCAATTCTCCAGAACAGATGCAACTGTTCATTGATGAGGAAAATAAGATGTTAAAGAAAATGTCTGACAAAATAACACAGGCTGGTGCAAATGTAGTATTGTGTCAAAAAGGAGTAGACGACATGGCTCAACACTATTTGCAAAAGGCAGGGATCTTGGCAGTACGAAGAATAAAAGAAAGTGATATGACCAAGATTGCAAAAGCAACAGGAGCAAGAATAGTCTCAAATATTAGCGAGATGACTTCAAATGATTTGGGATCTGCCAATCTTGTTGAAGAAAGACTTGTAGAGACAGACAGATGGGTCTTTGTAGAAGGATGTAAGAATCCAAAAGCTGTAAGCATCCTTGTCAGAGGAGGGTCTCAAAGAATTGCAGACGAAGCCGAGAGATCAGTCCATGATGCACTCATGGCAGTCAAAGATGCTGTTGTCTATCCCAAGGTAGTTGTCGGAGGAGGTGCTCCAGAAGCTCATGTTGCCCACAAGATAAGGGAATGGGCAAATACTCTAGAAGGAAGAGCACAACTAGCTGCACAAAAGTTTGCGGACGGAATTGAAACAATTCCACTTGTGCTTGCTGAAAATACTGGAATGGATCCACTTGATACTCAAGTAGACTTGCGTTCCAAGAGTGCATCAGGCAAGGCAACTTATGGAATTGATGTAAATGCTGCAAAGATAGGTGATCTATCTGCTAAAGACATCTACGAACCACTTGCTGTAAAGGAGCAGGTCATAAATGCGGCTACAGAAGCGGCTTGTATGATCCTTAGAATAGATGATGTGATAGCGGCATCAAAATCCAGAGAAATGCCAAAACCTGGAGGTTACGGAGGACCAGGCGGGGACATGTCCGGAATGGATATGTAATTCCCTTTCCTTTTTATTGGCATGAAAAATAAAATTGATTCAATCTTTCACATATTAGGAAATAAAACCAGAAGAGATATTCTTTTTGCGCTGTCAGATGAACCAATGTACTTCAATCAAGTATCAAAGAAGATAGGAATTGGACAACAAGCCATGTTGCGCCACATGCAAGCATTGGTAGACACCGGCTTTGTCAGAACTTATGGAGAAAAAAGTGATTTTGGCGCACCTGATAGAAAATACTATCGCTTAGAATCATCATTTAATCTATCAATATCACTTTCAGAAGATGAATTTACAATAGATTACAATGAAGAGAAAATACCAAGTGACAAAATTGAAATATTATCCAATAAAAAATTCAAACAAATTTCGGATGATCCCAGTAATGCATTAGGAACACTAAGAAAATATCTTACAGAGATAGATAATGATATTCAAAACCTTCAATCTGAAATCAATAATTTAAAAGCAATAAGACAAATGCTTTTACAAAAAGTTCATCAAATTGGGCAAGACAATTTTATTCATCTTGAAAGAAAGATAATATACAAAATGATGAAAGAAAATCCCACATCTGTAACAGAATTGTCCCACATGATAAGCGAGAACAAATTCGAAGTACTAAATGCATTAAGAGGTTTACATGATAAGATGGACAAAGGAACAATGAAAACTCTAGTAGATGAACTGACAACCTAGCGAGGAGGTAAGATACGAAATGGATGTTGTTTACATAGAATTCAAACGATGTGAGTTAAGTGGCATGTGGGATTCTTCAGAATCAGACATAAAGACATACTATGAGGCAAAAGGCGAGCCTGCGGTATTGGATTTATGGACAGATGCAGGTAAAAAAGAGAGTTACAAATTCAAAAAAGGTGCAATGATAAGAATTACTTCCAATATAGTCAGATTTAACAGGGAAGATACGAAACAGCCGGTGATTTAGCCTAACACATGAGGGGTGTCAAACTCTTTACACTATTCACTTACCTGGCGCTTTTTATTTTTCATTCAGAAATTGCAGAAATTTGTTTGTATTTTGTATATGAAAGATAGAGATTCGAACTAAATGTTTGACACCTAGTCATGACATAAAGCTAGAAAAATTCTGTTAGAACAACATAGATGACAAATCCTGTATCATTCAAGCCAGCCATTTACACAGTAATTCAGGTAGAAAATGTGACATGTTAATCTAAAGTGATGGTAACTAATTGCACAGAAAATGTGTGCAATTAATGTACTATGAAGTATGTTTTAGATGTGTCAGGAGACAAAAAATCTATTGACTGCAAAAAGATCTACATCGCCCATGATCAATTTATTTGATGATACAAAGTTCATACAAATGAAAAATTACAATTTTATCTATTCTAAAGGAAATGTAAGTGAAATAGTACTTTCCGTGGTTTTTATCTGAATTTTTTTAACTAACACATCATGTGCAAGTTCAGATACCATCGTCTTGACATACAATGACCATTTGCTTCCAAGGTCGTGTTGTATCGTAAATATGTAAGAGTTCTTTCCTTTTTCTATGTAATGCTGCATGTACGCCACGTTTAGCCAAGATCGTAATATTTCAATAAATTCCTCGACACCTTGATCACCCTTTGTGAAAACAAGAATGTTAGTAAAGTCGTCTTTGGCAATCTTCTGTGCTAGATTTACAATCTGCTCTTCAGTCATGCGGTCTATGGCATCTTTCACAAATGGCTTTGTCATGGGTAAGAGACCCACTTTTCTTTCATACCTTCCCCACTGCATATGACCTGAAAGTACTTTAGAGACAAATGCGTTTAAATTAATCTTTTCAAGATCTGCCTCGTTTTTTAATTCCTCAAGAAGTGATGAGGACAATCTAAAAGTAACTGTTTCTGTTTTTTTCTTAGGTTGTTTGTTTTCACCATTTCTCATCAGAATACCTCCATATCAGACAATTAAAAGGATACCTAGGATGAATTAATCCAAATTGATTCATTTCATCGGTATGAAGATTTTCTTTTCTAGTCCTAACCATACTTGCCATGTAGAAAACTTTCAAATCTTTTGAGGTGTCAAAAGTATCTTTCCAAAATGAGTCCCATTTGCCATCATCTCAAGTCCTTTTGCAACTTCACCAAATGGCAAAACAGTATCTATGATAGGTTTTATCTTTCCCTGACTAGTCCAATAGATCACTTCATCCAACTCTGCCTTGGTTCCCTGGGTTGAACCCAAAATATTAACACCTTTGAAAAAAAGGTATCGAAGATCTATTGTCGATTCGTAACCAGTGGTGGCACCTGTAGATACAAGCGTCCCACCCTTTCGCAATAATCGTACTTCACTTGGAAAATGAGTCTTACCTATATGTTCAATTATTATGTCGACTCCGTGTTTTTTAGTAATTTCCCTGACTTTACGTTCCCAGTTTTCCAATCTATGGTTTATGACATGATCCGCCCCCAGTGAATAGCATTTTTCAGATTTTTCCTTATTGCCTGCGGTTGCAATCACTGTGCAATTGAAGAGTTTGGCAATCTGAATTGATGCGGTTCCAATTCCACTACCACCCCCCATTACAAGAACAGTCTGCCTTGGTTGAATTTTTGCCCTTGCTACAAGCATGTGCCAGGAAGTCATGCCCACCATTGATATGGCTGCGGCGTCCTTAAACGATAGATTATCAGGAATTTTCACTAGGTTAGTATCAGGCATATGAGTATACTGTGAAAATCCTCCCCACAAAGGTCCCGTTTGATATCCCCAGACAAGCCTATCATCACAATCGTATTCTCTTCCAGTATTACACGCATTACAAACTCTACAACTAAGATTTGGATGAATTGCTACCCTCTCGCCTGTCTTGAATTTTGTAACATCTTCACCTACCGATACTATAGTACCAGCTGCATCGCTGCCAGATATGTGTGGTAGTGGAACTTTAATCGGATGACCATACATTGCCCACAGATCATCATAATTATATGCTGAAGACTCTATTCTTACCATGACCTCATTAGGTTTTATTTTTGGCATATCAACATCTTCAATTTTTACAACTCTGGCAGGCTCTCTACCGATCTCTCGAAATACTGCAGCTTTCACAATCTTATTTTTTCAATATGGCCTATTTAACCTAAGTTTACTTTGTACCACATTGTATTGCTACTAGTTTAATCATTGTTTCAATGACATGATTGCCAATAATGATGAAACAATCCGAAGTATTTTGCACATCAATCAGTTGCATGGATGGTAGAATCCAGCTTCCCATAATACATTGGCTAAAAGAGAATTATGAAGCATCTTTTGTTGATACCATAACAGAGCCAGGCATAGACAATCTGTTCACTAACACAGATAAAATAAAGGAAATCAAATCCAAGACATTAATTTCAGTTAACAAGCATGGCTCAAAATTGATTATAGTATCAGGCCATAATGATTGTGCGGGAAATCCAGTTTCTAAATCAGAACACATTGATCAGATAAAGCATGCAGTTTCTGTAATAGAATCTTGGAAATTACCAATTAAGACAATAGGAGCTTGGGTAAACCATAATTGGGAGTTAGAAATTCTTGAGTGATGAACTAGCTAACCTTTTGCAAAATAACCCTTACAATATTTGTAGATTCTTTAGATATGGACACGATATAGCATATGCTAGATGAATTATTTAACAAATGCAAACTGGACTTGTGTAGTAGAGGACCCATAGTAACAGATAAGGACACAGGAGAGATTCTGTGTGCCAGTTGTGGTCAGGTCTTGATAGAAAAAATGACCAGTATCGAACCAGAGACTCGTTCATTTGGTCTTGAACAATTCAGTGAAAAAAGTAGAACAGGAATAAAATCAAGCCTGGCAATTTATGACATGGGTTTAACAACAATAATAGGAATTACAAACAAGGACGCATCTGGTAAAAATCTCTCAGGGCACATGAGAAATACATTTGGGAGGCTACGAGTTTGGGATCAACGAAGCAAAGCCAAGCCTCGTGACAGAAACATGGCATATGCATTTACGCTTCTTAACGGAATGAAGTCAAAACTTACGCTACCAGACTATGTTATTGAAGATACTGCATATATTTACAGAAAGGCTCTTGCGACTAAAACAATACGGGGAAGAAGCATAGCATCTATGCTATATACTGCATTATATGTGGCTTGCAGAAATAACAATATTCCAAGATCATTACGAGACATAGCCGAGGCTGGAAATCTTGGACGTGGTGATCTTGCTATAACATACAGAATTATGATGAGAAAATTAGATCTGAAGGTTGAACCCTATGACCCCGCAGAATTTGTTCTTAGAATATGTAATATGATTGGTACAAGTGAAAAGACTCGGAGAATTGCTTCAAATCTAATATTGAAAGCAGAAGACGCCAAGTTTTCAAGTGGAAAGAATCCCATGTGTCTAGTTGCAGCTGCAGTTTACTTGGCATGTAACATCAGCGGAGAAGATAAAACTCAGGTAGAAATTGCAAAAGTGTGTGGAATAAGTAACGTCTCTGTAAGAAATGTATGTAGACTCTTTAGGCAAAAACTAGATCCTCTAATTCGTCAAGAACAGGTAAAAACACACCAGATTCGATGAACATCATCAGCACGTACTGAAAAAGAGACGAATTATACTAGAGTGGTATTTTATGCTTCACATAGAAGACATCACGGTGCCAAACTTTCTGCACTATCCTCTTGGAGTTTACATTAATTCGTAGACAGATGTAGATTAGAAATTTGAAAATTATGAAGTCCCTTGTTTTTAGAATAGATCAGATATTATTTTTCAAGTTATTTGATTTTGTGAAACATTTCTCAGATTCTTTGTTTTTACCCATTTTGGCAAGTACACGTCCCTTGTTTTGCCAGGCTGCTGCAAACTCTGGCCGTAGACGTATTGCTTGTTCAAAACATTCTAAGGATTGTACAAAATTTCCCAGAATAAAGCAACAAACTCCTTTGAAATTCCAAGTAGCCGCATTTTTAGGATCTAATAATATTGCTTCGTCAAATGATCGTAATGCGTCATCATATTTTTGCAATTCAGAAAAACATATGCCTTGTAGATTCCAGATATCAGAAGATTCAGGATTTATCTGTAATGCTTTTCCATAGCAATACAATGCATCATCGTATTTTTTTAATGCAGACAACGCATTTGCTTTTTTTATCCAGGCATTTGCATATCTTGGTAGTTTATTCAGCGTTTTGTCAAGAAATAGTATGGCTTCATCATATTTGTGTTGTAGCATCTTTGATTCGGCTTGACGATAGTATTCTACAGCATCTTCAGGATAGATATCATCAAATTTTTGTATTGACTTTGATTGTGGGACGCCCTGATCCTTGAGAATCTCATAGGCATTGCATATTTTAATAAAATTCTCTTCGGCACCGTCAGAAAAATCCTTATCAGGATGATATCTGAGTGCCAAATTTCTATATGCAGATTTTATCTCATCCATAGATGCACCAGGCTTAAGCCCCAACACCTCAAGACTTTGAAGAACATCCAACTAAAAATTTAATCATAATGGAATTAACTAAATCTTTCTTAGAGATTCAGATTTTGTTGAATACTTGCATCAGTATGAAAATCCCAGTTCTCACAGGTATGCGACATGAGAAATTGCAAACTATGTTCTCTCAAATTACAAATGTAGAGATACAATATGTGTAAAATATCACCAGCGGTATAAAAAGACCAATTAAGATGAACTGTAGATAAAAAATATGCAGTATCAAAAAAATGATCCAGTTATGATTACCATCAGTGTAGCAATATTTTCTCTGCTGATGATCATGGCATACATGGCATTATCGTTTATCAGTATTATTGCAATATTAATTGGAATGGCAGTGATAGTCTATCAGATAATTACCTTACGCAAGAATTTATCTTCTAAATTTAAACAGGGTGTACATTTTCCTTCTCTGTTGTTTGTTTTTTTTATTGCAACTCCAATAGCTCTTGGCATCACGGTTGGTTCTGACACATACTTTACCCAGGCATCCATATCAAAAGCAGTTTTGTTATGGGGTCTCACTCTGACATTTTGGAATACACTTTTGTTCATACCACTTGCATTATACAGTAAACACAGAGAAATGTCCATACCAGAATTAACAGTATTTCCTCGAGTATCAATAATTGTTCCTGCATATAATGAAGAAAAAGTCATAGAAAAAACAATTCAGGCCCTCATTGAAACAAAATATCCAGACAAGGAAATAATTCTGATAGATGATGGTAGTAAAGATGAAACATTTGCGATAATGTCTAGATACAAAAAGCAGGCTAAAGTATTACACAAAGAAAATGGAGGAAAGGCCAGCGCGATAAATCTAGGACTCGCATATTCAACAGGAGAGATAATAACAATTGTTGATGCTGATACAATAATTGGACGGGAGTCACTGACACATCTAGTCAGAGGATTTTCCACTGACAAAAATGCAGCAGTTGCAGGAAATATCAAGGTAAGAAATCGTAAAAATTGGCTTACATGGTGCCAGGCGGCAGAATATGTATCAGGCATTCAAATAGCAAGAAGAGCATTAGATGTATTTGGGGCAATATCAGTAGTGCCAGGAGCACTAGGAGCATTCAAGAAAAATATTTTAGAAGAGATCGGCAGTTACCACAAGGATACACTTGTTGAAGACTTTGATGTTACACTTAAAATTCTTAAAACAAAACTAGTCATATCTGGAAGCACAAACGCTACTGCCTATACTGAAGCACCAGAGTCATTAAGGAATTTATACAAACAGAGAAAACGATGGTATCAGGGAAACTTGCAAGTTTTTTCTCGACATTCGGATGCACTAACAAATCCCAGGTTTGGGACATTACAAAGACTTGTTTTTCCATACATGGTTTTTTCTAGCTGTGTTATGCCTTTTGTCAGTTTTATAACATTAGGCAGTGCAATATATGCAGGGCTTACTGGTGGCACATGGTTTGTGCTTGGAATGTTTACCATATTTTCAGTGTTACAAACATTACAGGTTGCACTTGCAGTTAGATTAGATAACGAAGAATCAAGGCTTGTTGCATACGGGATTTTCCTAGTCATAGGATTCAAACAAATCTTGGACATATTTCTCCTAAGTGCAATATTTGGATACTTGAAAAGTAGAGACGGTACATGGACTAGTGCAGAAAGAGTTGGAGTGTAACAACCAGAAAAGTAACAATATTGATTCTTAATAACTAGCAAGAATTAGCAGAAATGAAGCAAAATTTGAACATATTAGGATCAATTCAAAAAAAGATTTACTTGGCTGTATTTTCAGTTTTCATGCTTTCAATTCCAACAACAGTGTTTGGAGAAATCAATGGATCAGTAGCAGTTACGTTGGTTTATACAAATGGAGATACTGCAGATTATTGGCCAGTATCCCTAAAGATCTACCAAGACACTAGTCAAACACCATACAAAGAAATTGAATCAGTGACAGGGAATCCATTTAACATCACATCTCTTCCCATTAATCACCAATACAAGATAGTAGCATATGCAGACAGTATGTATTCAAGTGTGTCATATGTTAACCTACAACAAAGTCATCAAGATGTAATAATGAAAATACCTCTTCCGGGAGGAATACGAATAAACGCGTTTTACAATGACGGAATTACACCAATTGCAAATGCTACAGTATTCATAAAATCAGCCCAAGATAATAAAACATGGGCACATAGCTATACAAACACAGATGGCGAATCATTACGTTTTTGGATACAACCCACAACATATCAAGATGATCACTATATTACTGAAATACGCATAGGAAATCATTTGTCGTATTCTGAATCTCCAATATATTTGAGACCTGGAACAGCTCAAGAGGCAAAAATTATAACAAATTGGCCTCCAATAGTAAATTCACTCATAACAGTAAAAATATTCAATCAACAATCACACACAGTTGGACTATCAGATGGAAAATTTACAGTGAACTTATTTGACAGTAATGGAAATGAAATTGCCAATTCTCCTGTAACATCAAGAGGAGAAGCATATTTTTCAAACATTAAGGTAGGCGATTATACATTCAAGGCCATGAAAACAGATGATGGTTCAGAATGGGCAAATACAACAATAGCTGAGGATGGGTCTATTACTAATGTACATATAATCCCAATCAAAAACAATACAGAGACACACACTCCGTCACCAACTAGCACATCACAAAAATCAAAGACAGATTGTAATTGCATAGTATTTAGGCTTGACAACATACAGGACTATTGGCTTGACGATGTTCAGATCAAAATAATAGATAGTTTTGTTAGCAAGGACATAGGGATTACAGCAGGAATAATTGGGAATACATTTGGTAATGATACAAAAATTATAAGTTATCTAAAATCAGAAACAAATACCGGAAACATAGATGCTGCTATAAATGGATGGAATTTTGAAGACTTTACAACTTTGACAAAAAATCAACAGACAGATTTACTACGTGAATCAAGATCAAAGATATCACACATAATCGGCATTAGCCCAATTGTCTTCATACCACCATATGGCAAGGCCAACAATGACACATTATACGCAATGGGAGACAATAATGTCACCGTCATTAGCGGTAGTGAACTTCAGATTCCTCAAGATCTTGCTGGAAAAATATCCAGTTATCCGACCAGCGTATTTCCGAACATCGTAACACAAAACAATAATCAAAGCACGGTAAACGACAAAATGCTATCTTCTATAGACAATAGTATTCAAACAAATGGCTATGCCATAATTTCACTTAATTTTCAAGATTATGCCATGACTAATGGTACAATCAAAATAGATACACCTGATATGGAAAAGATACAAAATCTTGAAAAAATAATAGACGAGATAAGAAATAGAGGATACCAGATAAGTACAATTAAAAAACTATCAAGTTTATCTGAGAATCAAAATTCAACAGTATCAAGTATTTACAAATGGTCTCAAAATGAAACATCCGATTCAGAGTTCATTAATTCTTTAAAATCACATATTACTGATATAATTCTAAACAATCACAATTTTACAAAAATTCCAAATTGGGTAAAACATAATGCAGTTTCGTATGAGAATGGGCAAATATCAGAAAAAGAATTTTTAGACATTATAAGATACTTGATAAGTACGAACATCATAAAGTAACATCATGAATCTTCAGGGCCAAGCATTTCATTGTCTTTCACATCATGATCCCATTTGCCCCGTATTCCTTTATACATGACAATTCCTCCTACTCCCAACAGAGCAAGAGACATCAGTAGATACAACATATGATCATAACTCTTATCAGAACATTTCACATGCATTGCAATACCCGACGAATAATCATAGCAATCATCAAAATTTTGTTGCTGTATTGCATATTGAGAGTATCCTGAATTTCCAATTCCGCCAACCACAAAGCCTCCAAATATAATAGCAGCTCCTATCATTATGAGTCTTATATCACTCATTATGCAGAGATAATCATCTGCACAATATTTAATGTTGTTAACATCGTAGGACAATAAGCGAATAAAAATGGTTTTTGGTCTAGGTAAGAAAAAAACAGAACCACCCACAGTACCGACACAAATCGAAAAAACAATAAAACTTGACGATATCCATACTATGCTACGTCAGATAGAGACTCCCAGCATTGAAAATGCAATTAACATTTCAAAAACATCTAAAGAAGAAATAGAAATACATAGAAAAAAAATTCGAGAGATCATCATTCAATTAGAATCAGATGATCTCAAACTTGACGAAATAGACAAGAATCTTGCAACAATAGTGAAGAGAGGCAAAGGCTCGATAGTAGCCACCATTAAAAAAGAAACATCCTCATCTTTGACAAATCCTGTAAAATATGATCAGGTAGTTTTACTTAACATGGAAATTGCCCAGATGTTAAAAAGAATTGGAGATGTATTAGGAATGAATTCCAGAATAATACATATTTTTGCAAAAAAATATGCAGATATCCTTAAAGATGAAATTGCAAAAATAGCAAAAAGTCGAAACCAATTACAGGCATCAATAAATTCTGTTGAAAACATCAAAGCACATCAAGAAAATATTTCAAGCATGATGCAAAAAATTTCAGAATACAAGACAACAATCAAGCAAAAAACAGACAGACTGTTACAGATAGATGTCGAGATGCAATCTTTAAAACATAGCATAATAGATTTACAGAAACAGATTCAAGAATTAAAGGAAAGTAATGATTATAGAAGATTTTTAGATGTGAAAGAGAAAATAGATTTGACATTGTCTGAAAAAACCAGTATCAAAAATATAATTAGTTTACAATTTTCAAAAATTTCAAGACCACTTGGAAGATATACATACATTTCATCATTTGAAAAATCTGTAAAAAAAATGATGGATGATTTACTTGTAGATCCTTATGAAGTAGTCTCTTCACAAAGTAAAAATTCTATAATTAACATACTTGAGGCAGTTGAAAAATCTGTAATTTCAGGCTCTATCTCTGTCAAAGATTCAGAGAAATCACTAGAACAAATACAAGAAACAATATCCAAGTTGGATGAATTTATTGCATTAAAAGAACTATACATGAAAAAAGTATCAGAACTAGAGAAGGATCTGTCAATATTTAATATCAAAGCATTAGAGTCAAAAGAACAAGATCTAAAAAAAGCAGAAGATAATCTAACAAGTACAGAGAATCTCAAAAAGAAATTAGAAGAGGAGGTAAAGAATAACAGGCAGACGCTTTCAGAGAATGTTAAAGAATTAGAAGTAAATCTTTCTAAATTGACAAATTCAAAAATATCAATTGAATTTTCTTGATACATCTAAGATTAATTAGAACGACATCTAATCATATTCACAATTGATCTTTTCTAGAAAAGAAAAACGCAAAAAAACAGTCACTATAAAGAAAGATGTCAGAGATGGCATTCTATCATATTGCAAGATGAATCATCCAAACGAATGCATATTGATACTCAGGGGTAGATCAAAGCAAGGAAACATCTATGTCGATGGTCTTGTTATACCACCATTTTTTCATACAGGTCCGACATTTGCAGGATTCCCACATTCATTTCTACCATTAGATACTAGCTATGTAGGAACGGTGCATTCTCACCCAACAGGGCTTGCCAGGCCATCAGTTACCGATCTGCACAATTTTTTTGGCTTTGTTTCCATAATAATACAGTCACCTTATGAAGACGGTGACATTTTCTCTTATGATCGTGATGGAAATTTGCTTGAAACTACGGTAAGTTCAGACCAATTCTGACAAAAATTTATAAGCTTTTTGATGATAAGCAATAACGTTGATTAATTACAAGACTTATCTCATATTCCTTTTTGGTTCACTTGCAGTTAGCATAGGATTACAAATGTTATTGCCATTCCCATATGGCTTGATTGCAGCGTTGGCCATCTTCATAGTATTCCCACTCTTTCTAAGAAACAGAGCCATGAAGAGAATGGGTGGAATGGGTTCAGATTCAGGAGTTGGCGGAGGAGGATTCTTTGGCCAAAATCAAGGAGTAAAGTACATTTGTCTTGCTTGCAACAATAGATACAAAGGTGGAACATGTCCAAGATGTGGCTCCAAAATGAAACGAGCAGATTTTTAGAGTAAAAATGACTCTAGAAGAGCTTAGAAGTAAGGCATTATTCCAAAACACAATTGATACATGGATAATGCTATGTGAAGAAAAAAATGCAGAATGGTTTTTACCAGAAAATTACAAGAAATTCATATCCCATCTATTTCAGAATGGTTTGAAACTACAGAAATTCCCATTATGCATAAAAGAATCAGGCGGGATGTATCAAAGAGGAAGAGATAAAACACAATTTGCAGAAACACTTGCACAATCTACAGATCCAAACGCCGCTGCATATACAATCAAACTTTCAGATAGCACGATAAAGATAATTCGTCAATTTAGTTCCGCCGCAGCCTAGGGTTTACAATAGCATCCATTGCTTGACCCATAAAGACAAATGCTAAACCGGTCACTGCAATCATTATTCCAGGAGGCAATATCCACCACCACATTCCTCTTGCTGCAGCATTGTATGTGCTTGCATCATGCAATATTTGTCCCCATGTGGGAAAGGTTGGATCACCCAGACCAAGAAAACTCAGGCCCGCCTCAGTTGTGATTGCAGACGGTACAGATATGGCAATACTTGCAAAAGCATAAGGAAGAAGTTGAGGTAGAACATGTTTGAAAATTATTTTATAGTCTTTTTGACCCATTAATTTTGAAGCCTCAACATATTGAAGCGTTTTAATCTGCAGAGCCATGCTTCGAGAGACTTTGGCCACTCCCACCCAACCAAATATTACAAGAAATCCAACCATCAAAAATATACTATTGCCAATCGTTACAGCCAGAATTATCAATAGTGGAAGTGCAGGCATTGCATATATGATATCGTTGAAACGCATCAATGCCTCATCTGTTAAATTACCTTTGTAACCAGCATAGACGCCATAGACAAGTCCTAAGATCACAGATCCAATAGAAACAGTAATTCCAACAAAAAGAGCTAGCGGAGTTCCCCAAAGAAGCCCAATAGATAGGTCTCGCCTTAGTTCATCAGTGCCCATCATGCCATACACTTTGCCACCCAGGATAAAGTGAGATTGTTCAATAGACGACTTTGCAGATATATCATACAGATTTGCTTTGAAAATATAATGACCTTTTAGAATTTTATTTATCGACAATTGTGAAAAAATGATTTTTTCAGAAGAAAGTCCGTCTAGAGAAAAAGTATATTCGTTTTGTAGGTTTCCGATATTTTTTGCAATCGTATTCTGTGTGGAAAATATCATACCATGATATTCTGTACTGCCATTTGAGAACGGTAGAGCAGCGGAAATTAACATGACCTCTACCCCATCAGGCCTTAAAACAGATAATTTCAACAGTGGGGAGCCTTGATATTTTGCAGTGTATTGATAGATAAAATCGCTCGGGAATCCATCATATTGATAGTCTACAGCAAAGGAATTGGTTGAAACATGTATCGAATCAATTTGTTGCGATGAAGTAGTAGGTGACAATATCAAATGTTCTGGAATTTTTTCAGATTCAAAATAATTTATCCATGATGGAAGAGCCGATTTTGGATAAGATAGCCAGTTTGTAGGATCATTCCAGGTTTTAAATTGATCAAAAGGCACAGTAACAAATGCCAAAACAGACATGAAAAAAAGAATCCCCAGTATAGAGATTCCAACCAGTCCAATTCTACTTTTAGAAAATTCAGTCCAGATTTCTTTACTAGAAATACTCATTTGTGTCTCACCCGTGGATCGAAATAACCATACAATATATCAGATATGAACACACTTGCAAGAAAGAGTACAGTTAACACATAGGTTTCACCGATAATCACAGGTAAATCAAGAACACTTATTGCTTCAAAATATAATCTTCCCATGCCAGGCCAGTCAAATACAGCTTCTGTTATTATTGCACCTCCGAGAGAACCTGACAGACTAAGAGCCAGAATGGTCACTATGGGAGGAGCTGCATTCTTTAATGCATGTGAGTAAAGAATATCTTTTTCATTTATGCCCACAGATCTTTTTGCAGATATGAAATCTTCCTGCAATATTCCTATCAAGAAATTTCTGACAAGATAGGCCCATGAACCAAATCCAATAATCACAAGAGTAATCATAGGAAGAATCATGTGGTACAATAGAGACCCCAAATAACCAGGATCAGTTACTGGTACATCAGGAGTTGCTCTTGCGGGAAATACTGGATAGAGAAATGCAAATACAAATATCATTAAGACACCTACCCACCACACTGGGAAGCTACTAGAAATTATAGCAAAACCAGAGGTAATTTTATCAAGCATCGAGTTTACTTTACTTGCAACAATCATTCCCAAAAATATACCAAGTACAGAAACAATTACGGTTGCGGTCGTGAAAAGCAGTATTGTCCTAGGTAATTTTTCCAATATTATGTCTTTTACATCAGATGAACCGCTATCACTTGTGAGAAATTTAGCATGACCAAAATCCAGAGTAAGTATTTTGTACATAGATAATCCTATTCTTTGTGGGGAATACCACGGTTGATCAAGTCCAAGTGCAGTAATTCTTTGTTTTATTTGATCTGAAACATACGTATCAAGCTGTTCACTAGTTTTGAAGCTTGACAGTAGATTCTTGTTCGCAGTCACTTGTTGACGTATCTCTAGTGCAACACTTTGTTTTGATATAGAATCCATGTTGGAACCTACAAGTGATACAGTAACCAGAAGTGTAGCCATTAGAACTCCAAACATGGTAATTGCACGTTTAACAAGAAATCGCTTAAACCCCATTTTTCAATCTCCTTGCTAAATAGATAGCTAAAATGGCCGTGATTACAACTATAAAAATAACATATAGAGAGCTGAGACCAGTTTCAACATTAACAGTACTTTGTACTATTGTTTCATTCAAAGGTGGAGCAGTACCATTTATGGCAAGAAAACTTGTATGATACATGTCAGGCTTGTATGCTTTGTCTGACACTACAAACAGCTGAAACCCATTAGCATTAGGATCAAGATGTAGTGAATCCTTTGGTGGTAGAACTATTTCCATAGAACCAGTTTCCGAGGTTTGGTTACCATGTGAAATTATTTTTCCTTGAGAGTTTGTAAAATAATAATACACAGTAGAATTTGGTGTTACAGATATAGGAATCGCAAGTTTTGAACCAAGAGATACAATAGAAGGCACTTCAATACTTTCTATTTTTGGTACAGATACATTCTCAAATTTTCTCCAATGATCAGCAGAAAAAGGATATGTAGAATCTGCAAATGATTTAAGAACCATTTTACGTGCATCCGGATAATATGCATCTAGATAATACGGGCCATTACTAATTACGGCATGACCATGTTTGGAAATCCAAGATGCAGAAGAATTGTACCTTTCAGCAAAATAGTTAGAATCGTTCACAAATGCGAGTGCTGGAGGTACTGCCTTTTCAGTTTCAAAATCTTGCAGATTAGCCATCAAAATATGTGCGTCATCTGGTACCACTAAGGACATCCAGTCAACATTTTTACTTACAGAATCAGATCGTGAAAATGCAAGTTTTCCATCCGTTACTGCTTTTTCCATGGAATAAAGCATCTCCCATGGCATTGCAGGCCAAACCTGTGCAGAATCTGCAATCTCACCAGAATCAAAGTGCCAATAATTTTGATACACTTCAATAGTTTCATTATCAAGTATTCGTATACCGACCAATGTCTTTGCAGCCTGATTTGCCTTTGGAGAGTATTCAGAATCAAATGTTTTTGTGCCGTTTACATCATCAGTGCCCCATTGATACATGAAATATATCCCATACAATACATCATTCATATCCATAGGCATTTTGTTATGCCAATTTCCAAATTTCAGATGGAATGTCACTTCACTTGTAGCTTTGATTCCAGATCCGACATGTACCCATTTTTGTGTAGCAACATCCCACCGGATTGCATCGGATGGCACACCCACTTTGTCCAAAGGTCCCATGGTATGGACTTTCCAATCAGAGCGTACCGGAATAGTGTACCCAGTATATGGATCCTTAAAGGAACCAGGATCACTTATTACTCCCCATATCTGTTGACTGGAGGAATCTACAAAACCTGCTATGGGATTCCACGCACCTTGGTAGATCTTTTTTACTCCTATTGTTAGCGTGTCAGAATCTGATCTTGCATTTATTGGTGTAAATCTCGTTGTTATTCCAGCACCAAAATCATTTATTGTGCCATTGATTTTTTTGTTTGTTATAAATTCATCAGTCTTACATGCGAGAAATATTCTAACTGAATCTGTGATTCCTCGATCTACTGCTTGATTTATCAAATTAGAGCGTTGTTCGGGGGATGTAAAATTTCCAAAAAATATCTTTTTTGATAAATCATCCATCTCAGGATCTTGAAAATTCCAATACGATGGATTGTTAAATCCTGGCATATTAGAATACCAAGAAGAATACATTTGTGCAGTAATCACAGAATCATACCTTACAAAACCACCGGTTACCCACCCTTCTGTATACACATTCCACTTTAGATCAGAGGGATTTGACCCATACACTACAGAAAAGGCCTTTGTTAAATCACCATAATCTTTGACTACTGTAAAACCCACGTTTTGTAGTTGGGTTGCAAGTATTTCCCCAATGGATTTTCTTACAGGATCATCATTTCTAATAAAAATTGTAATCTGAATTGGTTTTGATTTGTAATACCATGTTGTGCCTACTTTTTGTGCTCCTTCTTGCTCAAGCGCACTTGATATCATCTGATTTGCAAGTGCAGGATTGTATTTGAAATCAAAAGATTGTACTGTTCCAAGCACTGACAAATAATCAGGATCATACGGCTTGTATGCAGATACCATAGAAGTTCCATAACCACTTAGAATTTCATCCACAATAAGATCTCTGTCCACCAAATAGTTTAATGCAAAACGCACTTGTTGAATAGAAAATGGGTTAAATTGTTCAGAAGTAGCAGGGTTTAACAAAATACTATAGCTTGTACCAGTTGAAGGATATATTTTCAGATAATTTTTTGAAGAATCATCCAATCTGTCAACAGGCACAGGCGAATAATAGATATCAAGATGCCCATTCTTTACTTCATCAATTGCCGTATTATCATCAGAGTATTGAACAAATTCTATTTTGTTAAAACTAGTGTTTTTTTCTCCAAACACAATTACGAAAGGCACTGCAAAAAGTACCACAACCAAAAACAAAAGTTTCATGACATGCCTTTCCAAGAATCATATTTAATCATGGTCACATCAGGTCATATTTCAGATATAATATGCATTAGATTATCTGAATAGTATTTTATAAAAGAAAAATAATGTATACATGATGAATCTTTCGACATTGGTAAAAGGAATTCCAGGAATCATCCCAGGAGGATTGTCTATCAAGGATTTCAGCATGGCAACCCAAACTAGTGAAGATATGACAAAAATCATACTAGATAATCTGATGCAAAACGGAATAGGAGAATACAGAGAGGAACAAATTCATTTTAAAGATTCAGACAAATTAAAAACATGCATTATTGCAATAAGCATGGGCTCACCAATAGAAGAAATATCCCGCATGCTAGAGTGGCAAGACTTTGAATCACTTGCAGCCGAGGTGCTAGAGAAACGAGAATTTGATACTACGAAAAATGTCATCCTAACCAAGCCCAGGATGCAGATAGATGTAGTAGGTATCAAATCAGGTGTTGCAATACTTGTTGACTGCAAACATTGGAACAACATGACGCATTCTGCACTTCAGGAAGCAGTAAAAAAACAAATTATCAGAACCAAACACTTTGTTTCAAAGACAAAAGTCAGAGGAGCAATACCAGCAATTGTTACTCTTTATCAACATGATTTGCAATTCATTGACAAAGTACCAATCATTCCAATTCATCAGTTAGACTCATTTTGTGATGAATTTTATGGAAATATAGAAGAGATTCAAAGTAGTGTATAGATGAAGAATCCCGTAGTTATCAAAAGAAATGCTTGTGTAATCCTCATTGCAGTGTCAAGCGATTTTGAATAAATTTCTAATTGATTCCCTCCCATCACCTTGACATTTGTTTCACTTTTAAGAAGTTCATATGATGATACAGGAGAAGTTTGTTCTGCTTTTTTTGCCAATTCCATAAACCATGAAATAACATCATTAGCCTTTGAAAGGCTTCCAAACTCGAAATATCCATGTTTATTTTTGGCTGTACGTGCTTTGTAATGCGTATCAGAGGTACATATTTCAAGAAAGTTATATCCATTTTTTGAAAAATGATTTGCGATTTCTTCTCGTAGACCATTTAGCATATTATTTGCATCAGCCCATGCAAGAAAGAATTTTTCATCCCCAATCTTAAAACACATTATTGCAACTTTTCCAGGACCTAAATCATCTGCACTGAAACTAAGACTTTCAGAATTTGCATATCCGATTTCCATTGGAAGTGTCTCTTTTGTAATTAATGTATCGAGTGTAGATTTGGCAGCATTTAGTAGATCATCAGCATCAAGCTTTTCGATTTCTTTACCCATTGCATTATGACTATCTACAATCAAGACCCGTTCATATCCACGATTCTTACCATATTGTTCAAGTTCAGATTTTATATAATATGGAATATCCTCCATCCCGTAGGGAGATAATGAAAGAATCAGTATAGCAGTTTTATCAAATAACAGACCAGTAGTTCGCGCTTTGTTGACTTGAATTGTGACAGGTTTGGTGCTCTTTGAACCTTGTTGAATTGTAGAATTTGTTTTGAGGCTTGTGATATAAAGTTCAACTTGAGATTTAGATGGTAGATTGAGTGAGTGATCAGATATACTATGCATCACCATTGCAGATGAATCAAGATTTTTGTAAATCAGGTACGGGATATTGCTTCCACCTATAGGATGAAAAGGACCAGGATGGAGATCCGGTATGACAAGTCTACAGTTATGATTTTTTGTTTTGAATAAAACTTGAAAAGTTGAGACTTTGGATGATTCAGAACGTTTTTCCATCAAATATTCCATAGGTTCTGGATTATTATTTGTCCATGCGGCAAGATATGCTTGTAGAAATGCATGTGTGCTTGAGAGCTTTCCTCTACCTGCAATTCTATCACTAAGTAAGGTCCAGAGGCTTCCCAGTATACAGAATATAACACCATATTCGATTGCACGTGGATCAGTTAGCATTGAAATCCACATTGTAGAAGGAACAAATGCAAGAAACATAGAAAGCGGTTGAAGTAGACAAATTATCCAGGCAGTACGTAATTTAGCACCAAGTACTGATGTAAATATAGCAATACGAAAACTAGCATATAGTAACATGCCTTCTGTGATGTAAATAGGCAACAACTGTGGTTTGGAGAACACGTATGAAGAAAGAATCCCGCATAGTATAGTTACAAGCCACAAAAGATTTCCAAATGCAGACATGTGGATAGATTTAGAATATTCAGTACGCAGTATTTTTGGATCTAAAAACTGTGTTCCCACTAGCGCACCAATAGTTATTGGGATTGCCAGTGTAAGATTATCAGTAGATTTGAAATAATCAATGTACGATACAGCTACTATAACACAGGCTACTGCAATAGAGATTGCAAGAGATACATAATGAGAAGTAGGAGTAAAAGTGGTTAGAGTATAACGCTTATGAATGCGAGATACATCATCTGAGCTTTCCGTCATGACGAGAAGAAGATTTTCAGAATCCACGAAATTCCAATCAAAGAAGCAGGTATTGCTACTACTATCTCTGGTTTTAACTTGTAACCCTTGGTTTCATCCTCAAAGAATCTCAGCAAACCTGCGCTAGAGGCAGGAAGTGGTGCAGATTTTTTGCTGCTCATGTTATTTTTGCATCAAGGATCTTTAAATAAATACCTTTTTGTGCCTAATGGCTTCCAAGTTTACCCTTGATGGCCATTATTTCATTGATATTATGCAAGATCTGTTTTTGTTTTTCAAAGTCTTTCTCTTTTTGTAGGAGAGTGGTAAGATCTAATAGTTTTTGATCCAAGTTATCAGATAGAGTATCTTCGGTAGTATTTTTTTGTGCGATGACTTGTTCAGTTTTTTCATCCTTTGCTTCTCTTCCGCAGCTTACACATAATGCACTTCCATTTTTCATAACTCGTACACCTTTACAATATGGACATGGATCACTGACAAGAGTAGCACCGCCCAATAACAATTCAACTGCTTTCTTTGTAAGATCTTTTGACATGACATAATGTACTTTATTCAAATAAAAAAACATAGAGGGATAAACAAGGCTTAATAGTAGGATCTCGACCTTTTATTTCGAATGGCGGTAATCTGCAACACTTGCGGACTTCCTAATGATTTATGCGCCTGTGGTGAACTTGAAAAAGATCAAACACAGATTGTTGTAAGACTTGAAGAAAGACGTTTCAAAAAGAAAGGAACTATGATTGAAGGAATAAATCCGAAAATGAATGATCTTGGTAAAGTTGTAAAAGAATTAAAGGCTCGTTATGCTTGTGGTGGCACTGTAAAAGAAGGTTACATCTTTTTGCAAGGAGATCACAGAGATACAATAAAGACAACTCTTGTCAAACTTGGATTTCCAGAAGCCAGTATTGAAGTCCATTGAAATCAAGTTTGCAAACAATAAATAAAATTACAAAAATTCTATCCATTCCGTACTCAGGATTTTTATCCGTGATATTTGGGATGATGATTCTATCATTTCCAGTCGGCCTTTATGTGACATTCAATTCAGAGATTGGAAAGGACATCAATTACCAATATCCAATAAACGGACTTGATTTATTCATAGGGGGCATAAGTTACAAAATTCCCATTTCATTTGAAATAGGAGATGCGTTTATCATTGCATGGTCTATTTTTATAATATTATTTTCAATATCATATCTAGGGCCTGAAGATTCTTTTCTAAAAACACTCTCAAACATGATGTCAAGAGGATCAAACACCATAAGAAACAACGGACTGACCAATATGATTACGTGGTTTTCAATTTTGATTGTATCATCAGTGGTAATTGAAACCATACAACAGATGTTTGGAATTAAGATAGAAGCTCCCTTGCCAGACAATGACCTCATTCGTTTCTTTCAGATTGGCATAGCACCTCTAACTGAGGAAACAGGGTTCAGAGTACTTTTAATCGGGGTGCCACTATTTTTGATGTATTCTCACAGTGCATCATTGAAGATATTTTTCAAATCATTATGGAGGCCTTCCAGGTATTTGACTATAAACAACTATAGAAAACCAATGATGCTAATCATAACCATCGGTTTACTTTTTGGTGTGTCACATATAATTTCAGGTACGCCATGGAGTCCCGGAAAAGTCACTCAGGCCACAATCGCAGGCATAATAATTGGGTGGGTATATGTCAGATACGGATTTGCCCCGGCCATACTAGTACATTGGGCTACAAATTACTTTTTGTCATCATATTTGTTTTTTATTTCAGATCTGAGTCAAAATCCTGCAATAAATGATTCATCAAATCCATTCTCAGATACACTTGAAATGATCCTGATCATGACAGGCTCAATTGCAATTGCAATTAAAGTACTAGCATACATAGAATCAAGAAATACTTCTGTAAAACAGATTTTGTAGATAGAAAAAATTAACAATCAAGAATTTTTTTGAGATTTGTAGTAACATCATTTTCAGAGAGTGACAATATAAAACGTAGATCAGATTGGTCATCTATATCCAACATAATTCTTCGTATCAATACAAGTGCTGAACTCGTATTTCTTTTTTCTGCGGTATCAAGATGAATTTTATAGCTATCTTCATCATAATGTGTCTCCATGGCTTTTGGAGGCATTCGGAAAAGAGCATTTGTTCCATCAAATTTTCGTGATGGAACAACTAAAACACACCTATCAGAGGTTTTCATTTCGTACAAGGAACGAATATCATCAGGCGTAATTAGAGGAATATCCTGTGGAAAGACGATTGTTCCTTCAAATCCCTCATCTGTAAAATAATTATCAGCTAGCAAAACAGCGCTATTTACCCCTTGTTCAGATTCATCGTATATTTCAACAGCTCCAAATTTTTTGCCAATATTTAGAGCAGTTTCATCTTTGCTCACAAGTATTGTTTTAGAAATAACATCAGAATTAGATATTGTTTTTAGAACAGATTCCAACATTAACTGGCATATTTGTTCTGTTTTTTCAGGAGACATGCCAAGACGCGTTTTAGCTCTTGAAAAAGTCTTGACAGGAATTATTGCGCCTATGCGCGAATTAGACATGTACTTGTTTTAAAATAAAGGATGCAAGTGCTTCCTCGTCTTTCTTGTCTTTCATCCTTATCTTAGTTTCATAGACTTTCATATCGAGGTTTTCTATTTTTCTAGTTAGCAATCTATCTGCAGTATCGATTACCATATGAGATGCAACTTCAGAATACATTTTTGCAAGTCCATAGACTGATACTTCCATGCCTGCTGCTTCCATGTATTTTGTAGCAGGACCACTAATTGCAGTATTACCTATAAGAGGACTAACAACAACAACTTTTTTCTTTGACTTTGATAATTCTTTTCTAATTCCTTTAATGGATAAAATTGGACCTATGCTAGTCAATGGATTGCCAGGAGCAATTATTACCAATTTTGCATCATGAATTGCATTAACTGCGGCAGGATTTGCACGAGCCTTGTCAGCACCAATATATTTTATCCCTTCAACTTTATCCTGACCTTTGTATTTGACCCAATATTCTTGTAGATGTAGATCACCTTTGTTTGTAACAATTCTTGTTTCTACACTATTATCAGTAACTGGTATTATCTTGGTGTCAATTGCAAATTTTTGACACATCCATTCAGTTATGTCAGAGAGATTTTTCCCATTTTTGAGCATGTTAGTTCTCAGCAAGTGAATTGCGGCATCTCTGTCACCAATGTTAAACCAAGTCTCTTCCCCAAGCATTTCCATTTGACGCAAAAATCCATAGGTATCCTTCTTTATTCCCCAACCTTTTTCAGTATCTAAAACATCTGCAAGACCATACAAAATAGTGTCAATATCAGGACAGACATACAATCCATACAACCAATAATTGTCTCCAACATTTGATATCACAGAGATATCTCTGGTTTGAGTTGCAATACCTCTTACAAGTTTTACAGAACCTGTTCCACCTGCGAGAATTGTAATCATTTTCTTATTTGCACCGTGAAGTTAGTAACCTGTACCAACTAAATATTACTCTTGCCAATAGATCTACAAGAAATTCATAATCAAGAAAATTAATGCTAAGATTTATTACTATCCTGAAGAAGAAAAGCTGTCGTGACTAAGAGATTTCTTTTAGCATCAGCCATTTTTAGTTTAATAGTTATAGGAACTGTTTCTCCGATTTTTGCAACTGTGGATTTCAACGCATATCTACCAATCGAGGGAACACCGATCAATCCAGAATTCAAATTTACAAAGAACATATCCATAGATTACTCCAACGGAGGTAAATTGAAAGATCTTTTACAAGGTAAGAACATGACAATTGCTTTCACTGATACATCTGCAAATAACACCAGCATAAAATCACTCATGGAATCAATGAATACAGAGTTTGCAACAGACAGAAAGACATTGGCAACAGCGACCGATTTGAAGTTAGATTATCAAGTCCAGATAAACGGTGATGACAAACAAGCTACATTTGATTATCGTATAACACTGATTCCAACCATGACAGGATACACACTAACTAAAGGCAGTGGAGACACACCTACAGTTTTAGATATATCATGGATTGGGTTTGTCATGAACACCCCAATAACCATAACAACTGCAAAATACGGAGACCTTGAGATAAATTCACCATTAGGAGTAGTTCAAAGTCAACTACCTGATGTTTACAACGCATTAAAAGGAACACCAGCAGAACAAGCTCTAAGTGATAAAATAATAGATGCAAGTCCACTCGTGGCATATCCAATAGACAAGTGGAATACTCTTTTCGATCCAGCCTATACTCTCAGTGAAACAGCAGGTTATGGATATTCAGGACAGAAAGTAGCAGTAACAGGATTTGCATATGGTCAAAGCGATTTATACCAAGGATCTTTAAAGACACAGAATAAAGAATTGGACTTTACAACAGATGCAAAATATCATTTATCAGTAATTGACAGAGCAAGTTCAGGCACAATAGATGCAGCAGGTCATGCTAACGGGTACATGGTACAAGGAGACCCAGCAATTTCAACGACTGCTCAAACATCAACAACAACCGGGGTTGCTACAGCACAAGGACTTTCAACTATGACAATATATGCAATGGCAGGATTTGCAGCAGTTATCGCAGCAGGCATTTTCTGGTGGAGCAACAGAAAGATGAAAGAGTCCCTAAAGAGAGGAAAAGATACAAGTCCACCACCGACATTCCAGTACGAAGAAAGAAAACACTGGGCTGACAAATTCGACGAAGATAAAAAATAGTGCGTTCTGGCCGTAACCCTCCTTCTGTTTTCACGACATTTCGCTATGCGGCCTACCTAAACAAAGTGCAGCTCTTATTGTTTGATTTGGCCTTTCTCCGCATGGGATGGATTTTTCATTCACATCCTGGAAATCTCAGGTTTTACCATCATAGTGCTCCAGTTATGATTTTTTTCTGTGCCATTGCCAGTCATCTCTGACTATCCGTCTCCAGATCACGCTTGCTGCAAGGAGGGAGGAGTTTCCTCTGCCGTAGCAGTAATCGTTCACCAGCTCGCACTGGTCTAGTCTCAATATCAATATTTTAGCCTTTGAACACACATGCCCATACGAGTAAATAGTTACAAGTAGAGATTTATTCGACCATTCAGCCCTCACGGATAGATATGGAGCATGACTCACATGCAGGGCTTGTTCGTAGCCTTTCATTACTTGACATAACTATGATAGGAATTGCTGCCATGATAGGAGGAGCAATTTTCAATTTGGTAGGACCTGCAATGTATGAAGGAGGACCATCGCTTCTCATAGTATTTCTTGCAAGTGGAATCATCAGTTTCTTTACAGCATTAACATATGCAGAATTAGGTTCTGCATTTCCAGAAGCAGGTGGAGGATATAGATGGGTCAAAGAGGGACTTCCAAGACCAAATGCATTCATCAGCGGTTGGATTGCATGGTTTGCACACATGATAGCAGGAAGTCTGTATGCAGTATCAATTGGTGATTTTTTTGGAAGTATGCTCACAAGCATAGGTGTAGCGTCACAATTTGGCGGGATTCCCCTTGACAAGATAATTGCAATATTATCAATAGTTCTCTTCACTTATGTAAATTACAGAGGAGTCTCTCTAACAGGAAAAATTGGCAATGGTCTTACTTTTATGCAGATAATCATAATCATAGTTCTTATCGCATCAGGAATTTATGCAATGAGTTTTGTCAATCATAACTGGGCAGTAAACTTTCAGCATTTTGTTCCAAAAGGCATAACAGGATTCATCTTAGCAATGGGAATCACGTTTATTGCATTTGAAGGCTATGAGATAATAGTACAAGCAGGCGAGGAAGTAAAAAATCCAAAAAGAAACATACCAAAAGCAATTTTCATTACATTAGGCATAGTCACAGTCCTTTACATTGCATTTACTTTTGTCTTCTTAGGGGGAATTGATGCTACAAAAGTTGGCAAAGAAGTATGGCAATACATAGGCGATAACCAAGATGTAGGAATTGCAAAAGCTGCAGAATATCTTATCCCGTATGGAACGACATTAGTATTCGTAGGAGGATTGGTTTCAAGTGTTGCCGCTCTTAGTGCAACTACTTTTTCTTCAAGCAGAGTTTCTTTTGCGATGGGAAGACAGTACAATTTACCATACATATTTAGTTCCATACATTCCAAGCATCATACTCCTCATTTTGCCATAATTGCATCAGGTTTTATCATGCTCATAATGGCATCCTGGTTGCCACTTGAACAAATTGCACTTGTAGCAGGAGTCATGTTTTTGTTTCTCTTTACGCAAGTAAACTGGGCAGGTATCAACATCAGACGAGTTCACGGTAGCAAACTTGATTACGGATTCAAGATTCCATTATTTCCCCTCATGCCAATCATTGGCATAATATGTAAAGCAGGTCTAGCAATTTTCCTTCTAGTATACAATCCACTTAGTTGGGTAATTGCAATAATTTGGATACTCTTAGGTTTTTCAATATACAAGTTGTATATTGCAAAAAAAGAGATAGATCACTATGCACCTCTTGTTGCAAACATGGGTCCGGCAGAAAGAAAAAGTTACAGAATCATGGTGGTCTTTAATAAAAAGACGATTGAAAAACTAGTCAAGATTGCATCAGCCATTGCAAAAGACAAAGACGGTGAGATTTCACTGTTAAATGTTGCTACAATCCCTCTCCAGATACCACTTTCAATGGGACATAGGTTTGCAGAGCCTGTGATCAAGACATTTGACAATTTAAAAAACACTCCAGGATTTGCTGAGCACCGATACCTGGTAAGACTCTCACATGATAACACAGAGGCAATTCTTGCAACTGCAGAAGAGCAAGGAATCAATTTACTCATCATGGACTTTTTTGATCTTCGAAATAACAGAAAACTACTTTCACTTGCAACATGCGACATACTAGGTGTGAGCATAAGAAAAGACTTTGAAAATGAATTATCAAACGTGGTTGTATCATACGATAAAGGTAGGCATTCTGATCTTGGAATTGAGATAGCACATGCATTTTCAAACGTGATGGGAAGTAAAATGAGAATCATACGAGGAGTCGTAGAATCTCCAGAAGAAGAGCGAGATATACTAAGCAGGATTAATGAAAAAATGTTTGATTTAGACTTGAAAAAAATCCCGGTAGAAAGAGTATACCCTACAAGTTCAGAGATAACAAAGGACTTGCTTGAGAACCTGAACAAAGATCCTGAAATTGTAATTGTAGGAGCAGGAAACCAATCAGAACAAGCATTCAGTCCAAGAACTATGGAAATAGTAGAAAAATCACGCTATAGCGTATTTGTTGTAAGGGATTCAAGGTTTGCAAGCATAAAGGCAAGGTACTTTTGGCAGATGATAGCACCCAGACTAAAAGAAAATAGAATAATTTACAGAATTTACCGTAGCATATACAGATTAAAACCTACAAAGAAAGTTCCATCAGATGAAGAATATTTTTCAACAAAAATTTGAAAAGACAATAGTTCAGATGCTTAGTTTAGTCCATATTCTTGTGATATCATCATAACATCATCACTAGTTTTTGCATTGAAATAATCTTCAAGAAGATACTGGTTCAAATCAAGAAAAGTGTGACCCCATTTGAATTTGTTGAGAATCGAGTTTGCAAGATCCTTGTGTCCTAGTATATACAAGGCGCCAGATATTGCTTCAGCAGTGGTAAGTTTACCAATTTTTGAATAATTTACTGGATTTCCTGCAAGAAGCGGTGGCAGTTTCTTTGAGATACCTGTAAATTTCTTAAGAAAAGTATCTTGTGCCAACTCCCATGAACAGTCTATTCCTGTAATAGAGTGAGTTTTCTCCTTATCAGATTGTAAAACAAATTCGGATGCAAAGGGATTTAGGATTACATCAGTTCCTTTAAGATGCTTTATCCTTCTGGCAATTCCAAATTTTACTAGTTTTGCTGCCGTACATTTTGTAGGATCGTCCTGTTCAAACATCAGTACTTGGATTTGCATGATTGTATCAAAGAAGATTCAAGAATAAATTGTTTAAGATGTCTATTTTGCCACATATGTTACTTGATAATAGAATCTAGTTGTTTGGTCTTTTTTGATTATTTCTACTCCCCATTCACCATTTGGAATTACATCGCCAGCGTGTGCAGGCATGATGCTAAATTGTTCCAGCCTCACTCCAGTTCCAGTATATCCGACCAGATAGTCCATGCCATTTACAGTCACTGTTTGGTACAAGAGACCTGAATTGGCAGTAGATTTTGTTATCTTACAACCACTATCCTGTCCAATTATGCAGGTGCCATCTTGCGAGCTAACTTTTACGCTAATGGAATTTTCATCTCCAGGATTTACTCTGAGTAATCCATCAAGTTCTCGTGGATAATATGTTGCACTTTCTACAGATTTTGAGTTTAGTTCCACAGCAATTACAGATTGTGGAAGTTTATTGATTTTATCAATAAGAATTCCAGGCGACTGAGAATGTCGTTGGATTGGACCTATGGTAGACGGTACAGTGGTAGGAGTAGTGTTAACAGTAGTATTAGAGGTTTGATTTACTGTGGATTGTGTTTGATTTTCAGGAATCGTCATATTTTGTACTGGCAATTTATCAACCACGTTAAAGTAGGCATAATATGCTCCAAATGGAACCTGCGCTATTATTGTGTAATTTCCAAGATGAGTATTGTTTGGAATCTTGTAGTTATAGACAAATGAACCGTATTGGTCAAATGCCACAGTAGCCTTTGGCACAAACAATCCTTGTTTTGACATTACCTGCCCCTCACTGATTACTGTGTCGTTTGCAAGACCAAAAGCAAGATCAACGTTATCTACAGATACAATGTAACTTGTCCTGCCTGTGATCAGAACAGTCTGTCCTGGCAGGTATTTGTCAGTATCAGTAGTCATAAACAATTGCAATTTAGTTGAGCCTGATGAAATATTGTCAGTGACATTAAATGAGGTTATTGCCTTGTTTGTAAGATATTGTGCATACAGTTTGTAGGCACCAGTCTTCCAGATTCCAGTATGGAATGGAACGGTGACATAGAACTGCCCACCAGGGTTCACAGTAGCATCGCCTCGATATATTTGCTGACCATCGTTTGTATATATCAAAATCTGAACTTGAGTGTTAGTATCTTGAGATGCAGCATTCTGTACGGGAATAACTTCTCCCCTTATCTTTGCTACATCAGTTGACAGATAATCAGTTTTGTCAGTAAGTACTACAATAGGGGCAATCTCTTGGTTTGGTTGTGGACTTTTAGATACTTGGAAAAAGAGATCAGCATTTGCATTAGTAGAAGTTATTTTTATTCGGTATATTCCGTATAGATTTACAGTAGGATCAAACACTGGAGAGGCGGCTCTATTGGTTGTCGGAGGCATGTATCCAGTCTTTGCGCTATTAGGTATCGTCCAGGACCACGAAAACATTCCATTGTTTATCGCAAGAGGAGATACAGATTGTTCACCGTCAGGCTGAGTCAAAGTTACAGTAAATGAAGTACCTGCAAGAGAGGAAATTTGTCCTGTTAGTGTTATTGTATCTCCTATTCCATAGACCTTTTTGTCTGTGCTTGCCACAATAGGACCTTGTGAACCAGTGGCTAATGGATCATAAACAGTAAAAGTTGTAGAAGTACTCAAGTTACTATATGATGCTTTTAGAGTATAAGTTCCAGGTGCGTAAATCCCGGTCTGAATAATTTGTTGTATTTGATAATTACCGTTAGCATCAGGGAACGCAAAATATGAGAGAGCGTTAGAGGTTGAAACACCTACATTATTGATAAAGCTGCCACCTGAAGATATTGGTCCTCCTGTAGAATTGAACACTTGAATCTTCACAGTAGCACCGGCGTTCTGTGTAGATAGCTGAATAGGGTTGAGAATTTTACCAGATATTATCATGTGTTCTCCCAAGGCATATGAGTTCTTATCAGTAACTATGCTAAATGGAGATGAGGATGAGCTTGCGGCCTTGTAATCAGCAGGGTTTGGTACTACTATAAAGTCAGCCTCTGCAGTACCTTGTGGTATCGATATTATTGCTCTATAGTTTCCTAGCCCATCTGATGTTCCAACTAGAGCAAATTTGTATGTAAAAGTATTATCAGACTGGAGATTTACCAATGTTACAATATTTGCAGTATTTGGAACAATTCCACGATTTCCACTAGTTTGAGTACCTGAACTTCCACCTACAGTAGTTTGTATTATTTGCAGACTTGGACTTAGTCCCAGATTCTGTAATCCCTTGAATAGTGTACTTCCACTTAGGACTACAGTTTCCCCAGGAGCATATACCTGTTTATCAGTAGACAGAGTTATGACATTACTTTGTACTTGACTTGATACTAGGGTGAATGTCGTAAATGCAGAGGCATCACCATAGGTAGCAGTTATACGATATACACCATATATAGGATTAACACTGTTGATAAGCAATCCAGTTGCACCTGCACTTCTCTGATATTGATTTGCAGAAGTTATTTTTCCTTGAGAGTCTGGAAATAGATTTCCCTGATATACAATCGTATTTGTTGGATCATACACTTTGTACTGCACAGGAGTAAGTGGCAATACCTGAGAAACATTGCCAAGCAATACAATCGGTTGTGAGATTGTATAGTTCGAGTTATCAGTGTATATCATCATAGTGAGTGGTGCAGATTGTGTAGGTGGAACAAATGCTACAGAGCTCAAGGAGAATGTAGATGATGTCTGAGCAGTACCATATGATGCAGAAATTGTATAAGTACCTTCTGTAAATCCTAGGACTTGATCAGTTTTCACATATGTAGAAAACTTTAGATCATTTCCAGGATACAGCGAAAATGTATTCTTGAAACCTCCTGGTCCTGATAAAACAATGTCAACAGTTTGAGGAATTGTGGATACTGCAGGATTTTTTACAATTTGTGATACTTGCCCACTGATATTTACTACATCTCCAAAGACATAGCTTTGCTTGTCGGAAGAGATGGACATTGTCAGTTGGCTTGTAGTGGTTGATGTCGTAGGTTGTCCGTTTGAGGAACCAGGTGTACCAGTTTTGAATACCCAGTCATTCTGGGAGCCTGTGTCGTATCCATCATATACTCTTTGCCAAGTATTGCCATCACTTAGAGAATCAGACAATGAAGGAGTTTGATCAATTACAGTTCCAGATGAATTTTTCAATTGTATGATGGCACCAGCATGCGGGAACCAAATTGGCACATAGTGATACAGGATAAACTGGTGACTTGAGATGCTGGTCCCAGATGGAATTGAATATACTTGTTTTAATCCGGTGGTGGCCCCTATTGTCCATCCACCAATGTTTACATCAGAGCTTGTAGGATTATACAGTTCAACCCATTGTGCTGGAAATTTGGTGTCGTCAATAGCAGGATTTAGTTCTACTTCATTTATAACAACACGATTTGCTATAGGAATTGTTTGGCCATTTGCGGAATAACCATGTCCAAATGCAAGTAAGGCAACAATTCCCGCAATAAGGCATAGTCCAAGGTATTTCATCTGGAATACCATTTCAAGGCAGAGTTTGTAATTTTAGGTGTTGATTGTGGAAAAGTTGAGCTAGTTGTTAATGCACAAGATGTCCTGGTTTTCACATGCAGTGTACCCTTACATGTATTATAAGCAGTACGCAGAATTCATTCCTTACCAGAGTATGATTATTGCAAGTCACATTTGGGGCATTTGCCGTCAGATATTTTTTCTCCACATACGGCACAGATGCCTTGCCCAATTTCTTTTTGAATCTGTCTTTTTTTCCTCCCCACAAACACTTTGATTCCAAAGTACACCAAAATTGCAATGACAAGAGCATAGATAGGTGCCAAGACGGACATCATACCTATCATCAGAAATAACACTCCAACTATTAGCAAAATTTCGCGTTTTTCAAATTTCATTTTAATAATCTATGACCGGGTTTTTTCAATAAATACTATTGCCAGAACTCAGAGTCACTGAATTAACAATCATTTTGTGTCATGTCTCTAACTCTTCTTCATCGTCTGGCTATCACTATTTTCATATGTCAAATAATAACTAATTGCATTTTATTCAAATATACATCAATTTGTCAAAAAACAGTGGACAGAGTAGAGATTGCAGGTTATACATCGGCGTTGCTTTCAGCAGTATTTTTTGGATCGGTTCCGATAATTGCAAAGCCAATAATATCAAATGTCAATATACTGCTTCTTTCATCCATAGCATATCTTGCGTCAGCATTAATGTTCACCCCCATTGCAAAAACCAGAGGTACAATTACAAGGAATGACTATGCAATATTAGCTACAATATCTATTTGTGGTGCTGCAGTTGCGCCATACATGTATTTTCAAGGACTGAGTCAATCAAGCGCTGCAGATACATCGTTATTGTCTAACGTAGAGACAATGTTTACAATACTACTAGCGTTGATTTTTTTCAAAGACAGATTAGGTAAGATAGGCGCTATATCAGTTACACTTGTTTTAACAGGAGTTGTCATAATAACAACAAATCTGCAATTTTCAAGTTCATTGTTACATCTTAATGCAGGGCATTTTCTTATTCTTGGTTCCATGGGATTATGGGCAGTGGACAACAATCTTAGTAGAATAATATCCACAAGAATGGACACAGGCAGATTGGTTCAGATAAAATCACTTGTAGGTGGTTTAATTTTATTGTCAACCGTATTTTTCTTCCAAATACCACTTGCAATAAAATTTGAGCAGATACCATACATAATTACGCTAAGTGTTGTAGGCTTTGGAGGTTCACTTTACTTTTTCCTTCAAAGTTTGAAGAGGGTTGGCACAATCAAAACAACAATGTTGTTTTCAATGGCATCAGTATTTGGTCTTGTTTTTTCAAGCGTATTTTTACATGAACAAATAAGCCTGTATCAGACAGTTGCAATTACAATCATGCTTGTTGGAATTTACATGATAAGCAAAAAAGAAGAGGAGAAAAAACAGATTTCCAAGTTTTAAAAATGTTAGATTCCCAAATATACTACAAACAGATAGTAAATTACCACATTTACAAGCGTAATAACTATGCCAATCTTGAAGAATTCAAGAAATGTAAATGCCTTTACTCCTCTTGATTCTGCTGCCTGGATTATGATTATTGTGCTTGCGGCTCCAAGTATTGTGAGGTTTCCTGCAATAGTCGATGAACATGCAAGCATCATCCATTGTACTATATGTGAACCAGTAAATCCTCCTGCAGACATGACCTGACTGTACAGTGCAACAAATGGAACATTGCTCAATACTTGACTAACAGTTGTACTGTATACAGATATCACAGTACTGCTTTGAAAAACATTTTCAGGATTTGGCATGGGAAGATGTTTCAAGAATAAAGAGATTGCACCTGACGACCATAATGCACTTGTGAGTACAAACATGGCCGCAAAAAATACCAGTATATGATAGTTCACACTTTTCAGTATTTCAAGTCGTCTGCTGCTTGCAGCATATAATGTCATAGCACCAATTAATGACACCAGACTGATGCGTAGATCAAAAATATGCAGAAAAGACAGTATCTCAGATGCGAAAAATCCGCTGATTGTCAACAGCAATACAACTAGCGATATTTTAGCAAGTTTAGGATCCTCAATTGGTATACTTTCAAGTATGTTGTTGTTTTTGTAATTGACAGACATTTGCAACAAGTCTTTTTTAAAGTAAATTTTGAGAATATACCAGGTTACAAATAAGTTAAGAATTGTTGGGATTGCAAGGAATTTTATGAAATTTGTAAAGGGCAATGAAATCCCGCTTTGAACTGCAATCAACAGATTTTGTGGATTACCTATCGGTGTCATTGCACTTCCTATCGTTATTCCAAATGCAAGAGATAGTAGTAGAACTACCGGTCTTGTGCCAAGATGCTTTGACACATAGATAACAAGCGGGATTCCCACAAGGGCAATAGTATCATTTACTAGAAATGCAGAAAGTAGACCCATGCCCACAACAAATGCCATCAGTAACAGTTCAGGAGTCTTTGCCTTTGCAAGCATCTTTGTGGCAACCACTTTGAGAAGACCAGATCTATCAAGAGAGGACACTATACTGAACATACCAAACAAGAATAGTATGACATCTATCTGGATTGATTTTATTGCAGATTCGATATCTATTACTTGAAAGAGTACAACAAGTAATGCACCAATTGACATTGCCACCCAAATAGGAACTCGGAATTTTATTCGCCCAACAATTAGAACATATACTATTGCAAAGATCGCCAGAGCCACATATTCTTTCAATATGAAATTAAGAAGTCAGATGTGGTTTATTTCTTATTAATCAAATTTTGCAGAAACATCATAGACAAGACATAGAAATGGGGGGGTATAGATGGGGACATGCCGTTTGACCTTTTTTCAGACTAAAAACGAAAGCAAGAACTTTGATTATACTGAAACATGATTTATCGAAGAGAGATTAATCTAGAAGATGTGTTTACCAGATACAATGGATGTGTACAAGGATCCTCATAAATTTGAAAAAGAACTTGCAAAGATTAATGCCCAATTAACTATCGTAGCAACTGGAGGTTCGGTCTTTGCAATCTTTGGAGTTTCTTTATTCATTTTGGGTGTTACGACTGGTTTTGATGCCATCTCAAAAACTGGTGAAGTAATGACCCTTCTTACCATCATTAGCAACGTTTACTCTCAGTTTGGGATTTTCATATTTTTTATAGGCATTTCAGTTCTAGTTTTGGCTCAGTTTTTGATTCCTCGCAAAATCGACAAGCTGAAGTATTAGATGTAAAAAATCAATCAGAAACTTCTCTAAGATCCATATTTGGAATTATGATTGAATCTCCTTTTGTAGGGTCTAAATCTACGTTCTTGGTGGCTTCTCTTATACTGTCAAATGTTTTGACTGAACTTTCATGATATGTGCATTTTATATCATGAGAAAGAGCTTTCATGCATTTGTGAATTACTTCCTCTTCTGATTCTGCAAAATCTACAATTGCCCTGTTGGCATCCTCCATTATGTAAAAAGAGGGATTTTTCATTTCTAGGAGTTGCTTTATTGCATATTTTAGAATAATAACTGTCATATGATTTGTTCTAGATTTTTGTGGTTTTAAGATTTTATGTTATTTTGTATTTGGAAGATATCCTCTTATTTCATAGTAATTCCATTTGATCATATATCAAAGCATGAATGAAAGTAAGAACCAAAAATTGTTTAAATTAATCAAGCGCTAATCAAAAACATGATAATTGAAGGCATTATACTCATAATAAAATTACTAAGTGGAAAAGGAGTGATAGGTTCGATAAGTGGTGCATCAGCTGGTACAGCTGCTAGTACAATTGCCAAGAGTACAATATTTGCAAAATCTGGTTTAACGGGTGAAATTGGTTCTAATGCAATCGGGATAGGAATTGGTGAAAAGGTTGGTAATTCAATTGAACAATACAGGGAAAGACGCAAGTCATTTTATTCTAAATGGCCAAAATCACAAAGAGAATTTGAGAAAAGAAATAAGGAAGAAGGAAAACGACTGGAGAAGTCTATGAAAGCGATGGAAAAGAATAGAGAGAAAAGAAATAAGGAAGAAGGAAAACGACTGGAGAAGTCTATGAAAGCGATGGAAAAGAATAGAGAGAAAAGAAATAAGGAAGAAGGAAAACGACTGAAAAAACTAATGAGTGCATGAATCAATTTATATGATTTTTTTTACTTACGGATGAGTTAGAACCATATCTTTAAGTTTCATTTTTCGTATCGCGCGTTTTCCGCTCATAACCGTAATAGTCGGATTTGTATTTCCAACATCTTGTGGCAATAGTACGTTTCCACCTCCACCAGATCTAATATGTCTTGGAAGTATACTGTTATCATCCCACCATTTGCATGGGTCTTTGTTACATAAAATGAGGCATGCTTCTACGGTCTTGCTTGGATGTAGTATTCTCACGTATTCTTTTCCATTTTCAAAAAATTTCTCCAAGGTAAAATTATGCATCATATTCTTTCTCGTACTTTTCTTCTTCAATAATTTTAGTTCGATGAGCGATTTTTTAATATTTTTATGATATCCCAGCATTTTTCTTGCTACTTTGAGACTCTTGGTTCCTTTTTGAGTATTGCAAGAACGATGTGAGAGTTTTACATTAGTTAGATCTGTAGCTCCTCCTTTAGCAAAGGCTTGAGTATGTTCAAATTCTGTGTCTGATATTCCGTGAAGTTTTCGTCCGCAAAGATTGCACATGTGAGGATTCAAGTCCCAGCATTTTTTTTCTTGTGCATGTGTTAAGTTTCTAGGTTTTTTGGTATTCTTGATTTTGGTTTTATGGATCTTAAGATCTTTTAACAAATCAATACTGTCATAGATGGACTGAAGATTTTTCAGATCCTTGTCCATCCTATACCTAAAATCATGTACCATTTCATCAAGATCCCTTTCACCACTTGATAAAGTAGGTGTCAGATAATGAAATTGTTTTACTAGAATTTGATTATCATCAATTAATTCAAGTAAATTCTTAGTTTTGTCATACCATTTACTTCGTTGAATGTTGGCTGCTTTCAGATCACTTTCAGAAAATATATTGTATTTCTGAATGGTACGACCTTGTCTTAATTGCAGATCTATTCTTTTATGTGCTTCTTCTATTGGAATTGTGAATTTAGGACGAACCAAGAACTATTGATCATTTATTCATCTACATAATAAAGAGAATCACAACATTGACTCATACCTGTAAATAATTGCATTTCCCTTTTAATTCTCCCTCGTATCTAATAATCTGATTTAATGAATTTCTTAAATCGGAAAGCAAGGATAGTGATTTTTTAGATATTTCTTTTAATGGATTTGTCAGTTCGGTTATTTCCGGTTTATTGACTATTTCTTTTATTACTGGCAATGTACCGTTTTTAGAGGATACATTGTATAGATTTGGCCAACGTTTTATATCGTCATGAAAAATGCAATTTAAAGCAACGGCCACGGTCATGCTTATTTTATTTTGTTCATTTTGTTGCACGTTAATTGATCTTTCTAATTCATCAAAGAGTTTCAGTACAAGAACATTGAATTTCTCATGGTAAATGGGATAACTTTCATCTATATACTTCTGAACTATTCCTATCTGTTTTTTAATTTCTGGATAATGATTATCCAAATCATTGTATAACACGTTATCTAGGAATATCATTTCATTTCCATATGAAGAACTTGAATTAATTATTGAAACCCACAGTTTGACATCCATTGTTTCTTTTAACTCCCGATCATTCATTAAATCTAGAAGAGATTGTTTTCCATATAGCGTGGATTCATCTATGCGAAAATGACTTGTGACATTATCAACACCATTTACAAGTAATTCTAAACAATTCTTTTTGATTTTGTCAAAATGGATTTGACGCGCTTGACTAGTTTTCTTTATTTTTTCAGATCTATGTGGACTTGTCCACGCGATTAGACTAGACATTACAATTGCTATGACTGAAATTGCAAGAGATGCGATACTAAATACAAGGCTTGCATTCCATGAAAAATCTGTTCCCATAACTCCATAAATAAGTCAGTCCAAATTATATCTTGATTTGATCCTTTCAGAGATTTATGTGATTATTAGTATTTTTTATCAAGTTCGGCATATGTTCTATCATTGAGTTCTACTAACTCTGTTATGATTTTATGTCGTAGATCTTTTATGACTAATTTTTCCATCCAATATTCTTGTAAATCTTTTTCAGATAAATAATTGAGAATTTTATTGGTTGAATAAAACGTCAAAAAAGGTAACATGACAATTAATCCAAATACTATCGAAATGATTTCAAATACGATGGCAAAATCAGGCGATATTACATTTGACCAATTGGATGCTATTATGGCTATTACGCCTACCACAACACCCAATATGCCCAAAAAATTATCTGTAAATCTCTTTTCCAAAGAAGGAAGTTTGGGTATTTCTGCCAAATATTCATTTATTGTCTTCATTGCCTCTTTAGAAAATTCATTACTTCGTTCAGTTCGCCAGTAGTTTATTTCATGTAATCTTAAGATATTGATTAACGTAGAGCGAATATCTTTCCTAATTCGATTCGAAGCAAAAGGTAAATCATACGTATTTGTTGAAAATATTTTAAACCACTTCCATCCTGCAACTCGTTTAAGAAATTTATATTTCTGAAGGAACCGTTTGTCTCCTGATCCTCTATTTGCTACAGAACGTAACTTGTCATATTTTTCTAATAGCTTCTTCAGATCATCATTATTATGCACGTATAATTTTATGTGATCACCTATTTAAAATTAAATTAATTATTGAATTTTCGATAAAATCTTATCATAAATTTTGATATTCTTTCCTTCTACAATATTCTTCTTCACATACCAAAGTGTACTCTTGTTGATTCCAAGTTTCTTTCGTTGATCAGGTGTCATCTTCAATATTTTTTCCTTCAATGATATGGTATCATCGTCTTTAATTTTAAATTCTGTAATTTTCAAATCTAGTTTATTGCTTTTCTCTGAAATAAAATTTGCAAATTCCTGTATTTTGTAAAATAAGACATTATCATAGGTATAATTTTTTCCTCGAAATGGAACCTTGGTATTGAAATTGTTCTTTATCTTTTCAATCAATAACTTTGCAGTTGTTTCTCGTAATCTGATATGATAATTTTCAGTCACTATAAAATCTGATTTTTTCAACTTACTATCATCCAACAACCGGATAACAGAATAATCGATAATCCATCTGAACAACTCCTGAAAATCATACACTAGTGCAGTCTTGGCATATGTTGTTTCATGTAAAAATCCAATGACAGGATCAAGTCCTACAGAGTTTAGAGATTTTCTGACTCTGGATTCCAGTATGGCATACCCGTAGTTTAGCAATGCATTGACCTCGTCTGACGCATTGACATTCCATGAACTTGACTTGTTCATCCTTCCTACAAATTTGAATTCTGGGGCCAATTTTGTGACTAGTTTTTTGAATTGATCAAGGTGAATCTGTGCAATCCTTCCCTCAAAATTCATCAGTTTTTTCAGCTTGTCTGAAATTGGTCTATTTTCATCCCTTGAATTTATGGCATAGTTTTGGATTTCATGATCAAACTGTGATTTTACTAGGTTGTATTGTATTACATCATAGAACCGTGACAGTTCCCTAATCAGATTCACAGAACTTGAAATTTTGCTATTGACAAGTTCTAGAGCAATTTGGAATCTAGCGGCATCATCCAGGTGCTTTTGATACTGTTTTATGCGTAATTTTCCCAACTTGGGTTCCTGTGGAAGTGTTATTCCGAGCAGGTTTCCATTCCAGTTTAAGAGAGTTAGATTAATGTCGTGTTTCATTAGCCACCGCATTGATTCGAAAGTAATGGTTCCAGTATGCCCGTCTACGATGATACTATCATGATCTATTTGATGCGGGTAAAATTCTAATTTTTCATTCTTTAATTTATTTTGAATTATCAGATTTCGTTTCTCTACGTTGATTGAAGTTCCAAATCCTGACACCAATAATGGATCCATTCCAATTTATCTTGTAGATCATGCATAAAGATCTTTGGATAAATAGATACATCCAATAATCCAGCACGGATAATCCAATAATCCAGCACGGATAATCCAATAATCCAGCACGGATAATCCAATAATCCAGCACGGATAATCCAATAATCCAGCACGGATAATCCAATAATCCAGCACGGATAATGGGCGGTTTTATCAATTCCCGCCTGATAGTTTGAGATTACCGTCTTGTTTTGTTTGTTGACCGTCAGAATATCAGGCGGTATGATGATATTGTACATACGTATCGCCAAGATGTAACAATAATCCGCACAATGTTGTTTGATTATACATTGGATGAGATCTTAGCATGAGATTCTGGATAAATCCGATTTTGAGATCTAAATGTACGATTTTAAGACCCAAACAGAGTATAAATTAGATTATTCCGATTATTTGGACCGAAACGCGGACTTTATCTTCTTGATCGTTTTATGGTTGATCCTAATGGCTAAAAAACCGAAACAGAAAAAACTCTTTGCAAGAAAAATAAGCAAGAAGACACACAGAGTTTTAAAAATTGATTTTGATAAATTAACACCAAAACAGAATGCAAATTATGAAGACTCACTTGTTGTTCTCAATAAAATAAAATACGGTTTATCATTAACTGTAGCATCCAAGCAAGTTGGAATTTCGCCTCAAACTGTTAAACGATATGTTGGCTCTGCATTAAAATTACAAAATCATAAATGGATTGCAAAATCATTGGACAGGCTGTTAAGAGAAGTTAGAATTTATGAAAAAGGAAAACAGGTCTGGATAACAGTACGTGGAATAAAGCAAGCAAAAATAATTGGACAGTATCATTCAGCAATTGGAAGATTATCACAAGGCCAATCTGTACTGAAACCATTTACAAAAATCAAGATCAAGGATGCAAGTGGAAAGATTCATCATCTTGAAACAGACATTACAAAGATTCTTGCTATTTTAGAACAACAGGAAGATGCAGAATTTTATTCAATCTATGGGAGAAAATAAAATTGGATAATGCTCTTGATTCCATTGAACAACTTGTCAAGGAAAACAAGTGGCTAGAACAATTCTTTGAAGGTCAAGGTTGCTGCATATGGTGTTTTCATTCTGATCCTTTTGATTTGGAAGACAATCATGTGGGTGGAAAAGTCAATAGTGATTTTACATTATCCATGTGCCGAAATTGTCACGGCAAGTTTTCAAGAAAACAGTATGGCTGGCCAAAAGGATGGTCAAGGAAAAACAAGAGCGAGCGGCAAAAAACAGCATGCCTTTTGATCGGACTGGGCGACATCATTCGAGGAATGGGGGAAAGGATGTACCATGAATGATGAGATAGCCGCTATTCGTGCCTATACCATTCCCAAGCAGGAACCAGACACAAAACAGCCCAAATTTTTCCATAAAACCATCCAGAATTTCATCCGGATGATGATTCTGGACTGTGAGGCCACAACTGACTTTTATCACAATCTCAAGTTTGGATACTTTAAGGTAATTTTTCACGGCAAGTTGGATTACCACGGGATATTTTATGATCCCTTGTTTGTCAAGGGCAAAGAGTTTAATGTTTTAAAACAATTCTCTGATGAAAATAAAATCAAGATATACACGCTTGAACAATTTAGAAAGATTTTCCTCAAGGAAACATTTGACTTGCAGACTCTATGCATTGGATTTAATCTTCCGTTTGACCTTTCCAGGATTGCAATAAAATCATCAAATTCAAAATTCAAAAGAAAAGGTGGCTTTTCATTGTTGTTTTCAAAAAACCTTGATTATCCAAGACTGCATGTTACACATGCCACGAGTACACTGTCATTTATCGAATTTGGTAGTACCATGGGAAAACAAAACAAATTCCGTGGAAACTTTCTTGATCTTAGAACATTATGTTATGCACTGACTGACAAAAAACATTCACTCAAATCAGCGGGAAAATATTTCAAGACTAGATACAAAAAGCAGACTGGAATTGAACATGGAAAAATCACGTCACAATACATCCAGTATTGCATCAACGATGTAAACACAACATATGCCATATATCAAAAGGCAAAAAAAGAATTTGATTCGTATGGATTAAAAATTCCTGTAACTAGGGCATACACTCCGGCATCAATAGGAAAAGAATTTCTCAAGATGATAGGTGTTGATTCCTTTCTTGACAAGAATCCAGAATTTCCAAAGAAAATAATTGGTTATATGATGTGCGGATATATCGGTGGAAGAGTAGAAGATAAAATTCGCAAGACTCCGGTTTTGGTAGACGTACTTGATTTTCTGTCAATGTATCCTACGGTATGCACCTTGCAAAACCTGTGGAGATTTGTAATTGCAGACCACGTAGAATACCTAGAAGCAACTCGTGAGATTGCAGATTTTATAGACAAATTTACTCTGGAGGACGTACAGAATCCACAGAATTGGACTAGATTGCAAGGAATAGTCCTGATTGAGCCTCATGAGGATGTCTTGCCTCTGAGGGCAAAATATGGCCAAAAACACGTCTGGAATATAGGAATCAGCCATGTCACATCAAAGATACCTCTCTGGTACAGTTTGGCTGATGTCATTGCATCAAAACTGTACACTGGAAGGACACCAAAAATCCTCAAGGCGTACAGGTTTGTACCAGTAGGCGTACAGAAAAATCTCAAGAAGATCAATGTCCAAGGCATTGAGATTGATCCATACAAGGATGATTTGTTCAAGAAACTAATCGAATACCGCCAAGTCCTGAAAAATAAATATGATCCAAGGCAGAAGATAATCAAGATAATAACAAATGCAATCAGTTATGGAATTTTTGTTGAAATAAACACACTCGAAGAATCATCTAAAGTTCCAATTGATGTTTACGGCATGAAACATTTTACACAAGACAAGACCAAGATTGAAAAACCTGGATTCATGTTCAATCCTATAATTGCAGTTTCAATTACGTCTGCATCAAGGCTGTTGCTTGCAACCTGTGAAATTTTGTTGTCAAGAAAAAACATGGTTCATGCATACTGTGACACTGATTCCATGATGGTTCCACCAGAGATGACAAGAGAGATTCAAGAATTCTTCCAACCATTAAATCCGTATAATTTTGATGCGGATATTCTAAAAGTGGAACGGGAAAATGTCATGTTCTATGGAATATCATCAAAACGGTACTGTCTTCATACGATAAAAAATGGCAAGATAACAATCAAGAACGATGATTATTCATCTCACGGATTAGGTCATTTGCTTGATCCTTTTTCAAACAACCCTGATGAGAAAAATGACTGGAACAAGTACATCTGGAATGACATTATGGATTTGCATTATGAAAAATCAAGCCTTGAAGAATTGTATTCCAAGTATGACAACAAGTATGCCATGTCACAGTTCATGGCATCAAGTCCGAGAATGCTTGCAAGGCTGTCCAACTTTAACAAAAATGATAGATATCAGGATCAATTCAAGCCGTTTAGTTTCTGTATTGTTGGATTTTCAAACCTCATAAATCCGAACACTGGTGAACTTGTCAAGCCCTTGGCCCCGTTTGTCAAGCCCGCAAGACACGCAGTTTTTGGGGATTTTGTTGATTATAACGACAATTCCATGGAAAAACTACGTGGAAAACAATACTGGAAACCATTTTGGCAAATATTCATGGAATACCTGAATCATCCAGAGTCCAAGATAGATGGAGATGTTGGCATACTGGAAAGAAAACATGTCAATGTAACCGGAATAATACACATTGGAAAGGAAAGCAATGAACTTGAAGAATCTGAACTGTTGGGAGTAGGTTCAGGCAGTTATGAAACTTATGAGGATGTTAGAAACTTGGATAAAAAGTTCAAGAAGATTGCGCCAAGCATTTTGAAGTTAAAACCAAAGGATGTCAAAAAAATTAGAATATCAAAACAGACTTTGTGGAATGTAAAAAAGAAAATTTACACAAACCAAGTAAATCATATTTCAATGAAAATAAAAGTTCAATTAGTTAGATGCTATGAAATACAGCATAATTGAGTAAATTTAATGAGACTTTCGAAATGTCGGGTTACTGGTGGCTACCAGATAATCCTACTAAAACAATTCCAGGAATTTTACATTATTCTCCTAACGATATACATTTGGATTTGATAGGATCATTCACAGATCTGAGCCAATTTCAAAAACAGTTAGAATATCCAATAATTCTTGGTTTTACTACTACAGGTACACCGGTAACACTCTACAAATGTTTTACCGTACGATTCTCCATGAGTCATCCCTCACTTCCAACTTCATCATACAGAGCTCTCCATTCATTTATTGGAATGCATTTCCCTACTGAAGCAGATATAAAATTTAACAGGGTCTATGCTCATTTAACTCATTTCGATGAATGGATGGGAGTATCAGGATTTTCTGTTGATCTGGATTCAATGGATAAAAATAAAATTAGTATTTCGTATTCTCAGCCCCCTGAAATTCGATTTGAATTAAATGAAAAATTTTCAATCTCAATATGGTTTGGATATTCAATGAATGTCCAATCCATGGATGAAAAACAGCAAGGAATGATACAAAGAATAGCTCTTAACATAGAAGCGAAATCAGAACTACAATTTCAAGAATTCCAGAATATTTTATCAGATATCCGTCAATTTCTCGGATTAGCATGTCTAAATCCAATTTATCCTCTGGAAGTAAAAGGATTAACACAAATTAATGAACAAAAAGTAAACGAACAAACAATTCAACCAACCGTTTCAATCTATTTTCTACCATTTAACATGCCTACTAAGATCAAAGAAATACCTGCCATGCACATGCTCTTCACATATAGAGATATTGGAAAAGACATTGGAAATTATTTCAAGAAATGGATTGAAAATAAGTCTATTCTAGAACCAATTTACAATTTGTATTCAGACATACTACATCATAATGAAATGGCAATAGAACACAGGTTTCTTTTTCTTATTCATGCGCTTGAAGCATATCACAGAAGAACTTCAGATGAAACTGAGGTTGATGAAGAAAATCATGCTATACGTATTAGTGAAATACTGACTGCCATACCTAAACATTCTGATTGGTTACAGATTAAACTCCAATTTAGTAACGAATTATCACTACGGCAAAGATTGGAGTCACTCTTAAATCAATTCCCATTCATCTTGGAAAATTTTGACTTGGACAATAAAAAATTCATCAGATCAATAGTAGACATGCGCAATTACATTACTCATTATTCTAATAAGGCAAAAACACAATTTGATGATCTAAAAAAAGTACACGAAATATGTGAACGTCTCAAATTATTGGTGGAATCTTGTCTATTATTTCAATTAGGGTTTGATGATAAAAAAATATCATTATTGATAGAAAGAAGTAAAATTAACAAAGGATTGAAACGGCCAAGCTAAAATGTTTAACTGCAACTAATCTTACGACAATGTCGGATCCTATCAATGATTTATGGGTCAATTCAACTATAAGAATTGAAAATGAACAGGGTAAGTTTGGAACAGGTTTTCTAATTCAGAAAAATACAAAAAAAATTCTTGTGACTAATAAACATGTATTACATGAATGTAGATCGAAAAGAGAATCTACAAATTTTGTATACTTGCACATTAATATTTCTGAGGATGAACAAATCATTGGGAAAAGAATTCAATTTAACTTACATGCAGATGAACACAAACTTTGGACTGAACATCCGGATGTACAGGTAGATGTTTTAGGAATTGATGTATCTACAATCTATGAATGTTATCCAAATATGGTTGTAAAACCAGTAGATTCAACTTTAATTTGTGATAGATCATATTTACAACAATATAATATTGTAAGTGGAAGACAAATTGTTGTACTGGGATATCCACTAACAGTACAACATACCACTAATGTTCCAATGCGAATTCCGGGATCGATAGTTAGTCAGATAGGACAGAACATTAGAGATAAATGGAAAAATCCTGATACCGGAGAAACTGAAGATCGAATTATTCGAGGATTTCTCATTGAAAGCAATGTAGCAATAGGATCCAGTGGAAGCCCCGTAGTCCTAGATACTGTAATCAATATCTTCGGAGGAGAACAAAATACGATTGGTAGACCATTTCCACCGTTTCTTTTAGGAATATTGGCCGAAGAAAAATTCACCTATATTGATACTCCCGGTTCTGGAGTACAACCATCATATTCCGGCTTGACTGTAGTTTTTAGTGCTGAAACCATCATTGATGTCATAAATTTATTTTCATAAGCGGATTTAGATTTCTATTTACTATCTGATTTTTTCTCACGTTTCAATCTTCGTCGATTTTCTTCATATGCTATAAACTGTCCTGCAACAGTTGCTGGGTAAGTCAAACTAGCAAAAAGAATTACTAAAATTATCTGAGGAATTTCAAATTGATATCCAAACAAAATAACACTAACAGAAGATAATGGCGCAGAGTAGATAGACGACAATGATTCAGTAGCTAAAAGGAAAATTGACATAAAGTAAATATTTGGAATACCGGGTCGTATCAAATCTGTTACTTGTGCATAATAATACATAACAAGAAAAATACTAATAATTCCTAGAGCAATTGTTAGAATTGAAATTTGAGGACTCCATAATTTAAAATCATTATGATGCTGTTCATCCAATGAAAGAAATACGGCTGGAGAAAAAGCAACTGCGAATACGAGAAGATAAGTTGTATGTTTGTAATACCTATTGTAAGCATAGATCATATTAGATGCAATTTTGACCGTGTTGTTAATTTCTGCAGTTTCAAGTATATCGGTTAATGAAAGTGCAATATTGGCAGTTTTTACAATTATTGCCAATACCCATCCAGACCAAATTATGACAGTCCAACTGTACGAAACATGTTGTAAATTCTGTGAAATTATAAAAACAAATAGAAAACCATAGATTGTTATTAAAATTGTAAAATTTCTACTTAGTTTATCTACTATTTTTTGTAGTTGTCCTAAATCAAAATTGTCATACGGTGTAGGAGGAAATGGTACATATCTCTTATATTTTGAAATATAATTCTTAACGGATTTATTATATTTCATCAGTATTGCAAGTCCAATGGCCACCGAAAGTATGATGACCATTGGTAGAATATTCCAGATTTGACCATGTATGGATGCAATTTGATCAGATATGCCTAGAAATTCTCCGAGTTCTAATTCCATATAATTGGTAAAATCTAAGATGGTAAAAATATGATCCATACTGATTCAATGCAGTCCAACCTATAACATATTGTGATATGTACAAAAAAGGTCAAACGGCATGAAAAATAACACTAGGGAATTCTACAAGCCAAGAAATCCAAAAACTGTTTTCTACAAATATTCGCACCTATTACCACCATTCCAAACGAACCAGCTATCAAGTGCAGGTTAGAGTCTTGGGAATAGGTAAATGATAGTAAAACTAACTGGCTTGCAAAAACTCCCAATAGCATGAAGACAAAGTCCATCCCGACTAGGATGGCGGTCTTTGAAGGATCAGTCTTTGCTCGTCGATAATTCCTTATTACTGAAACTGCAAATCCCACAACCAAACTGATTTCAAAAACATGGTAATTGTTAAGTAAATTAAAAAAGTCGTACGTAACTGATGGATCCTTGTAAATTAAATTTAAAACCCCGATGATAAAGTAGCCAATGCTAAAAATCATCAGCGCTGTCAGTTCGATTGTGTTTCTTACTGTCATCGATATCTTCTTGATTCCATTTACAATAATTCCTTGATGTTTGAAAAGAAATGGTAATGCATAATGAAATATTGAAGCCCAAATTGCGGCCCAGAGGATGGTTGAGGCACTTAGAAAATCTCCCATTATGCTTGCAGGTCTTGTTGCATATGGGAAACTCATTAACATGGATAAGGTCATTCTGATAAATAAGTTAGTATCATATGCTACATCGGCAAATTCGCATTACAATTCATGCAGTATTTCTGACCACTGCCATCAGTATCATGGTCTTTCTTTGGATGCCTGCAAACAATCTTTGTTCTGTGTTGATCTGGCAAAAGTTGTCTTTTAATTGCCTGTAACCATTCAATGTCTCCTTGTAACATAGACCACATTGCTCTATCAAATCGATTGATAATATCACCTTGAATGAGAGGCGGTAATTCCTCAGAACCTACTACTTTTGTTCTAAACTCCTTCTTTTCTTGAATCAAAAGATCAATTGACGAAATTGCCTTTTTTACAGCCATGTATTGTCAAACGTTTTCTGGGATAAATCTAGTGGGTAATTTTGTAATTTCTTAAAATATAGTTATCAAAAGGTCAAACGGCATGTCCCCATCTTTACCCCGACATAGAAATGGGATCGGCCGGATTTGAACCGACGACCTCAGGTACCCAAAACCCGAATCATGCCAAGCTAGACCACGATCCCGATGTGATTGCACAAAAATGTCCCCAATTTAATCTTCTCATGTAGTTATTATTTTAAATAATAAACCAAGTTAAGGCTAGTCAATGCAATTACAAGATTACATCAATGCGGGAAAGATAGCGTCAGAGGTAAGAGAGAATGCAAGACGAAAAGATCACGTGGGCTCCACTTTGGAAGAGATATGCAATTCTATTGAAAAAGAGATAAACGACAAGGGAGGAAAATGTGCATTTCCTGTAAATGTGAGTCTAAACGACATTGCAGCACATTACACAGCAGAGCCTAACGATTCCACCACAGTCAAGGACACAGACCTGCTAAAAATTGATTTGGGTGTTCAGATAAACGGTCACATTGCAGATACGGCAGTAACAGTTTGCTACGACCCAAAGTATGATTTTTTAGTACAAGCCGCAGAATCTGCCCTAAAGGAGGCCATGTCAATAATAAGAGTGGGGACAAAATCAAGCGATGTTGGAAAAACAATAGAGAATACAACAAAACAGATGGGTGGAATACCCATTGCAAATCTTAGTGGTCATTCTCTTGAACAGTATACAATCCATGCTGGAAAATCAGTTCCAAACATATGGTCCATTGGATCATTTTCATTTCAATCCACAGAAGCATATGCATGTGAGCCATTTGTTACAACACCGGAAGGATCAGGTTTTGTTCGAGAGGGCAAAATTAGAAACATTTTCTCCCTGGTTACACGAAAAAGAACAAAGGAAGAAGATACCAACAAAATGATTGACTTCATATGGCAGAAATTCAACATGCTTCCTTTTGCATTACGATGGCTCATCCCAGAATTTGAGGAAAAAAATGCAAGAGAATTACTTGATAAACTGATTAAAAACAAAATTGTAAGATCATATCCGATACTAGTAGAAGCAAACAATCAACGAGTTGCACAAGCAGAGCATACATTCATTCCCCAAGCCAATGGAGTTCTCGTAACTACTCTTTAATTACACAAGTGGAGAATTAAAAAATAAACTAAAAACCTACTTGACAAGCTCGCCAAATATCTTATCGATCATCAACTGACCTGTGCCGCATGCAGTGCATTTACCACTGGCTTTAAAGACATAGTCACCTTCCACAAACTTTCGTTTTACAATTTTATTGCAGCTAGAACATTTTTCTACAGCATAGGGATCAAGTACCTCATTTTTTTTCTTAAAGAATCTCATTGTGACACCCCCAACGTGTTCCCAACTCCAATTATCAGTACGCATTGACCAGGTTTGGAATTTTCTCGTATAATATCTTGAATTTGTATGAATACCTTATCAGAAGAATCCGCAATCTCTTTTTTCATAAGAGTGATTGCCTCTTTGATAGACTGTTTTATGACAATTGCATATATCGGGATGTTGTGCTTTGTAGCTATGCCCTCTATCTCAAACCTTTCAGTTCCTATACCGCCAATTGCAGCCCCAAATCCATGAGCCACGGATCCAGTATCCTCACCTTCCAGTTTCAATGCAGCGTCAACCATTATCAGCATATCTACCTTTTTTTCAGAAATTATCTTTTCAAATGCATCTGCAGGTCTGCCAACAGTTGCAGTCGGCCCTTCAGCTTTTAGCAGGCAGAGTTTTCTCCCCTCAAAGTCTTTTTCACTTAGAACAGTTTCAAATGAGATAGATTTTTTTTCCGTATCAAGCATCATCTTTCCAACAATCATTGGACCTATTCCATCGCCTATTGGTTGTCCCTGCTTGAATGCAGATATTGCAGTTTTTAGTGCATCTGCTTCCTCCATGATAAACGGCATCATCATTTGCAGAGGCAAGATTAATGGGAAATTATTTTGTTTTTTTGCAGTCAAAAAGAAGTGTCGAACCATTTTGTACAGTAGATGCAGTGTGGTTACCGCCTCAAGTATGTTGATTATTTGACTTGCTTGTAGATGAGTAATATTTGGAGCGAGGTTTTTGACTTGTTCCCTAGTAGTGTCTTCTCTTGTCCGCATGATGTGTTTTATCTTGGGTACAATTCCATTAGGATCCATATCAACTGGCATTATGGTAAAATATTCAAAATATCTATCAAGTATGACAGCAGGGTCTGACAAAGGCTTTACGGTGTTTTTTACATAAGATATCAATTCTTTCCTGGTGTCATCACGGTATTGCTTGAGTTTTTCCAAATCTTTGTTGATTTCAGATGAAGTGACATGAAGCTGGATTCGCTGTCCATACAACATGAATATGAAGATAGGTAGAATCCAGATCAACCACATAAGTGGGTTCGAATTATCACTTGAGCTAAAAAGTTTGTCCAGATTTGTACCCAAAAAATCCAATAACAAAAAGACCATTTTTTACTAAATTAAATCTTTCATAGACTTCATCAATCTTTCAGGAATTTTATTATATCATAAAAGCATCATCCGACTGAAAGAAAGCAATGGCATTTCCTTTTGAGTGCGGAACATGTCCATTGTCGTACTCACTTTCCCCCTTTGCCATTGTTTCGTTGTTTCCTAGTCCTGTCTTACACCAGACATTTTAGGAAACAAGAGATACACTGGTTTTGATATCAAGTCCTTACCTGATATCATGACCGGCAGATGTATCCTGTTCCAGTCGGATGGCTGTCATATATTCAGCATCATAACATAAAAGGCCTATCAATATAGTTCCCGTATATCAAAACAACAATTCGCATAGCATCTATCTAAAAATTTGAATTATTCTAAAAATATAATCAAATTATTTTAAACAGCGCACCGCAATTATAATTACATGAAAATATATGAAATTGGAATCAATCTAACAAAAATAGTGGGATGTATTGTTACATGGGATAACCATATACGAGATTTTTATTCGGTTGATGCCAGTTCCTACAAACTAAGGCCCCAAGTGATAACGTTTCCTCGTAATGAAGACGATGTTATCAAAATCATACGGTTTGCGAAAAAGCACCACATTCCAGTAACACCCAGAGGTGGCGGTACTGGACTAGTGGGAAGCGCTTTGGGAAAAGGAATAATTCTTGACATGAGAAATTTCAATAAAATCAAGATTGGAAAAAACCATGCGACAGTAGGAAGTGGGGTCTACAAGGGACATCTTGACAAGATATTGCAGAAACATGGCAGATTTGTAGGACCAGACCCATCAATAGGACCCTTTTGCACCATAGGCGGGATGATTGGCAACAATTCTAGTGGAATTCACTCGCTAAAGTATGGAAGTGTAATAGACAATCTAATTGAAGTTACAATCGTAAATTCGGTAGGCAATGTAACAAGGCTTCCAAACATGCATCACATGATAAAAAGCAATATTTCTCATGACGTTATCAAGTCATTTCCCATGGTATCAAAAAATTCTTGCGGATATAGAATTGACAAAATTTTATCAGAAAAAGATGTCCACAAGTTAATTGCAGGCTCTGAAGGAACATTGGGAATCATCACATCTGCAAAGCTTCGAACATACAGGATACCAAAAAGTAAAGCATTGTGCATAATACATTACAAGACACTCAGGCAGGCAGCAATAGACAGTGTGAAGATACTCTCTTTAAAACCAGCAGCTCTTGAAGCAATAGACAATAACATAACAAGACACATCAAAATAAAAGTGCCAAATTCAGGATGTCTTATTTTTGCAGAGTTTGATAATGACATAAAGCACAACATAAAACAGATTCAAAAAATCGCAACAGGCAAGATAATCAAAATAGAATCAGACAAAGATAACATCAGAAAATTATGGAGTTTTAGAAATTCAGCTCTTGCATTTAGTCTCAAGAGCATAACAAAAAAAGAGACAATGCCAACCCTCATAGAAGATTCCGTGGTGCCAGTAAAAAGACTTCCCTTGCTACTAGACATGTTAGATATGATTAGAAAAAAATACCATCTCAGAACAATAGTTTACGGACACATCGGAAATGGGAATCTGCACATCAGGCCAGTTTTAGAACATAAAGATATCTCAAAAATACAAAAAATTGCAACTGAATTTTTTACAGGGGTAATAAGTATAGGAGGAAGCATAACAGGTGAACATGGTGATGGTTTGGCAAGATCAGAATTTGTAAAGACACAGTATGGAGACAAGACATATTCGGTTTTTAGAAACATCAAAAAACAATTTGATCCTCAAAACATCCTAAATCCTGGAAAGATAATATCAGATAAAAAGACAATGATAAAGAATCTAAAAATTTAATGAATTACTTGATTTTGGTTCCAAGTGGTACATCTTCTGTGACTGTGAGCCAGAACGGTTTTTCACCAGAATCCGCTGCAAAAAGCATTGCGCTTGATTCAACTCCGGCAATACTTCTCGGTTCAAGGTTTACAAGTGCAATTACTATTCTTCCCACTAGTTCTTCAGGTTTGTAATATTGAGCGCCGCCTATTATGACATCTCGCTTTTCATTTCCAAGATCAATTGTTCCTTTAACTATTTTCGATTTGCCAGGAATTGGCTCCACTGATAGAATCTTTGCCACCCGCATATCCAATTTGGCAAAGTCATCATAGGTTATTTGATCCACATAAAACATCCAATAATGAGATTAAAATTGATTTCGAAACTAGCGATTTTCATTACAACATAAATATGAAGAGATGAAAAATTTCAACATGGTCCAGATACAGGCCTCGGTAGATATTGATGCACCGCTTGACAAGGTTTGGAACATAATATCTGATCTTGACTCAGAGCCAAGATTCTGGAAAGGAACAAAAGAGGTTAGAAACATTTCAAAAAATGAAAACGTAGTGACAAGAGAAGTCACCATTGCATTCAAAGACTCAAAATGTATGCAAACTGTAACGATGCAGCCAAAGGAAAAGATTCACGCTCAATTTACAAAAGGAATACTGGATGGTACAAAAACACTTACACTACAGCAATTAGAAAACAGAATCAGACTAGATGTATTATGGGACATCAAACTCACTGGCATGATGGGGATGTTTACGGGCATGATAAAAAAGCACATCCAGAGCGGTTCAGAACAAGCTCTTGAGAGCATAAAACAAGAAGCACAGAGATAATCATGGCATATCTGATAGACATTGTAAACTATTTTCTTGTAGCAATCATGCTTGGTGTTTCTCTTGCGTGGACGTTTTTGATAAGATCAATGTGGAGTACTTTTAAGAACTCGCCATTTTTGGACAGGTTCGAGTACAAGAGCCACCACAAACCAAAGATATCAGTAATTCTGCCGGCAAGAAATGAAGAGAGGTTTATAGAAAAATGCATAAACTCACTATTAGAGCAAGATTACGAAAATTATGAGATAATAGCAATAGATGATAGGTCAGATGACAACACGGGGGAGATAATCAAGAATATCGCAAAAAAAGATTCTCGCGTAGTACATGTATTAGCAGGACCAAAACCAGAAAAATGGATTGGTAAGAACTGGGCATGCATAGAAGGATTCAAGAGATCATCAGGCGAACTTTTGTTATTTACGGATGCTGATACTACGCATACAAACAAGACAATCACATTAGCAGTGGACCACCTCTTGAGTGATAATCTTGATGCACTTACAGTGATTCCAAAGATGTTGTGCCTTGATTGGTGGACAAGAATAACACTACCAGTATTATCTACATTTTTACATACTAGATTTTCTGCACTTCGTGTAAATGACCCATCTGCAAAGACAGGTTATTTTTTTGGAAGTTTTTTCATAATAAAGAGAGAAACATACAATTCGGTTGGTACGCATGAGAGCGTAAAAAGCGAGATAGTAGAAGATGGGGCTCTTGGCAAGAAGGTAAAAGAACAAGGATTCAAGATGAAGATGGTACGAGGAGAGCATTTGGTAGATGCAGTATGGGCAAGGGACTGGTCTACTTTGTGGCATGCACTAAAGAGGCTGATGATACCACTATACATCCAATCAAGCAAAACTGCAATTGGTATATTTGTTGCAGTATTATTTTTGTTATTCATGCCATTTCCCATCCTTGCATATTCAGCACTTTTCCTAAGTCATGCAATTTCCTTTAAGATATTATTCGGAATCACACTTGTTGCTGCAGGGCTATTTTATTTAGGAAGCATTATTGATGCAAAAAAGGGACTAGGACTAGGATTCAGACATGCAATTTTTGCACCAATTGGCAGCATAGTCATCGTAGCAGGATTTGCAAGCGGAATACTGCATGCAAAGAAAAATGATTCTGTGACTTGGCGTGGAAGAACATATTCCATATCAGGCACTGCACAACATCCAATAAGCTTGTGAGTAAGAATTATACATTAACATTTGATACTTGAATTCTTGGACAAGACTACAGCAGTTTTGGGCGGAGTTTATGGAATAGTTGTACTAGTTCTAGTATTTGCATTTGTGTTTGATCAACAACGACCAGATATATCAGCTCAGACTTCAGTTTTAGGAAACATTGTGCAATCAAGTCCAGGATCACAATTTAGTTTAGCAGACCTTTTTGCAAGATCCCAACAAGGAGTAGTCCAGATAATAGTACACAAGACAGGGGACAATGCGACAGACAGAGCAATAGGTTCAGGTATTGTATATGATCTTGACGGACACATCATTACAAACAATCATGTTGTAGACGACTATCAAAAAATCAGAGTTGTGTTTCATGATGGCCAATCTTATTCTGCTACAGTAAGTGGTACAGACAAGTTTGCAGATCTTGCAGTTATCAAAGTTGATGCAAATTCAAATACATTTCATCCATTACCTTTAGGGGACTCGTCTAAGCTTCGGATTGGAGACCAAGTAATTGCAATTGGTAGTCCCTTTGGATTAAGCGAATCAATGACATCGGGCATAGTAAGTCAGTTAGGCAGAGTATTAAATCCACCAGACATAGGTGCATTTTCAATTCCAAATGTAATTCAAACAGACACTGCCATAAATCCAGGAAATTCAGGAGGTCCATTATTGGACACTCATGGCGAGGTTATTGGAATAAACACAGCAATTCAGACCCAGACAGGCGAGTTTTCAGGAGTAGGCTTTGCCATACCATCAAACACAATGAAGAGAATTGTTCCAGCACTAATACAATCAGGACACTACCAGCATCCATGGCTTGGGATATCTGGAATATCAGTAGACCCAGACTTGGCAGACAGCCTAAATCTTACGACACATTCTGGATTTTTAATAGAAAATATAGTATCAGACAGTCCAGCCTCCAAGGCAGGACTCCATGCATCAAACATGACAACAACAATAGACGGTATCAAATACAAGTATGGCGGAGACATCATAATAGGAGTAGACAACAATCCAGTCTCAAAACTTGAAGACCTTCTAAATTATCTACAGGACTACAAATCAGTGGGTGACAAGATGACAGTGCAGATAATCAGAGAAAACAAGACAATGGAAGTAACAATGACTTTGCAGGAAAGACCAAACAGTCAATAAAATATTTTATGAAAAACCAGGATTAGTTTCGGAAACATTACAACAAGATCCAAAATCACTGAACTAGAATCAATGCAAAAAAAGATAATAATTACTTGAGCTCTTGGAGAAAAAAATTAGGGTTTATCAGATAACAGTAGAAAAATAGAGCACCAAGAGTTGAACAAACATATCATATTTACAACAGGTCTATTACTAGCAGGATTTGTAATTGCCATGTCCAGCATCCAGGTTTCAGAATCTGTACTTTCAAACAAGATGCTAGTATCAGTAAAGGCAGAAAAAGACCCCATAATGGAAGGTGATTTTCCCACAATAGTAGGCAATGTCACAGATGAAGCATACAAGCCAGTTGCAAATGCAAATATTTTGATAATGTTTGGAACTACAATAGTTTCAACTCCTACAGATGATCAGGGTAAATTCAGATATCAAGCAACAATGCCATCAACCCATGGAATCTACGAGGTAGATGTAACTGCGACAAAAGACGGGTACACAAAGGCACTTGGAAATAACACATTTACTGTGAGCCCAAGACAAACTGCAACCATATCAAAAACCATAACTGGACTGCCAATTGAAACAGGTAATTACACTGTGTTTCTTGGCAAGGTAACACAGTGGAACCTAGAAACTACATGTTTTGTCAGTTTTGCTGACAAGTATATGCGATTCTTACATACATGTGATTTATACAACATGGAACCAGAAGACTTTCAGACAGACCAGCAGATCATACCAATGGTTTCTGTGATATTAGACAATCAAACATACAGACTATTCCCAGAAACTGTCTATCTCAAGGCATCAAATATGGCAAATGACACACTTGAGACATTCATAGAAAATACATTTGCAAACTATACCAATCCGCAAAACTAGATGAAACCATCCACAGTTACGGATGGAGCGTACCAGTACATAGTACAATTACATGATGTAGAATAGACACAAGATCTGCCATGCATATGATCAGTCTTGCAAGTATTTTAAATTTGGTGTAAATTTAGCATTATTCTCAGTTAACTATGTTAAGGAACAAAGTATCACAATTTTTTATTAATCAGCCAACCACTTGAGAGTATGTCAAAACAACCATATCGTTCTGAATTAGGAATGATATCAGATATCTTGCGTGTTACAATGGATTACGGAAGAGAAGGTACAATCATCACTACAATAGCAAGAAGAGCAAATCTTTCACATTATACTGCCACCGACAAGTGTCAAAAACTGATAGATTTCGGGTTGATGGAATCAAGATCTGATAAAAAAAGTAACTTTTTCACCATTACTGAAAAAGGCATGAAATTTTATGAAGAACTAGAGAGATTTACAGAAACAGTCCAAGCCATCAGAATAAGATATTAGACTTTCATTCTACAGTAAACATTGATAGCATTCCCGCAGTCAGGTGATCATTTACATGACAGTGGAATAACCAAGTTCCTACATTATCCGGATACATGTCAAGCACCTTCATGCTCATAGGCAACAACTCGACCATATCAGTTCTCATGCCATTCATCAATAATGTTTCCCCATGCCAGTGAGGAGTGTGCAGATCCACCTCTGTTCCAACATCAACAACATACCATCTTACATGAGTATTGGCTTTCATTTTCAGCCCTGGCAGGTTCCCATACACATATCCATTGATTGAATGCATGAGGTTACTTTCTTGAAATTCGTCGTCGTCCTTATTTACAGATGATGGAGATTGCGTAAACATTTGGATGTTTTTATCAATGTAAGGACTGTTATTTTCATTCATTACAGAAAACATTGTAACAAATTCTCTGTCAACACCTTTTGGCGTTCCATCAGGATTTGCCTCCCCGTGTCTTGTAATTATAATAGGACCTTCAAGTCCAGCATAGCTGTCAGATACCTCATCTACATGTGAGTGATACATCCACACGATGGAGCTTGGATCATGGGGACCTGGACCTGCTCTTTCTGGAACTTTCCAAATGTAAGTAAAGTTATTCCCAGGCAAAATAGATTCTCCAGGCTTGTCAGAATCAGGAACTCCATCATTGTATGGAGCTCCCTCAGATGCCTTGTCATATAATACCCCATGCGGATGCATACTGGTAGGTATGCTACAATTATTCTTGAATACGACTTTGATTACATCTCCTACTTCAGCGTGAATAACTGGTCCTAGCATCCCCAAATGTTCCCATTTTGCACCCAATGTTTTTTGTGTTGTAAATGTAGAGTCAGAATATTCCCGATAAAGACACTTGATGTATGTGCTCCCAATTCTATCTTTTCCACTTATTGTATATACAGATGCAATTTTGTCATCTTTTAACGGTACGCCTGTTATCTGGTTTATTCCCGTAGGTGCATAGTTCCACTGTACCTCATCTGAAGCAATGTAATACGTTCTTGTTTGACCAGAGTAATTATAAGTCTGTCCCGGAACATTTGTGTCATACAAAGAATCATGATTGTGATTCTCGTGTGTAAAATATTGATATCCAACAACAGATGCAAATGCAGAAAAAGAAATTGCCAAAACAACAAACATGATTTTGATCAAATTCATGAAATATTACACATTAGGCTTACCTAATTACGCCTGATATTTAATGTGAGCATGCATCACACACAATGAAAACACAAGATTATTCCAAAGATATGGAAAATAGAAAATATTATCATCCAATATGTTGGATAGACTATCCAACAACTTAAATAGAATTCGTCCAGACTGGGTTTGAGAAAAAATGAGAACTTTTTCTTTTCTTGCCATAGTGATAATTTCAGGTCTTTTAGCAGGACTAGTTCACGGAATGCTCAATATCGTACTAGTGGAACCATATCTTGATAGTGCGATAGGAATTGAGAATCAAAGATTGTTTGCAGAAGGACAAGAAAAGGACACCCCACAATTTTGGCAAAAATTTAGCGATTATAGAACATGGCAGAAACAAGGATCAATCATATCAGGATCAATACTTGGGATTGCCACAGGAGCATTATTTGGGTTAGTGTTTGCATATACAAGACAGAGTCTTCCTACAAGAAACAATGTAACAAAGGCCCTTATTTTAGGAGCAATCATGTGGGCAGTAGTATTTTTCATTCCATTTTTAAAATATCCTGCAAACCCGCCCACTGTTGGAGATCCAGCCACAATCACACTTAGAGCCAGCACATATGTCATATTCATGCTGGCATCAGGCCTAGGCGCACTCGGATTTTCTCTTGTAGCCAGGAGGCTCAAAGGAAAAAGAATTTTAGCAATTATAGGATATGCAGTATTTATCACAGCAATGTTTTTCATAATGCCTCAAAATCCTGACAAGATTTCAATATCCATGGAGTTAGTAAATGGATTTAGGATTGTTTCTGCATCAACAATGACAATATACTGGATTGCAAATGCAGTGATACTTGGATGGTTGTGGAATAGATTCAAGCCAGATACGTTACAACAGACCAGAGAATAGAATGCAAAGTGATATCAAGCATATTTTGTTTTAGAGTCCAGAATTGTAAAACGCAATCAGATTTTATCAAAAAAAACAGAAAAATAAATTCATAAAATAGAAAAATACCAATTTTGCGCAATACCTTCGAAAGAGCCTTGAATATTAGACATTACACCTAAGGATAAATACAACAGATAAAGCTAACATGACTAGTTGAGCAACCTCATACTTAGATCGGAAATATTAAACAGACTAGTAGACGGTAGGACCCCATCAAGAGAGGAAGCACATGCCATATATCAAGACGCTAAAGATGATCCCCTAGAGATCTACAAAGTATCGCAGTTTCTTAGAACCAAGAATAAAGGAATCACTGTTACTTATTCCAGAAAAGCATTCTTTAATTTGATAAATCTCTGCCGTGACACATGTTCTTATTGCACATACAAATCAGAACCCAACCAAGCCAAACTTTCCATGATGTCAAAAAATGAAGTTACAGAACTTGTCAATATTGCAAAAAAATACCATTGTACTGAAGCATTATTTGTTACAGGAGAGAGACCAGAACAGAAATACCAAGAAGCCAAAGAGTGGCTCAAGAAAAATGGATTTTCCAGTACTGCGGAATATTTGGCAGAAGCATCAGATATTGCACTAAAAGGCGGATTATTTCCCCACACAAACGCTGGAAATTTGACAAAAGATGAGATGAGACAGCTAAGAGAGACAAACGTAAGCTTAGGACTAATGCTTGAAAATGCAAGTAAGAGACTTGCAGAGGAAGGTATGCCACATCAATTTGCACCAAGCAAGAATCCAAGTGCAAGAATAAAGACTCTACAAAATGCAGGAGAACTAGACATTCCAATGACCACCGGGTTACTTGTCGGAATAGGAGAAAGTCCAGAAGAGTTGATTGATTCAATTTATGTCATAAAAGAGATACATGAAAGATATCACAACATACAAGAGATAATATTACAAAACTTTCATCCAAAACAAGATACGCTCATGAGATCAAACCCAACACCACATGAAAGATATTTCAAGACAATAGTTGCATTGACCAGAATAATAATGCCAGATATGAATATCCAGATACCACCAAATCTCTCCCCCGCGTCATATTCATCATTTTTATCAACTGGAATTAATGACTGGGGAGGAATATCGCCCATAACACAAGATTATGTAAATCCGGAATTTCCATGGCCAAAGATTGAGGAGGTTGACAAGAGATGCACTGAGGCAGGATTTAATCTCAGAGCAAGATTCCCAGTTTACCCAGAGTTCTTTGGAATGGTAAATCATACCCTTAGAGAGAAAATGTATGCAGTGGCAGATTCAGACAACCTAGTAAACAAGGAGTATTCAAAATGAATACACAGACTGCATTGTTTGATTCACTATTAAGAAACTCAGACCCGTTGATATCAGGTACTCTAAATCGTGCACTAGATGAAAAAGAGATTTCCGTAAAAGAGGCAACCACCTTGTTTAATGCACAAGGAATAGATTTTCACATGATTGGAATTGTGGCAGATGAATTGCGCAGAAGAAGGGTAGGGGACATTGTCACATATGTTGTGAATCGAAACATCAATTTTACAAATGTGTGCATAAAACAGTGTGGTTTCTGTGCATTTAGCAGAGATTTTCGCCAGGAGGAAGGATATTTTCTTCCAACTGACGAGATAGTCAGGCGTGCAAAGGAAGCACATATGTTAGGAGCCACAGAGGTTTGCGTTCAAGCAGGCCTTCCACCAGACATGAATGCAGATACATATGAGAACATCTGCAGAGCGATAAAGACAGAGGTTGGAGACATCCACATACATGGATTTTCACCTGAAGAAGTTTTGTACGGTTCAATTAGATCAAATGTGTCAATAAGAGAATATTTGCTTAGACTAAAAGAGGCAGGGGTAAACTCGTTACCCGGTACAGCTGCAGAGATTTTAGATCAACAAATGAGAGACAAAATATCACCTGGAAGAATCAGTGTAGATAAATGGACAGAGGTAATCAAAACAGCACACAAGATTGGAATACCATCAACATCCACCATAATGTTCGGACATATGGAATCACCAGAAGACAGGGCAAAACACATGGGGTTGATAAGAGAGATACAAAAGGAGACAGGAGGATTTACAGAATTTGTTCCGTTGAACTTTATCCATACAGAGGCACCCATGTACAAAGAACACTGGAATGTCAACATACGAAATGGCGCAGACGGCAGAGATGTACTTCTCATGCATGCAGTAGCAAGAATCATGTTCAACAATCACATAAACAACATACAGACATCATGGGTTAAAGAAGGAGCAGGAATGGCACAATTATCACTCTCTTGGGGAGCAAATGATTTTGGAGGTACTTTGATAAATGAAAGTATATCAACATCAGCAGGAGCAGGACATGGTCAATTGCTCAAACCAAAAGATATTCGACGTTTGATAAGACAAGTAGGAAGAATTCCTGCTCAGAGGGCCACATCATACAAAATACTAAAGGTATTTTCTTCAGAAGACAGCACGGATCCCCTTGATGAAGTACAAAATGTATCACAGTTTGGATCATATCATGAATTGATAAAACTTGACGGGTACAGATACAAGAGCAATAGGCGAAGATAATTGTCATATTGTTATGACATACTGAAGAGATCAAAGGAATTACATCTTGATGAATGCGAGGCAATATCAATTCAAAAAGATATCATCACCGTAAGAATAACAGATTCGGAGATAGCAGAAACAAAACACAATAGAGAGAAATCATTTGCAGTACGAATCATAGACAAGAAAAAGATAATGTCTGCAAGAACTACAGAAAATGAAAATGATTTGGTAGAAAGAGCATTGCAAGCAAGAGCATTTGTAAGGCCAATGAATTTGTGGGATACGCTTCCATATCCTTCAGCATATACAACAACAGAAAGAACGTATGATCCTCATCTTGCCAAGATATCAGACACGTCTGCAATAGATATTGCAGAAGAGATGATAAATGCATCACGTCATAAGCATGTGACACGCATTTCAGGATCTTTGAACATAGTTTCGGAAACATTTCACATAGTAAACACAAATGGTATTGATTATTCAGACAAATCTACCTTTATTGCAGGAACGATAAACACAGAATCAGAGACAGGAAACAATGCAGTAAGTGGGATAGGCGCAGATTGCTCCAGAACCAGAGACCGATTTTCTGCACATAGGGTAGGAAGTGATGCTTCTGAGATGTGTGTGAGTTCTATCAATCCACAAAAAGTTGAGCAAGACACATATCAAATAATATTTGATCCTTATGCATTTGGAGATCTGTTATCGTTTGTATTTTCTGCAAACTTTAATCTAAAAACATATTCTGAAAAACGAAGTTGTTTTTCTGGAAAATTTGGAGAAAAAATTTCAGACGACAATCTAACTATTATGGACGATCCACATGCTCCGGAGGGCATAGGCAGTAAACCATTTGATGACGAAGGAGTTCCCACCAAGCCACAGTATTTGATAAACTCAGGAATCTTTTCAGGCTTATTTTCAGATTCATTTGAAGCATTCAAAAATCAAAAAAGATCTAGCGCTAATGCAGCACGGCCAGGTTCACCGATGGGAAGGTCTACCCAGCCACTAACTGTCCCGCAGCCCCACAATCTAAGAGTTGTCGATGGAAAATACTCAAGAGAAGAAATCATAAAAAATACCAAAAAAGGCCTTCGGGTAGGAAGATTGTGGTACACATATCCAATAAATCCAGAACAGGGAGATTTTTCATGTACTGCAAGAAGCGGCGTCAAGATAATAAAAGACGGAAAAATATCCAGTCCTGGAAAATCTGTGAGAATAGTTCATAATCTAAAGACTATACTTGCAAACATTGTATCAATTGGAAATGATTCAAGAAATATTTTGCAATGGCATTCACTTCCATCGATAACACCTACCATCAGTGTTTCAGGCATACCTGTGACATCACTTTAGACGGACTGTAAGACAAATTGCATTCCAATCCCAATTGCATACAACACAAGCAGTAAGATGCCTGATTTTAGGCCTAGTTTGTTTTTGAACATCGGAATTAACGCAACTATAGTAATTACTGTGACAAGTATCATTTGATATTCCAGTATTGAGGTATTAGGAATCTTTGCTGTAATTCCCTTGTAGCTCATTGCCGCAAATACTGCGACTGATAAAAGCAAGGTATTGTTTAGTATTTTAGAACCAAGCACGTTAGCAACTGCTATTGATGCTCCTCCTGCACCTTTTCTAGCAAGCAATATCATTGATATTTTTTCAGGCATCTCACCTGCAATAGGACTGACTATTACTGCCAGTACTACAATAGAGACTCCGAGATCAACTGATACCCCCTCAAGGGCATGTACAAATGGTTCTGCACCAATAAAAATTCCAACAGTACCGGCTACAAAAAGAATCATAGCCCTAGCAAAGTGTTTTTTCGGTTTGATTTGAGAGTCTTCATGTAGATTTTTTTCAAGAGGTATGACTTTTTTTTCTTTTTTCATTTCTCTGAAAGCAAACGCAAGATAGACTGCAAACATTCCAGAGAAGAATATTCCATCCAATACATCATAACCGTCAATGAACAATATTGCACCAGCAACAGCTGTTAATACAAGGAAGATTTTGTCCAATCCAAACTCTTTTACATTTATGAATTTTTCAGGAGCCTTGGAAAGTCTTGTTGTTGCAATTATTAGCATTATTGCAAGTCCAAAGGTCATCATAAACAAATTGCTTCCAAGTGCAGAACCCAGAGCTGCACCATACGAACCATCTTTTGCTGCAGCCACAACAATTCCAATCTCAGGCAGTGTTGTTGCAATGCTCAAAAGAGTCCTTCCTACAAACCTGCCGCCCCATCTTTCAGCAAGGTGCTCTGCACCATCAGACAAAAGCCAACTTGCAAAAATTAATTCCCCAAGCCAGCCAAGAAGTATCAGGATATTTTCTGCCAATACACTACTACACTAAACCTTGTTCTATTATTTGTGACTACATAAGAGCAGAGAGAGACAGGTTAGTCTTTTACAATTATCATTGTAAGGGTGGATTTTATTCCATCTAGTTTGCGTACCTGTGTGGTTATTGCTTCCCTCAATGTTTCCATAGAATCAGATTCCAACACCATCAAAACATCATACACTCCATACACTGGATACACCTCTTTTACATGAGGAATTTTTTTTATCTCATTTACAATAGTGGTCTCTTTCCCAAGTTCTGCATTAATTAGGACAAATGCACTATGCATGAAGTGACTGCATACGTCTAGAATAAAAACAAATTGAAATTGTTCAAAAAAGCTAGCAGTAAGCTCAAAAAATTCATCTAGCTAGAATTAATAAGGTATATTACCGTACTATTACCGTAATATGAAGCCCAGAATGACATACATATCAGTAGAAGTAGCAGACCACTTTGCGGATTTTATCATAAAAAGAGATGAGCAGATACTTGATGCCGTGAGGACCCGCGCACGAGATTTTAGTACGATATCCATTCTCAAGCTGCTATACCAACTAAGGGGCAATCCTATGACATTCTCAGACCTGTATGTCAAGTCAAACATACGAATGAAACGATCATTTCTTAATTACCTCCATCTTTGTATGTCGTACAATTTTATCAAAAAAGAGCCAAGGGGATCAAACATGGTTTATTCAATTACAGACAAGGGAAGAACCATGCTAGATCTATTCATGCAGAAAAACAATTGATGACATAATTCTTTTATTATAATCAGATAGAGCAAAACCATTGGCAATAACTTACAAGGATGCAGGAGTAGATATTAAAAAAATAAAGAAGAGCCAGGCAAGCATTGGCAGCATCATAGCATCAACCCATAGATTACAGAAAAAGGCAAAGACAATGTCTGGATTTGGCCATTATGCCGGAATTGTCCAGATACCTGGAGGAACACTACTTGCCACACATACAGACGGTGTTGGAACAAAAGTAATAATCGCGCAGATGATGAAAAAGTACGACACGGTAGGAATTGACTGTGTAGCAATGAATGTAAACGACATAATATGCACAGGTGCAACACCAATATCTTTTGTTGATTACATTGCAGCAAACAGAAATGATCAAAACATATTCAACAAAATAGTTAGAGGTCTAGTCAAAGGTGCATTAGATGCACAGGTACCAATAGTAGGTGGAGAGACTGCAATCCTCCCAGATCTCATATCAGGGAAAAATTTTTCATTCGACCTTGCAGGTATGGTAGTAGGCATTCTTGACAAAAAAGAGATGATCCTTGGCAACAAGATAAAACCAGGAGACAAAATCATAGGAATTAACAGTAGTGGATTGCACTCAAACGGATACTCACTTGCACGCAAAGCACTATTGAAAAAACATTCCATACATGACAGAATCAAAGGCATAGGAGTTTTAGGAAATGCACTGTTAGAGCCTACCAAGATCTATGTCAAGCCTGTTTTAGAATCAATTAAAGAGTGCAAAATTCATGGCCTTGCACACATTACAGGAGGCTCTTTTACTAAATTATTGCGACTCAAAAATACAGGATTTGTTTTAGACAACTTACCACCCACACCCGCCATATTCCAGGCAATCGAGGATCAAGGAGTAGAAAAAGATGAAATGTACAAGACATTCAACATGGGAATTGGGCTATGTGTCATATCACCAAAAGAAGAATATTACAAGATTAACAGAATCTTCAAAAAACACGGGTTTGTGACAAGGGAAATAGGTAAGATCATAGAAAAGAAAGGGGTCTACATCAACAAGACAAGGATAGCATGACATGCAAATGATCTTCAGATTAGGATTTAATACCCAAATCAATCCAAACACAATGTGCAGATAGAGACTACATTTGAGGACGCGTGTAAAGAGATATGCAAGAACCTCCTTGCTATATCAAGTCCTACAAGTAATGATGTAAAAAAGCAAGTCAAGAAAATATGTACAAAATATTCACTCGAGCGAATTCCTAGAAATTATGAGATACTCGCGTCTGTGACAGGATCAGAATATATAAAATTACAAAAGGCATTGGTAAGAAAACCAGTCAAGACGGCTTCAGGTGTTGCAGTCATTGCATTGATGCCAAAACCATATGCGTGTCCACATGGCAGATGTACCTATTGTCCTGGAGGAATTGAGTACAATTCCCCAAATAGTTACACAGGAAGGGAACCATCCACACAAAATGCAATCTTAAACAATTATGATCCAAAAAAACAAATCTTGAACAAACTTGAGCACTTGATTGCATATGGTCATGACAGTACCAAATTAGAACTTGTCATAGTAGGCGGGACATTTCTTTTCATGCCACGAGACTATCAAATTAATTTTATAAAATCATGCTTTGATGCGTTAAATGGATTTGATTCTCCAGATTTAGAATCAGCCAAGAAAAATAATGAAAAGGCAAATTTTAGAAATGTTGGATTCACCATAGAAACCAAGCCTGATTATTGTAAAAAAGAGCACGTAGATTGGATGTTAGAATACGGTGTGACCAGGGTCGAGATAGGAGTGCAAAGCCTTCATGACAGAGTATACAAGATAGTAAACAGAGGGCATTCATACAATGATGTGGTAGAATCGTTTGAAATCTCGAAAAATGCAGGATATAAAATTGTGGCCCATATGATGCCTGGCCTTCCCTCAATGACTCCAGAAGAAGACATTGCTGATTTTAGAAAGTTATTTTCAAATCCTCAGCTACGGCCAGACATGTTAAAGATATACCCAACCCTAGTACTTGAGGATACGCCACTTTATTCCATGTACAAGGACGGGAGATACACACCATATTCAGATGATGACATGGTGCAAGTTTTGACAGAGATAAAAAAAATAATTCCAAGATGGGCAAGAATAATGAGAGTCCAAAGAGAAATATCATCAGATCAAATAATTGCAGGGCCAAAGCTTGGCAACCTAAGGCAAATAGTTCAGCAAAATCTACGAAAACAGAATGTGTCATGCAAGTGCATAAGATGTAGGGAGGCAGGACTCTCAGACAACATAATGAACATAGATGACATCAAGATGCACCGAGAAGATTATGAATCGTCAAGAGGAGACGAGGTCTTTTTGTCATATGATGATTCAAATGACAAGATATTTGGATTTTTAAGACTCAGAATACCCGGCGGCAACATTCACAGAGCTGAGATTTCCGACAACACATGTATTGTTCGAGAACTTCACGTATATGGAAAATCATTAAAGCTTGGAGAGAGAGAACAGGACAGTATTCAACACTTGGGATTAGGAAAAAACCTAATGAATGAAGCTGAAAAGATTTCATCAGAAGAGTTTGATGCCAAGAAATTACTTGTAATTAGTGCAGTGGGCACACGAGAATACTATAGAAAACTTGGTTATACCCCTCTTGGTCCATACATGTCAAAGGATTTGAGATAATGGAAGAAGAGCAAATAACAATTGGCAGAGGAACGTGGATAGACAAACTTGCAGATGAACTTGTGCAGAGAGAAAAAACCCTTGGGAGAAAAATGGACTTGCTAAGAGTGGAAAGCGGTCTTGGGGCATCAGGCATACCACATATCGGGAGCCTTGGAGATGCAGTACGAGCATATGGCGTAAAACTTGCTCTTGAAAATTTTGGATACAAATCTGAATTGATTGCATACTCTGATGACCTTGACGGTCTCCGTAAAATTCCAGAAGGATTGCCAGAGTCTCTAAAAGAACATCTTGGCAAACCAGTATCATTTATCCCAGATCCATTTGGGTGCCATGACTCATACGGACTACACATGAGTAGCATACTCTTAGATGGGCTGGACAAACTTGGAATCAAATACAAGTTCCAGCGAGGTGTAGATACTTATCGAAATGGATTGCTAAAAGACCAGATTCACACAATACTGACAAACAGCCAGAAAATTGGTAAAAAAATAGCAGAGATGGTAGGACAAGAAAAATACCAAGAGACCCTACCATATTTTCCGGTGTGTGCAAATTGCGGCAGACTGTATACAGCAACATCATATCAGTACATTGCAGAAGAAAAAAAGATCAAGTACAGATGCATCGATGCAACCATAGGCTCAAAGCAACTCAAGGGGTGTGGACATGATGGAATAGCAGACATTACAAAGGATTTGGGCAAGCTTCCATGGAAGGTAGAATTTGCTGCAAGGTGGCACGCATTTGATATTAGATTTGAGGCATACGGTAAGGATATTATGGATTCAGTAAAAGTAAACGATTGGGTGGCAGAAGATATTTTGAATTTCCCTGCACCAACTCATGTAAAATATGAAATGTTTCTTGACAAGGGCGGAAAAAAGATATCAAAATCACTTGGAAACGTCCTGACATCACAGGCATGGCTCAGATACGGAACCCCAAAAACAATTCTATTGTTGCTTTACAAGAGAATTACAGGAGCTAGAGAGGTTGGAATTGATGATATTCCAAGCCTCATGGAAGAATACAATGAACTTGAGAACATCTACTTTGGAAAGACCAAGGTGGACAATGTTGCCAAGCTAACAAGATCTAAAGGATTGTATGAATACGTCAATCTGTTAAATCCTCCAAAGTCACCAGCCCCATATGTTAACTATAGGCTTTTAATTCAACTCTGTAAGATATTTAGAGAAAATAGAATTGCACTTGTCACCAAGAAACTTGTAGAATACGGTACAATAAAAGAATCAGGCCCAGAGATTGAAAATTTGATAACACTTGCAGGAAATTATGCCGATGACTATGACAACCCGACAAAAGTAGAAGTCCAATTAGACAACATCTCAAGACAAGCACTAGGCCAACTTGTAAAAATACTTGGTTCAGAAGATGAACCTTCAGATCTGCAAAATACGATATATCAGATTGCAAAAGATAGTGGAATGCAACCAAAAGACTTGTTTAAAATGTTATACCAGATAATACTTGCATCAGACAGAGGTCCCAAGATTGGACCGTTGATACTTGACATTGGGCGAAAAAAAGTGGCCGACTCTATTACAGGATACCTCTAAAATATGGCACACAGTGAGCACAACAGGCCAAAGGGTAGCGGAGTAATACTCATCGCAATTGGAATTTTAATATTCTTTTTTGCACCAAGATATTATACAAAAGATCTTGTGGGTGGCATGGTCATCATGGTACTTGGATTTGTGCTAGGCGGAATTGGTTTTTACCTTGCCTTTTTGAAGAGACGAACGTAAATTTCAGACAAAAAGGAATACTTTTCTTACCATATGACAGAGTTTTCTCATGGGACTCTTTGGACGCTCAAAAAAGGACATCGAGGAAAAAATAGAAGAGAGCACACCAGTACAGACAGAAAAAGAATCTCATGAGATTTCAGACCTGAGAAAAGAAATTCAGGATGCTGCAGTAATGTTAGAATCATATTCTCATGAATTAGAAAAAACAAAGACTGAACTTGAGGCAGTCACTGCAGAAGCAAAAGCATTACGAGAAGAGGCAGAGTCTGCAAGGTCAGACATACAGGCAATGAAAACAGAAAGAGAATTGGTGCAAAAACAGATAAAATCTGCAAAAGAAGAGCTTGAACTTTTAAAATCCCAATATTCCCAAACAGAGATAGATCAGGTAAAACGACAGATAAATGAGGTAAAAGAAGAACTCTCAAAGATATGTTATGCAAAAGAGATAGAGGTAACAGAGTTAGAGTCCATAAGATCAACAATAAATTCTGCCAAAGAGGAGCTTGAAAAAATAACCAAGTCACGTGAAAACCAAGAGCGAGAGATAGAAGCATTGGAGGCCCAGAAAGAGATGAAGAAAAAAGAGATATTCCTATCAAAAAAAGAACTTGAGTTTATCGAAACACAACTTGCAAGTGTTGGAAGAAACGAAGATACAAAGAAAATTGTAGAGGCAGCAGGGGCAGTTGCAGCATCCATCAATGCAAAATACGAGGCAACAAGAAAAGAATTGGAAATAGTCAAGATTGCATTAGCAAGGACAAAAGAAGAATACGAGGAGAGCAGAAAAGAGATAGAGAGTTTGAAAAATAAATCCAGTGCTAAAAACATGACAGTGTGATGGCACCATTAAAGACATCCTTTTAAGATATGACACACATACAGGTTTGTGAACGAAGCCTTTGTTCTTTTAAATGTCGATTATAAACATCAGCAAAACATAATCGATGCAGCTAAAAAAATCCCAATAGCAAAAGCGGTAAAAACAACTTATGGTGTGTATGATGTTTTGGTAATTTTGGAATCAAATAACATGCAAGATATCAAAACTGCAATAGACGTGGATTTGCACAAGATCAATGGCATAAACAACATCACATCTCTTATTGCAGTAAACTAAATTGGCTCAAGAATATGAGATCATCATAGTAGGAGGAGGCCCAGCAGGATTATCTGCTGGCATATTCATAGCAAGACAAAAGGTGTCATGTCTCTTGATTTCAAAGGACTTGGGTGGGCAGCTAAATTTAATTCCGAAACTTGAAAATTATCCTGGTACCATAATGTCAAGTGGTCCCCTTCTTGCAAAAACCCTTGAGAATCAGTTTCTCATGTTTGGTGGAGAGATGGCATACGATACTGTTGAAAAAATCGACGAGTCAGAATCTGGTTTGATTGTAAAAACTACAAGATCAGAATACAAGGCAAAAGCAGTCGTTGTCTCACCAGGAAAAGTTCCAAATAACCTCGGTGTTGAAAATGAATCCAATTTTGTAAACAAGGGAGTGCACTATTGTACAAAATGTGATGCTCCATTTTATCAGGGAAGAACAACCGCAGTTATCGGTGTCGGAGCATATCTTTTAGAATCTGGAATATTACTTTCAAGAATGGCATCAAAGATTTATCTAATTTACAAGGGAGGGACACTGGCAGGAGACAAGGAGATGATATCAGCAATAGAAAAAAAAGAAAATATCGAGCTTGTTCCTCAATCCTCAATCAAATCCCTTGCAGGAGGAAACAATTTACAAACAATTACCATATTGAGTAATTCAGGTCAAGAAAAAACAGTAAATGTGGACGGATTGTTCATAGAAATGGGTTCAAAGATAAACTTGGATTTTATCAAACATTTGGTAAAGATAAACACCAAAAGTGAGATAGAGATAACAAGTGACGGAAAAACATCTCATCCTGCAATCTTTGCTGCAGGGGATGCAACAAGTATACCATACAAGCAGATTGTGGCTGCATGTTCAGGAGGAGCAACTGCTGGTCTTTCAGCATTTAACTATGTAGAAAAGCTCAAGGGCAAGCCAGGCATACGAGCAGATTGGAAAAAGACAATCGGCGATACAGTATTTCACTATTAATCCAGGATTTTTGATTTTTTCAACTGTTTGTACAATACAAGAGATAACATTACAGATGCACATGATATTATGGTGGCAGTAAGAAAGATCAGGTTGTACGAATCAGAGGTAGGAAACGTACCGGAAATTCCAGGAAGTGATGTCTTGTTGGTTTGCATATACATTGCTGCTATTGCAGGACCCACTGAAGCACCAACTATTCTTATCAGCGTACTCATTCCAAGGGATGCGCCAACATCAGTTTTTGGAGTAGAGAGCATTATCACATTCATAGCTCCCACATTTGTAAGAGATAGACCTGTTGACAATACTGCAAGGTTGACAGAGACTAGCAACTCAGTAGAGTGATTGAGATACAAATTTGTAAAGCCTATTGCGCTGATGATACTTCCTGCGATTATGGGTTTTATTGAGCCAAGCTTTGATATGATAAAACCAGAGGTTGGTCCAAAGATCAAAAGCACAATTGCAAATGGTAATTGTACATTAGTTGTCATCAATGGATTTTCTCCAAAGCCTAGCGGTGTAGGGCTTCGTATGAGTACAGGTATTGTTTGAAATACCATAAACATGGACAATCCTACAATCATCACCATAATGTTTGCAGGCAGAATTATTTTGTTTGCAAGTATTTTCAGATTTACAAGTGGTGCACTTGATCTTCTTTCTATCATTATGAATAACACCATGTAGACAATGCCAATTGTTACTACTCCAGGTATAGTAACTAGATTGGATGAATCATTGTTTTCAACCATTGTCAATGCCATTAAAAATGCGCTAATTGAAATTGCAAGCGTTATTGCCCCTTGTACATCAATTTTGTTTTTAGATACATTGATACCATTTAGTTGAAGATGTGAATCATCCACGTGTATAAATCGCATAATTATCACCAATAATGACAATACAATTGGTATTATAGAGAAGAAAGTAGCGTGCCAGCCAAAGTTTTGTATCAGATGGCCTCCGGCAACAAGTCCTATTACAGCACCTGCGGCAAACATTGAGGTTATTATGCCCTGGCCTATTGCAAGCTTGCTTCTGGGAAACAATTCCCGGATTATCCCAAAGGCTATTGGAAACATCGACATTCCTATCCCCTGAATGATGCGTATTGCAAGCATTTGATAGATATCAGTTACAAATCCTCCAAGTGACACGCCAAGTGCATATATTCCCATTACAATGAGCAAGATCTTTTTTCTTCCATAGATGTCAGAGAGCTTACCTGTAATTGGAGTCATTATTGCACCTGCAATCAGATAAGTAGTCAAAATCCAAGAGGACATACCATAAGATATGTGGAAATCTTTGATAAGATCAGGAATTGCTGGAACTAGCATCGTCTCTGCATACATGACCATTGTTGCAATTAGACTCAGAATTGCAAGTGTCTTCCATGCAGAAGAAGGGATTTTTTCCTGAAGACCATCAGTGTTTGATTGCGAAATTTTCATCTTATCCAGTCCTATTGGATTTTTTTGTCTGGATTGCGTCAAGTTCTGAAAAAGTCATCAAGTTTTTTGAAATTTTGCGTAACGTTTCAAGTGTTATCCGTACCTCATCATCAGAGATATTTTTTGTAGAAGATTTGCGTATCTTGATGGCACAATCCATCATAGACTCCCACAGTGAATCAGACTTTGGCATCAAGTAGATACGGTTTGCTCTCCTATCATTTGAATCTGGTTTTCTTTTGAGCAAGTTTTCCTTTTCCATCTTGTCAATGATTGGAACAAGTGTAGCACCTTCGATTCCCACCTTATCTGCCAATTCTTTTTGCGTTAGGCCTGGTTGAGTCATCAATGCCCAGACTACACGCCACTGGCTAAGCGTAACTCCAACATTTTTTCTCAATTCTACATCAAAAGAGCGTTGAAACGCCTTTGCAGTTGCATTAACGACAAACCCAATGCTGTTTTCAAAATCATATCTAGTCATATTTAGTATACTGATGATTAGTATACTAACGATATAAATCTTGATGGTGACTATATCGATTTGCTTATATCGACTATAGACTTGAGATGGCACATGGTCAAAGAACCAAACGTAGTAGGAGTAAAAGTACTAGAACAAAATGGTGTAAATGTAAAAGAACTGATAAAGGCACTAGTTTACAATGCATCAGTAGAGTTTACTGCATACTATTACTTCACAAATCTTAGAGCTCATTGCGTGGGCATGGAAGGCGAGGCACTAAAGGGAATAATTGAAGATGCTAGATTAGAGGATTTGAGTCACTTTGAATCCTGCTTGTCAAGAATCTACGAACTTGGTGGAAAACTCCCACTTGATGCGCAAGAATTTATCAAGATGTCAGGTTGTGAATTCTTACAACTTCCGACAAATCCGATAGACACAAAAGCAATCTTGGAAAAATGCCTCAAGGCAGAACAAGGGGCAATTGTGAACTGGAACAAGGTTTGTCTTATGACACATGGAAAAGATCCTGCCACATATGATGTTGCAAAAGATATTCTAAGAGAAGAGATTGAACACGAGGCATGGTTTTTGGAATTACTTTATTCAAGACCATCAGGTCACATGAGAAGAAAATTCCCCGGAGAAAGGCCTCATACCCAGAAACATTCACGAGCTCTGGGATAAACACTTTCTTTTTGTACACATAATAGGAAATTAGATAAGTTCAGTACTTGAGTGAATAATTGTCAGTACATGATAATGATAATTTGTGGCCTTCCAGGAGTTGGAAAGAGTACATTAGCAAACAAAATTGCACCAAGGATTAATGCAGTCATCTTGTCTTCAGACAAAATTAGAAAAGAGATATTTCAAAATCCAACATATTCAGCATTTGAAAGAAAATTAGTTTATGACATAATGACAATTATTGCAAAATACCTCAATGATATAAGAATAAGTTGTATTTTAGATGCAACTTTTAACAAGGAAGAATCAAGAGTTACCATAAAAGAAAAACTAGGTCTGGAGGACAGAGATTTTCAAATCATAGAATGTACCTGTCCTGAAAACATAGCAATATCAAGATTAGAATCTCGTAAAAACGACTATTCAGATGCAACTAGTGAGATATATTATAAAATGAAAAAGATCTACGAACCTGTTAGTTTACCACATATTACAATAGATACAACGATACCCATAGAGACAAACATAGAAAAAGTTCTAAAATACATCCAGTAAATCAGAACAAGGCGCATTATGGAAGATCATCAGATGTGGAGGTACAATACTTGTGGACCCATTTTCCTGAAGGGCTCTTTGCTATCTCTTCACCAGATCTGATTTGTGCATTACATTCCGAACATACAGTCTTGAATTTTGCTTTCATTACATCATTACAACATGGTAATGCTAGATAAACCATCTAAAATGTAACTAGATGATCAACTAGGTCAGATCAGTACAACATATACCTTTTATCCGACTTGAATGAGATTCCACATTCAAAAACATATCAATAAAAGCCCAGAATATCCCAACAGTCTCTGGTGGAACTTGTCTACATCTAAAAATGTCACATGCCTGTTTTTTGCATTTGCTTTAGTTTTGATCATGTCACATCCTGCATATGCCTTGCAAAGCAGCATGATAGACCCGAATTTGCAGATAACATTGGATTATCCTGATACAGTAAAACCTGGAGAAAACCTTGTCATATCAACAATAACAAAGGCAACATCAGACCAGATCTCAAACATAACCCTTGCAGTATCATCCCCTGGACTATACACGACAAACAATACTTGCAGTCTTGCAAAACTTGCAAAAGATTCCACCTTTGGTAATAACTTTGAAATGAAAATAAAAAATGACATGCCAGATGGAACCTTTGTCGTCAACATGCAGGCAACATATTTCATCAAAGGCTTGTTTGATGCAAATCCAGTCAAGGATACATTTGCACAGGCTTTTAGAATAAGCGTTCAATCAAGTCCAATCATAAGTTTTGATATCCAATCTCCTAGCAACGTATTCTCAGGAGAACCATTTTCCATAAAAGGTACTGTGAAAAATCAGGGTGCTACGGCTCAGAATTTACAGATCGTTGTATACTCTCAAGATGTCAATTTAGATGGTAGAAAATCATTGTTGTTATCAAGTCTTGATTCTGGAAAAAGTTCTGATTTTGAATTTATTGTGAGCACCCCAAAAGATCTTGACATACCAACTCATGCAACAATTTACATCAATGGAACATATCTTGACGAGTCCAACAAGACGCATTCAATACAAGATTCCATTAGCATGTTTGCAAGACATAGAGGAATGATGGAAATTGGAGATGCAAATGGCATATGGCTTGGTGACTTTTTCATAGCACCTGTAGTAGGCGTCGGTACCATTGTATCAAGTGCCATAGGCTTTTTCATATTCTTGTGGCACTATAGAAACAAGAAGAAATCAAAAAAGACAAAGAAAGCAAAATCATAGCACCACCCTTAAATTACCTGTGAGATTGGTCCAGTTTGACACAACATGGTAAAGCCAGTAATTTATGGCGCAATAGGCGGAGGAGTTGCAGTTGCAATAGCAGTAATTGTGATATTTGCAATTCATCCTGCCACTGAGCAATATGCATTGACTGTAGAACCAAGAACCGAGATGGTCATGGGAGTAGGAAATGTTGTTCGCGTCTATGTACAAAACACAGGTTCTTCGCCTTTGACAAATGTCAAGATAGACTATGGGACAACCTCTGACACTTTACCAGTTTTGAACCCAGGAGAGCATCCAATGTTTTCTCCACCAGAGGGTACAAAGATGGTTACAGTGACAAACGATCAAGGAATAACTGTAATGAAATCTTTGACAGATTCAATGCAATAAATCAAAAATTAATTTATTTTATTATTTTAGACCTATTTTCAAATACATAATGTCAAAAGATGGGAAATAGAATTATTGTGATTTTTCTATTTCCACTATTTGATATTCTTCAGGGTTTTCTTCTTTCAATCTTTGAAAGTAGATTTCTTCATATGGCATTTTGTAAACTTGAAAAATTCCTATTTAAAGAAAAGATTCATCAATGTTATCAGTAGGGGTCAAAATTTCACAACATGTTTTAGACTTGGAAATGAGTTTTAACAGGGAGACTATCAGAAAAAACATGGCTGAGCAAGCCGAAATTGACAAGATAAAGAAGAAGATAGACAAGAACGAACACAGTCTGCAAACCAAGATTAAGAAACTACAAAGTATTTGGGAAGACACAGGTCTTGACCCAAAAGACCAGTCATACTTGATAGAAAAGACAATGAGATTTGAAATGGCACAGACAGAAATTGGCAGTGTCTTTTCTTTGTTTGGAGAGATAATAGAAGAATACAAGAAATTATGTAAAGAGCTTGAAAAGTTAGAAGAATAAGCAGGTAGTTTTTTACTTTATTCTGTGGCATTAAGAGACAGAGTCAGAGATTAGAAAATCAATCAGTATATCTAATTGTATAATGCATGCCAGATTCAATCTCTCGCACAGTTTGCACCAGATTATCAATGTCAAAGGGTTTGTAGATTACAGCATTTGCCCTAAGATCCTCAATTTGGTCTGCAGTGTCTTGTGAGAGGTCTGTAGTTACCATAACTACTACTGCCTCTGGATTTATTTTTCTAATCATTGAAAGAGCATAAATTCCGTCAGCTTCAGGCATTATTACATCAAGAAATGTAATGTCAGGATGAAGTTTCTCATAAAGTGCTACAGCTTCTTTTCCATTATTTGCAGTTCCGATAACTTGGAATTTCTTTAATTCCAATAGTTCAACAAGCAATGACAGAACATCATGATTATCATCCACTACAAGAACAGTTTTTAAATTTCCAATATTTTTCATATAGTTAGGTGTACCGTATTCTCTATTTAAGGGGTTTTTAGGCTCCATATTTACTGATCACAGGGAAAAATGGCCGAAATATAAAGCGGATCTTCGATACAATAAGGCATTTAAGGGAAAACTAGGGGTGAAATTCACCAAAATTGATATATTACCTAGTGTTTGGAAGATAGTAGGATATGAAGACAGTTACAGAAAGAATAGAAAAAACAGACATAGTGCAGGATTTAAACGATAATTCCAAACTATTATCACAGTTAACTGATGTATTATCAGTCTTATCAAAAGATGATGCTTTAACAATCTTCCAGATGGCAGAAGAAGGAATCAGGTCAGAAATTGACACCCCTACAAGAATAGGCCTTACAAAGAAACAGTACTATACAAGACTAAAACAACTAGTAGATCTAGGATTAATTACAAAACGCAATGAAACATACACACAGACTGCATTTGGCAGAGTTGTATATCAAAAACATATCATTGGGCTTACAAACAATATCAAAAATTCAAAATATCTCCAGATGGTGGATGTGCTAAAATCAGATCCAAAGTTCAGCGACAAGGACATCATGAATTTCATATCAAAAGTGGAACCACAAATTAGTCAGGATCTTTCAGATGGTGCAACAAAAACATCCACAGTTACAACAGAATACGAAGACATGGTAAGAAAGATTTTAGAAATTATAGAATTTGCACAAAAAGAAATACTTCTCATCACAAGATTCCAAAACGACCTAATTGTGAATGCAATATTGAAAAAAGCAAACACCGGAGTAAATGTCAAGGTACTAGCAGACATCAACCTCGTAGAAAATTATTTTGAGGCAGGGATGATAAAATCAGACAAGAATAAGAGTGAGCGAGAAAAAGTTGTTTCCAACCCATATTACCCATCAAGAATAGACAGAAGATATGTTCAAGTTCCATTCTGTGCCATTATAACAGACAGTAAACACGTGGGATTAGAAATCGCAGATTTAACCGAGTCAAAAAAATTCAAGATGGCAATCTTTGCAGATGATGCAAACCTTGCAGAGTCAATATCTACCACATTTAGTGGCTTGTGGCATAAATCAAGTAAAGAACATCCAAAAATAATTCAAAAGTCAATTAAAAATTAGGTATAAACATCTGACTTAGGATCAAGCCCACAAGAATAGAGCCTTGAATAGTAAAAATACTATTTCTTACGCTGGTTCTTGTTTTATTCATACTCTTTTTATCAGAGTAATTTCTAGTCAGTTTTCCAATTTTCATTACAAGATAACCACACACCATTAATCCCAAAATAGCACCGATCATATGCATACCTAGAAAATAATGACCTGCCAGAATTAACATAGCAATTGACAATATAGAACCTATTACAACCATAAAGCTTTTCTTAACACCAATTACAATAGGAATAGTCCTTCTGCCACCCTTTTTGTCACCTTCCAAGTCCCGAATATCATTAAGAGGTCCATTTATGAAATATATCAAGAATACAATGGTGGAGGAAGCCAATGCAAAATAAGAGATATTTTGTGTTGCAAAGGCACCCATCATAGAAGCTATAAACCCTCCAAGTGCAGTAACAATTGTTTTTATTACAAACATGTTTTTCAAATGAATTTTAGGGTGCGAGTATGCAATGGCCAATCCAAGAAATACTAGTGCTGCAATTCCAGTTTGCATGTTTATCCAAAATGCCATAGATGTAGAAAATACAAAGAAACCTGTTGTTGCATACATTATCTGATTTCGGTATGTTTTCTTTGAACTCATAGTATTACGATCATTTACTTCATCTACGTCATAGTCGGTAAGGTCATTATAGAGATAAGTGGCCAACGCAAGAAAATACACAGATAATGTAAGTTTAGACAATGTAAAGAAATCAGGAATTTGCATACCAGATGAGATGAGAAAAGTACCAAGAGATGCTAAAGCAAACCCATAGACTATAGTCCTAGATTTTATCATAGAGTACAGAATAGAGCAAGCAGAAACAATTGCCGCCAGGGGATTTTTCTTAGGGGGTAGATATTCCAGCGCCAAATTACTCACCAAATGGTTTACTAATTAAAGCAAAAGATTGAAACATATTCTCCATATATGGAGAAATACATATGTATATTATAACTTTTATGATAATTGAGTAGAAAGTATGAAAAATATATCATAAACATCATATTTTATGTAATTTTTCACAAATTCCTAATCAATGTCACAATATGCAAATTTCTCAAAGACACCAACAATACATAAAACGAACAAGAAAATAAGCAAGACAGTTGCAATCAGACATACCAAATAGAGTACTATTTGTCGCAATAGCATTAGTGTGTGTTACATTTTTTGTTTACAATACACCACAAGCAAACGGGATGGAAGGATTACTACCAAAATTAGAACCAACTCAACACGTTTCATCAAATCCTAATTTGTATGTCTCAGCAGAAAATTCACTGTTCAAGAATTATTTTGCTGGACCCCAAGTCATTGAAGTCATAGTATCTGACCCGGACATAAACAGATTAGATCAAGCATATGGAGAACCAGTGGTTACAATAAATGGAAAGAGATTGAGAATGGCACAAACTACAGATGGTAATTGGCATGCATATTTCGCAGACATGAACCAAGCAGAATATGCTGATGCGACACAGACCAACAATTCTGGAAAAGGTTTAGACTTTGGACAATTTTGTTCAAGTGAATCAGCAATAGCAACAGGGGTGGATTTTTCAGAGACAAAAGGAATTGCAGTATCTAGACATTTTAGTGGGGCTTCAAACGGAACCCAATCACTTGGGACATGTTCCCCCACTAACATTGCAGGTGTAACAAACATAGCAGGTGGGACATTACTCAATCATGTTATAAAACAAAACACAACACTAAATGGACAACCACCAGGAGGAAAATTAGGACAAATAGCTTCAAACAATGTTGCGTTTTCAAATGCGTGGCCCATAATTCAGTTATATGATTTTTCAGGATTTCCAGAAACTGTCACAATACAATATCAAAAAGCAGGAGGAGTGCAATCAGTTGATCTTGTCTTTGATAGAATTCCAGGAAGTTTGATCAAAGGATTAACTAACAGAATCTATTTGCCACAAGGTGCGGAAGTGCAGGCAGACTTGGTTGACCCGCAACTCAACATAGACCCCACAGAAGAGGATTCTTGGACATGGGGCACGTCAACTACAAATAGTACGGTATATTATGAGGCATTTTCAAGAAACGGAGTTGCAGACGCTGATGGAACCATAGGAATGCAGAATCTGAGCGGGAATTTGACATCATTGATGTTTAATCACAACGGCATACTGACAACAAATCCCCGACCACAGGGAGTCAAGGTGGTAGAGGCGCAAAACAATGGAATACAGACAGGATTTCTAGATAGCAGCGGAAGGCACAGGACTCAATCAATAAGCGGGGCATCAGGTCCCATAACACTGCTTGAGATTCAACCAAACGTAGGAATATTTTCAGATTACGATACAAAGGGTATTGCGGATTTGAAAATAATAAACAACGCGATGCGGGATACATCATTTTTAGCAAAATATAATGACATATCATACAGCATAGTTGTAAAGTATCATACAGCTACTTTGACCATGGAGATACCGCATGCAAATACGCAAACACAGAATGTACAGACAAAAGTAATCACCCACAATCCGGATACTGTTTTTATTTCATTTCTGAAATTATCCATTGTAAAGAGCCTGTTTTTGTACCAGTTTTTTACCACTTTGGGTTTTAATGTCATGATGTAATGAATTTCAGATTTTGATTCCAAATACGACAGGAGTGCCTTTTTTGTATACAGCAATTTGTATGAGTCTTGCCATCAGACCATATTTTTTCTTGCGAAGTGCAATTGCCTTTTCAGATTCTGATTTGTTTGCAAAATAAGCCGTTGCCTCAATCCAGTCACCTTTAGGATCTCCTCTGAAATTACAGGGGACAATTCTGACATGCTTGTTGACAGTCAAACGTTTTATCTTTCCAGTAGTAGCAGGCGTTGCCACGTAGATGACATCATTATCTATGACATACCATACAGGTGTTTGTACTGCCTGGCCATTTTTTCTGTATGTCTCAAGATTAATGCATTTGGCATTACGAAATTGCCCCAGTTTGTCAGATGACATATAATAAATCTAGAACAGGCCAGATTAAAAGATGACATCAAGAGGTGAACCCTAAAACACCATTGGAAGATTATGGTATATTTTATAAGATCTTCTTATCCATCACAGCACGATTGGTAAAAATTGGAAGCAAATAAAGATAATATCCTATTAGAGCATTTTCAAAAAGAGATCTGGAATAAGGTTCCACATGTGGAAAATGGCGTCATAGTCAATCCTACTCCGTTAAAAGATATCACCCTAGATCTGAAAGAGTGCGCAAAAAAAGAGTTTAACCTGAACCTTGACGATAAAGATCTTCACATTTTTGGCAAATTTGACTCGAATTTACTTGCAGGCTCCATCAAGGTAAGGCCAGCAGTAAACATAATTCATGATGCCATCACATCAGGCAGACTCAAAAGTGGTCAGACAATATTTGAGGCAACATCTGGAAATTTTGGAATAGCTCTTGGTCAGCTAACTAAGATTGGGCTTGATGTAGTTGCACTGGTGTCAAGAAAGTTACAAGAAGGCGTTTTTGAAGAATTGAGAAATGAAAAGATTCGAATTATAAATTTGGACATGGACATTTGTCCTGCCCCTGGTATGAAGGAAAGCCCGAATGTCTTGGCTGCAAGGGCAACTGCCGCAAACATCAGATCACAATTATCAGAGCTTGGATTTGATCCCACAGTATTTGACAAGGCAAGCTCAGAAGTACAAGAACTTTTAGCTAAACAGGATATCATAAACCTAGCAAAACTTTTTGCAAAAATTTACAATTGTTTTTGTCCCGAGCAATATGACAATGACATGAATACAGAGGTACACAGAGTGGTTACCGCGCCTGAAATAGACCAACAGTTACATGAAAAAGGGCAATCTCTAGAAAACTTTAGAATAGTTTGCACCTTTGGCACAGGCGGTACATCAGGAGGCCTGAGTAGATACATCACAGAAAAATATGGAAAGAAATCTCTACATGTAGTATTTCCAGTTGGAGGCCAGGATGTAGCTGGAATCAGGACAAAAGACAAGGCATCAGGGTTAAAATTTTACGAGCCTGACAGGTATGCAGGTCAACATGAGATAGACTTTGAGCAGGCTAAACGTTTGCTCAAGTTTTTTGTAGACAAGGGATACGACATGGGGGAAAGCAGTGCTCTTGCGCTGTATGCAGTAATGCAGATGGCAAACTTTGGAGGATTTGGTGGTAATTTCATAGTCATAGTTGCAGACGGCATACAAAAATACAAAAAGAATCTCGAGTCATCAAATAAGAAACAAAACAGAATCCAAGTCTCGCTGCAAGAGGCAGCCTCAAGCGTAGGAGATTATGACAAGGTGATTTGGATTCACACCCAATACACTCCAAAAGAAGAAGGAATAGAAATGATTGCTAAGACTTTGGGAGTTGACAAGAGTAAGATCTTTGTTCCAAAAGCAAGAGATGTTGAGAGGCTTCTTGCAACCCAGCAAATACCAGATGAGATCAACAAGGCATTGGAAGGAACTCACAAGTCACTTCTTGTTTGCATGGCAGGATATACATCACTAAATGCAGTCAAAGTGCTAGGAAGCAAAGGTATTACAACAGAAAGTTTGACAGGAGGAATATCCGCAATATCTCAAGGAAAGGGCAAGCAGATGGGCGAGCTCATACAAGTAGCCACAGAATAGATTTACATCTTTAGTGGTCGATAGAATCTCAATACCAGAATAGATACAAAGCCTATCACTGCCACAGAAAATACAGATGTAGAAAATTCAGGTATTACCCTAGTACCCTGGATTTGAACCTCATGTGTATTGGTATTAACAGTGAATCCCAGTATTGTTGAATGACTATAAGTTGCAATCTCATAGGAAGTGTTTTTTCCATCCACATAAAGTAGAAACTGATTGCTATCTGAAGATATGATTGACTGTGGAATGTAGACCCACATTGTATCGGTTTCTGTTACATTTTGTAGAGACATTTGAATAGAATTGGATTCAGGGACGACTGATATCTTTGATACCGTCGCACTGGTATAATGAAATCCATAGTATAGAGGATAAGTCATGTTATCCACTTGTAGATTGTATGTTTTTCCAAATACCGAGATTGGATTTGTCACTATGGCATGTACAAATGGAGGAGTAAGAACATTGTCACCATGTGCAGAAGACAATGGCAAAGATAAGCAAACAATACTGATAATTACAATGTATGTAATTTTCATCAACTTGGAATTAATTTGGCAACATAATAGGTCAATCTACAAATATCACACGTGATAACAAATCAGATACAAAGTTTGGATTTGTAATCACATTATTTGCAGACTCATGGTCACAAAAAACAATGTTTTACATTGTTTTCACATACGGTTAAAGACTCATACTTCTTCTATAGTCACTTGGGCATTTGATATGGTAGCAATCACATTGGTTGTATCAGTAACATATTGAAGATCTATCCAATATGTTGTTCCTACATTGAGTCCGGTAATAATTACTGGAATGGTGTATGTATTTGGAGAGCCATTGACTAATGCACCAGATTTGGCATCAAACTGTAAACCCACTGTGGTTCCAGTAGCTGCGGCATTGGCTGCAGGTGCAGGAGTAGTACCATAAGCAGCTTGAACTAGACAACCATCACCTTTAGTGGCAGATATACATTCAAAAGTAAAATCGATTTTTACTCTACCTGTTTGTTGCGGAGTAAAAGTGATACCAGAACCTGCCATCAATGCACTAGCTGACTTGCCAGATGCCAATGTTCCACTCACCGTATTGAACTGTGCAAGTGATTTTGTGGTCACTATTGTTTGCAATGTAGAAGATCCTTGGAACTTCAAGACTCCTGCTGTAGTATTTCTCCAGATATCTCCTGGTGACAGAGAGGAAGGATCTGAAGATGTTCCTGCTAAATTAAAACCAGCAGTAGATGAGTTTGCTTGAAATGTTTGCTTTGATCCTGCATTAAATGTATTTGCCGCATCTGTAAAAACAGTAGTAGTAGGAAGGTCAGACTCAATGAATCTAGATGCTAGAGAAATGGCTTTCTTCGGAATTCCTGCAGCATCTGCAGAATATATCGCTACTGCACCCAGTATTATGATAGCTACAATGACAAAATTTGGAGATATCTTATTTGTCATTCTTTTTCAATTGGTCTTTATTGTACTTAAAAGATTGCGAAATCACCTACAAATTCATGTTCTATTTTGGAATTTTTTTGAAAAAATTATTTCCAGAAAGGACTTTAAAAAATTTGGAAAAAATATTGATTTGAAAAATTATCTAATGTGTGATTGTACACCAGATTTGAACATATTTTTAGAAACAAACAAAGTGTTGTGATCAATGGTTTTCTAAAATTTATACACTAGTGTTTTACAAAATATGCTGCTTTCAACAAATAGAAATTCTTGTTATCAATATTTGAGAAACTAGTAAGAGACATCTTTTAATTGCAAGTTTATTTTTTTGTCTTGAAAATAAAGATTGATACAGACACGCCAAATCCTATAGGGATGCCAATTTCTGCCAAAACAATGGCATTTTGAATATCATCAGATTGACGTTTGTCAAGTGTTTTGGTTTCAGCAAGACTTTTGGCCGCATCAAGTTGTTGTTGAAGAGAAGATGTCGAGTTTTCATTGTCAGATATGACATATACAATACCAGGTGTGTCATTTGCAGTGTACGTCATGCCTGTTAACGGGTTTGTGGCTATTGCAAATGGATGTTTTCCCACAGGAATCACATCAGTTGCCATTCTAGTATTTCCGTCAATTACAGAGACTGTACCATTACCAGAATTTGCAACAAAAATTCTGTTTTTAGAATAATCAATTGATACACCGTCAGGATTAGAGCCTACTGGAATTTTTGATAATACGGTATTATTTTTTGCATCAATGAGAAAGATTTGTGAAGTAGGAGAATCTGTGACATATACAGTATTAGAGTATAGGTTTATTGCAACATCAGTAGGGCCCTTGCCTGTTGGTATAGTGTTTGAGACTGTGTTTGTGTTTGTATTAATAACAGAGACTGTTCCCGAACCAGAATTTGTGACATACAAAGTATTGGTGGACGGGTTTACAGATACAGCGGTAGGACGTAGTTGTACCTGTATCGTATCTATGACTGAATTTGTTTTGCCATCAATTACAGAGACAGTTCTGTCACCCATATTTGTCACATAGATGTAACCTGTAACAGGGTTTAATCCAAGACCATTTGGTTGTGTTCCTACTGTTATGTTAGATGTAATTGTAAATGTTCTTTCATCTATTACAGTTACAGCATGCGAGCTAAGCCTTGAAACATAGACTAGTCCAGAATCTGGATTGACCACAATTCCTGTTGGACTGTCATTCACAGTAATTTGTTTGATTACAGTATTTGTATTTCCATCAATTACAGAGACAGAATCATTTCCAAAGTTTGTTACAAAAATCCTGTTTGTGTTTGGGTCAATTGATATGGCCCACGGATTTGCTCCAACATTAATTTGTGACACATCAAATGCAAAGGCTGGCCAGGTTCCAAACATGAAAAGAGCAACTATTACTAGATGTGTGGTTTTCACTTTACCCAGTTTGAATAGATACAATATAAAAATAATGATTGTGTCCTTTAATGAATTCAATTAATCATGGAAAAGTTAGATGAATTTCATAGTTTATACCAGCAACATGGTATTATTTTCAAATACCAATTTTACAGGCCAATCCAACCAAGCCCTAGGAGTTTTAGTACAGTACATCTCATACATTGATCATAGTTAAAAACAAGTACACATACTATGACAGACATGAAGTTCACAGCATCTAGAAAAGCGATAGCAAAGATAGAAAAAAAGAAGATTCGACAAGACCTCGAACAGATGATATCTCGCATAGAAAAGACTTCAACAAACAAAGAGGGAGCTGGAAGGCATGTTTCAAACCTTATTCGTGTTGTAGCATCCCTTGAGAATACACTGACAAAAAAGAACAGAATGTCTGTGATTGAGAGCATATTTTCCGATGCTAAAAAGGCTGAATTGCCACACCAGTGGGAAAGAAAAGAAGGATACGAATGCGACAAACAAGGTAACTGCTCAATTGTAAATCCAGACAAGATATGCTACAGAGACACATGGGTTCCAGGCGTATGTATGAGCGGCTAGCACCGTCTCTTTTTTCTTTTATACCAACATTTCAAAACATATCAACAAATACAATATAACAAAAAGAGGACATTCAGAACAAGGATTTGTGAATATTGGCTTTGATTTTACCTCTTAGTTCATCTGTAATATCCTCTTGTTTCATGCCATGATCTCTTGTTGCGTGTATTGCACATTGAGACAATATTTCATCCTCTGTTTTTCCTTTTGCTACAAAATTGCATTCAAACCCAACATCTTTGCATTTGAATTTTAGCATAATTCTCCTTGGTTTTAATCATTATAAGTTTTGAGATAGTCAAATTATTATTTTATGTCAAAAGAAAAGGGTCAGATTTTATCATAGTAAAATATGATTACATGGTAAATCAGATTGTTTGACTTGGAAATTCCCAGGATTAAGGAGTTAGCCACCAATCAAAGTGGCATTAATGTTTTAAATTGAATTTGATTCAAGATCGAAAAGGAACAAAAAATGCAATACAAATGGGTTGCGCTATCCAACACTACGATTAGCATTTTGATGGCATCACTTGACACCAACATCCTGTTGATAGGACTGCCAACTGTAGTCTCTGATCTACACTCCTCGCTTATTGAGACAATGTGGATAGTGCTTTCCTATGGTCTTGTAACAACATGTGTGCTTCTAAGCTTTGGCAGGCTTGCAGACATGTTTGGCCGTGTGAAACTCTACAATATGGGACTTGTCGTGTTTACGATATCATCACTTTTTTGTAGCTTTGCCCAGTCTGGGACAGAATTGATACTCTTTCGCATCTTCCAGGCCTTTGGTGCGGCATTTTTGTTTTCAAACAGTGCGGCAATACTTACTGACGCATTTGATGCCAAGGAAAGAGGAAGAGCGCTTGGTCTAAATCAGATCTCCATAGTTATTGGATCAGTCCTAGGACTATTACTAGGAGGGATTCTGACTGAGACACTTGGATGGCGGTCCATCTTTTGGGTAAATGTTCCCATAGGTACCTTTGCTGCAATATGGTCACATAAGAAGATGAGAGAACTCGGTACAATATCAGGTGGAAGTATAGATTGGTTAGGCAATCTCGTCCTTGTTGCAGGACTTCTTTTGATAATGCTTGGCATCACTACAGGATCGCTCCAGATGATTCCTTCTTTGCTAGAAGTGGTGTTTGTAGTGACCGGGATAGGAGTGCTCGGAGTATTTGCATATGTAGAATCAAAGGTACGGCAGCCCATGTTTGACATCTCACTTTTCAAAAACAAATTCTTCTCTGCTGGAAATTTTATGATCTTTCTCAATGCCCTTGCAAGAGGTGCGCTTGTGTTGATAATGACATTCTACCTACAGGGACCTTCAATGAGGCTCGGGCCTTTTGCTGCAGGTATCTATCTCATACCAGTCTCTTTTACAATTGCAACCTTTGGGCCCATCTCAGGATGGCTCTCCGACAAGTACGGTTCAAGGATCCTTACCATTCTGGGCCTATCAATATCCACTGTTGGATTTCTTGTCATGACCCGCATTTCCCCTGTGACAGACTTTGAGGGACTGGTGCTTCCCTTGGCACTAGTTGGTGCAGGCTTTGGCATCTTTGCATCACCCAACAGGGCATCAATCATGGGTTCAGTGCCACCTCAGAGAAGAGGTGTTGCGGCAGGGATGAGTACCACTCTTGTAACACTGGGAAACGTAATGAGCCTTGGAATATCATTTGCAATACTTGCACATGCCATTCCACCGCAAGATCTCGAATCAGTTTTCCTTGGCTCTACGGTGCACAATTCTTCTGCAGTTGTAATTACGAATTTTATAAACTCAATCCATGTGATATTTTACATTTCAACATTTGCTCTTGTGGCATCAATAATTCCAGCCATAATTCTCAGGCGAGAAGAAGAGCATGTCATATACTAGAGTAGTAAGATATGTGAAAATATTCTGAAAAATAGATGATTATTATATGCAACTTTACTAGAGTTGGTAGTGCAGATACCATTTGGGCTTTTAATTCTAATAGGACTCCTCTTAATAGGAGTCTATGTGGTAGGAGATTTTCTTTTACCAGATGTAATTTGCAAGATCATTCCACGTAGCAGCATAAGGCCACAACTTGGAGAATACAACTCAAACATACTAGGCGAAGTATGTTCTGGAATAAAATAAAATACAAAGTGATTTGTTAGATTATTTTCATGTAAGGTGTATACGTACCAGCATCACAACTGTCAAGATTCTCCAAGTTTTCCATTCTGAATTATTTTCAGTTCTTTCTGTGGCTGTCGTTGCCATTTTTTCCGTTATCATCATTGCCTGTATGATGTATCTCGATGTGGCCTTTTGTTACACCTGAATTTTGGTATACGATGTTGCCTGAGCTGTCAGTTACTGTGATTGAAAATGTGTCATGCGTTCCTCTCTTGTCGGGGTCTGTGACTGAAACAAGGAAAGTATCTGCAGCGTCGTGCTTGTCATGCCTATCATATGTCCCAGTTCCGACAAATGTTGACTGGGTACCTGTTGTGTCAACTGAGAGGAAGTTTATCTTGTTGCTCTCAAGGTCCAGCCTGACATACCTGTCATGGTATTCAAACGTGCCTTGGATAGAGTGGGCGTTGCTAAGGTCTGAGTAGATCTCAAAGCCAAAGTTTGTCCCTTTTCCGATATTTCCCCCGCCTGTTATCCTTCCATCTGTCGGGGCTGCAACTGTTGCCGGATCTGATATTATCCCTGCAGACAGGTTGGAATCACATGGTCCGTTATCTGTTATAGAAAACCTCATTGTATTTCCAAGAACTGTTACAGGTATTGGAACCCAAGTATTTCCTATGAGTTTAAAGTATTGGGACTGAGGGGCAAGTGGTACAGGAGATGTCACATCAACTGTTACAGATGTAGCAGGTGCAAATCCTGTAATATCCCAAGCGAAGAATCCTAGCGGATAATTGCCTGGAGGGGGCTGAGAGGGAAGGCTTGATTGCGATACGGATGTGAGGTTTGTGAATCCGCCGCTGCCTGATCTAAATGTTAACTGTCCGCCTCCTTGTGGTACCGGAATAGTGACAGTAGGAGCAGCATATGTTATTGATATTTGAGATATTGCAACAAGACCTGCAGAGTCTGTTGCGTTAACCTGTATTGTGTGAGGGCCTGGTGCGAGGTTTGATGTTGCAAACGACCACATTATGTTAGTACCAGGAGTAATTCCTGACACTGCTGATACTGTACCCGAGTCGACCTTCCATGATACATTAGATACCGATACAATGTCTGATGCAGTTCCCGATACTACAACTGTTGCGCTGCTTACTATCGCATTTTGTGCAGGAGATGTAATTGATATTGTTGGTGGTATCTTGTTTTGCACGTTGACATCAAACTCTCCAGTTGCCGTGTTGTCGTGCGAGTCTGTTGCAGTGCATGTAACAGTGGTGTTACCATATGCAAATGTGCTGCCAGACGGTGGGTTGCATACAGGAGTTACAGGGCCGTCTACCAAGTCAGTTGCGTTTGCCTTGTATGATACTATAGCCCCTGATGACCCTGTTGCCTGCGTTGTTATCTGGTCAGGTAGTTGAAGTGAAGGAGGAGTTGTATCTGTAATTATTACATGCTGGAATGCAGATGCAGTGTTTCCTGCAAGATCTGCTGCAGAGTACTGGATTATTGTTGTACCGACAGGATACTTTGCCGTTGCATTGCTTGTCACTGTGACAGGCCCGTCAACTGCATCAATTGCAGTGGCAGTTCCAAGGAAGGCGCGCGTAAGCGGACCTTTTGCTTCCTTTGTCACGTCAGTTGGCACCGTGATGACAGGTGGAGTCGTGTCAATTGGGATGTATATCAGGTGAGGCAGTTCGGCGTTTCCTGCCTTGTCAGTAGAGTTGAATGAAAGAGTATGGTTGGTGTCTCCTGTAACAATGACTGGCGAAGTGTATGCAGTTGGAGTACTACCGTCAAGGGAGTAGCTTGTTGACTTTACTCCAGAGCCGCCCGGGTTGTCTGATGCTGCAATCGTAGCAGTTACTTGCGACGTGTACCATCCGTTAGTTCCTGCAGTACCTGCAAGTGTTGCAGTTGTGGTTGGTGCGACGGTATCTGGTGCAATTACTGTGAGATGAGATGTTGCAGAGCTTGGCGAGTGCGCCGAGTCTCCTGCATATTGCGCTGTAATGACAACCGATTTTGCAGACAAGGGCGCGGTGTAGGATATGGTACAGCTGCTTGTAGTGCCAGAGCCTGAAAGTATGCATGTTGTAGAGTTGGCAAACTTGCCTCCTGCAGAGCCGTCGTTCCATGATATGGTTCCTTGTGGAGTTGTTGGAGTAGAAGATGTATCGGTAATTGTTGCGTTAAAGACAAGGATAGAGCCTGTAGAAGTGGATGAGGTGTTGGGAATTATCGCAGCTGTTGTTGCAAAGCATGACGCAAATGTGACAGGGTTTGAATATATCGAGCCGGTGTTGGTAAAGACTGCGCCACAGGAGTTGTTGATGGTACCATAATTGAACAGATTTCCAAGGCTGTTGATAAAGGTACCATGAAGATTATTGTTTATCACTCCGCCTTGGTTGTTTTGAAAGGTGGCAAAGATGTTGTCAACGGTGCCGTTGTTGTTAAGAAGACCTCCGTTGATGACGCCGCTGTAGCTGTTTGTGATGGTCCCGCCGTAGTTTGACACTGTCCCGTAATTGACAAGCTGGGCGTAGTTGGATATTATGATATTGTTATAGTTCGTAAGGGTCGAATACACATAGAAGTTGCGCGAGGCCTGGAAGTTGATTGTCCCATGGTTGACTATATTCCCATAGGCAGTAATGTCATTGTAGCTTGTAATGGTGACACCAGGATTTATTGTGAGTGTGACACCTTGATTTATCGTGATGCCTGAATAATGCGAGTCTACCACGCAGGAATAGGTAAGCACCGTGTCTGTGCTGATGTTGGGGCAGGGAGTTGGCACCTGTGCACTTGCATTTGGAAATCCTGTAAGTTCTTGTCCCTGTAGATGTGCAGATGTAAGATAGAATATTGACGGAATTGCCAAGATTACAAATAGAACTTCAAGTAATTTTGAGCGAGCATGACCTTTCATATCAGACCTGTGGTTTTTTCGAGAAGAATCTTCTATAAAAGCCTGATCTAGATCACGAGAAAAATAATTCAGACCCTGTCACATGCGTGATATTAGTCTGAGTCCATTAGGACCCTGTGAGACACATCTGATTTGAATTTGTGGATGCGAGTACCTAATGTCTTGAGTTAAAATTGAAACGGGCCCGGGGGGATCTCAAACAATAATGTCCTGTATTAAGATTCCTAGATCATATACACAAGACAAAGATTTATCTTTTTTCTTTTTCAAAGATTTAGAGTTTATTTTTTCTGAGTTATTTATAATGATGTCATTCAAGCGGGTTTTTGTCATCTGTAACTGATGTCCTATTTTTTCTTGCAACTAAGATAGAACCTGTAGTTGTCACAATGTTTGAAAGTATGATCACATATACTGCAATGCTGACAAATGTATTTGCAAGCGGAATGCCATCGTTTAGTGCGGCAATTGATAACGTGGCAGGAACAACTCCTTGTGCACAGATAATAAATATTGCAAGCTGATCCTTGCGTAGCTCCGATTTTATTGTAGATGCCTTTGTAGCAATGAATCTAAAGACAAGCAAGATTCCAATTACAAGCAACCCAAGCATGAGGTTTGATAAAATGGTAGATGGTGTAATCACAAACACAAGACCCAGAAATACAAAAAAGAATGTCTCCATGAGAAATGATATCTCGCCCTGGAACTTGTAAAACTGCTCGTTCATGTCTGCAAGGTCAAATTTTTGGCCAAGGCGGGACAAGATGATCTTGGAGCTGCCCAAAAATAAGCCAAAGATGAGCACTGCCACTAGTCCGCTTCCATGCAAGACCTCGGTTATGGCATATGTTGCAAACAATAGCCCAAGGGACAGGACGTATGTGTACTTGAAATTTCTGACATATTTTAGCACAAACATCCAGACAATGGACAAGCCAATTCCTACTGCAATGCCAATTGAAAAACTGGTCCCAATTGTAATCAGTGGTAATGCCCAGTTGCTTGTGCCAGTCTTGTACAGGCTCACAAAGGCCTCGTAAAACACAATTGAATAAATTGAATTCAAAATTGATTCTAGTGTTAGAAATGTTATTGTGTTCTGGCCAAGCCTGAGCGACCTTGACAACGGAATGACAACAACTGATGCTGTCTCGCCTCCAACCATTGAGCCAAATATCAATGACTGGAGTAGATCCCATTTTAAAATAAAGTGAAGTGAAAAACCAATTAAAAATATGCTTGATACCACATAGATTGTTACCTGGACTACCGTCCTTGGACTTCCCCTGATGACTTCTTTTATCCTCATATCCATACCACTGTAAAATAGGATCATGATGAGCGTAAAGCTTGCAAACAGACCAAGAACTGGAATTAGAGGCTCTCGTGGAAATACATTGAAGACCGGCCCAAGTACAATTCCAACTGAAATCAGAAACAAATAGTACGAGATTCCCGTTTTTTTGAAAAAGATCTCGCCTGCAAATCCCAGAAATATGATTCCTGCTGCTGCGGAAAAAACAATTATCTCGTTTATCACAAAATTTCTAAAAGACGATATGATAAAATTCTGTCGAATGTTGTCGATTTATAGAAATTTTCCAGTTTGTAAATAAAAAATGGAAAAGTTTGATGACAAACATAGCTGAATTCTTTCGAGTCATCAAATCTCTGATAATGCCAGAATTGTATCTCTTTCTCCTTGTTCCATAAGATTCTTTATCGTGGTGATGGAAAAATCAGCATCCTCGAATAGAAAATGCGAGTCTTCCTTGCGTTGGATTCTCACTATTTGATCTATAATTGCACCTCTCTCTTGAGCTATCTCATGGTATTCTTTTTGAATATTTGAAAACTTTGTCCTTGAATTTTCATCTAATGAAGATTTGTCAAGAATCTCGTACATGTTTCTAATAAGGCCAAGCTGTCGATTAATCAGTTTTGACATGTGTAATGTATACAGTATCTTATCTACATGCATGATATCTCTGGCCCTATGCCAAACTTCAATCATATTTCTAGGAAGATCATGCTGTTCATGAGGAAACAGATCTACGAGATAGACCTTCTTGTTGTGTTTCGGAGATGCATCTATCACTTCACGAAGAGGGGTATTGTTCAATAATGTACCATCCCAGAGATACCTACCATTAATTCTAGTCCATGAAATTCCGTAAAACGGATACCCTGCACTGGCAAGAACATGGTCTGCAGTTATGTTATCATACATGCTATCAAATATTGACGGTCTTGCATTTTCTATGTCAGTTGAAGTAACAATCAATCTAGGACTATTTGGTTCTCTTAATTTCTTGAAATCCACATACTTGTTCAAAGTATTCATCAACGGAGTCTTATCGTAAAGATAAGGCCACAAAAATGGAAAAAAATAATCTGCCGATGGCAAAAACCATTTTGGAAAAAAAGCATTAGGATTGCCAAAAACTGCCGAGTACATTGCGGAAAAACGTGATCTCACATTATAAGGCAAATTGGGAGGAGTGACACTATCTGCCAAATCCAGCCAGAAACTTTCTAGGTCTTTTATGGGGTCATTCTTTGCACATGCGATTATTGTTGCGTTAATTGCTCCGATTGAAGTCCCAGCTACAATATCAAATTTTATTTTATGCTTGTGCAGTGACTTGTAAACGCCACATTCGTATGCGCCAAGCGAACCACCACCTTGCAAGATGAGCACCGTTTCACTTGCCTGAACCCCTGTGTGTTTAGATATATTCATTTCAGATTTAGATCTTGGTCGTACCGTGTCTTGAGAATTACTCATACATTTCCCAAGTTAAAAATTATCACTGAAATTCCGCATATGTGCGTCAAGATCATCCTGTGGAAGTGGGTTCGCTATATCGTGTTTGTGTTCGCCCTTGTGCATTCTGCTCTTTATCTTCTTTTTGTGTTCCTCTCGTGAGTGATGCAACCTATCTTTTTCATGTATGAACTCTTTTCCGCACTCGTTACATTTTACTATGTCATGATGATGTGCATGTCTAGTGTGATCAACAAGATCTTCATAACTTTCAAATTCTTCCATGCATTGTTCACATGATGTTTTTTTATGGAACAGTCTCATTTCTTTTTCAACACTCCCACAATGTTCTCAGAATTATTGGTCTGGGTAATCTTCTGTTCCTTCTGATATGTACTGTACGTCCTATTGACAACACTGATCGTTTTTATCAGATTCTTATTTCCTTCAGAAATATGTGATTTTTCTTGAACGTTTATAGTTTCATTACATGTATTACAAAATCTATTCACATTTTCAAGTGTGGATACAATGTTTTCTGACATGGTATAAAAGTGAACTTTCCAGACATCTGTAAAACTAGAATATATTACACTAGCACTCTGTATCATATTTCCAAGAAACCTGTTTCTTAGAAATTGGTACGATGTGAGAAGATAATACCAAGACGGATTGTAGAGGCGCAAATTTTTCTCTATTTCAAGATATTGAGTAGCAATATTATACGAAGATTTTACAAATTCGCCAGATAAATCAAAATAAAGTTTGAATAAATCTTCGGATGCGATATTACATCTTTTTAGATTTTGAGTGTAACTTTCCTTTATTTTCCCAAAGTATAGGTCATCACAAATAGGACAATCTGTGTTACCATCAACAGCGCCAACGTCTGTCCCGCATATATCACAGATATTTTTTCCCACTACTTTACCCTCATTTTGCATATTTTATCGCCATCTCCTCATGGATTTTTTGATTTGATTGATCTACCTTGATGGCTTGTGTAGGACAGACAGAGACACACGCCATACACCAGATACAATCATGTTCTCGAATTGGTTCTGATTTGTCTGTGTAATCTTTACGTCCCTCCTTCTGATGAGATTCACCTGTTCCAACACTGGTAGCGTTTACCATCTGTACCGCAGGAACATCATTTTCCGTCCTATACCACTGATAAACTTGAACTGGACACACCTCAATGCATCCACCATCCGATATGCATGAATCCCAGTCAACTGCGACAAAAGTCCCATGTATTCCCAGAGGAACATATTCCTCTCCCCGTTTTTTATAGGCGTTTTGTATGTTTTCATCAGTTGAAGACTCGGCATCTATTTTTCCGGGGCCCCAAACAAAATGAAAATGTTCACCATCTGCACACTTGTGTTTGCCTATTGGTTTGTGATTTTTTGGAAATTCCAAGTCTATTGGCATGCACACATACCTACATGATGAATAAAAAAGACTTGCAATCAATTGCATGAAAAAAAATGCAACTCAATCATCCACGACATACTCTGCAGAGTACATTATTTGGTTCAGTTTGTGTCTGAATTTTCTTCAGTTGTGCTGTTTACCATCTTTGTCATGGTGTGTGTAACACTTGTACTAATGTCACATTTGGTTACAAATTCCTAATTTCAAGAATAATAAAAAATGAATTATTTGTCAGAATAAAGATCAAATTCTATTTGTAGTTTAATAAAAAAAAGATTACGGGGGCGATGCTGAATCTAGATACTTGCCAGTAGTGTAGTACGAACTGTCAGGTTGGATCTTTACATAATTTTGACAATTGTTTTCAAAACTATAGCAATGACCGCTTGATGACAAAACATGCGTGTCTGCCGCACTTTTCATCGGTTCTGGATTTGCAAACTGACCACCTATCGCCATAATGCTCACGATTGATACAATTGCTACGGTAAGGATCCCAACCGCAGCAAGGTATGTGCTTCTTCGACGAATTTGAGTTAGCATGATCATGTAATCACAAATTAAGTTAAAAGTAGTATGCATATACTGCAATCAATTGCATGAAAAAAAATGCAATTAATTCATCATGCTTTTATGTCAAAATACGTTACTTTAACACGAGGTCTTTAAAACGACAAAACAATCTCATCAAAAGGAGCACATGCACCAGTGGTCTGTCACATCAAATCACTGGCAATGCAACACATGTGGAAAGATATATGGATAAACCAAAAAACTTCCCATCTTTTTTATACAATTGTAACTGTCTCATTTTTTAGTTTTCTTATTTTGATATTACATCCACAGATTTAGAAAGGTAATTTGCTTGACTTTCTGTAAAGGTTTTCAATCGAGTGACATCGGGTTTGAAAAATAGGTCAATGAACCAATCAGTTACTACTCGTAGTTTCTTTTCAGAAGTAGGTAGACGACTGAGATAATAAGTCCTCCAAACCATCCATGCGAACAGACCGTGAGTCTTTATTCCAAACAACATACCTACACCCGTTCTTTGTCCTATTTGGGCCATGATTCCTCTTGACTTATAACTGAAACTGACTTTGCCTCCCCCTCTTATTTCAGATATCAGATTGTGTGCCACAACCTTTGCCTGTTCTACCGCGTTTTGAGCAGTAGGAGGATATGGTCTTCCAGTATGCGAATCCAGTATAGAAGCACAGTCTCCATGTGCATATACTCCATCAAAACCTTTGATCTTAAGGTACTCATCAACTACGATTCGTCCGCCTCTGTCATGTTCACATTGTAATTCTTTAACAATTTTTTCAGGAGTAACACCGCCAGCCCATACTAGGGTGTAGGTCTCTATACTAGTACCATCCTTTAGTTTCGCAATGGATGCACTTGCCGAACTAACAGGGTTGTTTAGAATTATCTCTATTCCAGAGTTTTTCAGTTTTTGTGTAGCAAATTTTGAAAGGTCATCACTTACCTCAGGCAGTACTTTGTCCATGGCATCAACAAGAACCACTCGTATGTCTCGGATGTCAAGGTCATGGTAAAAGTCTCGAATTGCATCCCTGACCAACATGTTCAGTTCGCCTACCGTCTCTACGCCTGCAAATCCCCCTCCGACAACAACAAATGTCATCAGGCTCTTTCTTAGATCTTCGTCTTGTTCTATACTGGCTTGCTCTAATGTGTCAATTACATGGTTACGTAGAACAATTGCATCTCCGAGGCTTTTCATTGTATAAGAGTATTTTTTGACATCTTCCATACCAAAGAAATTAGTCTCTCCGCCAAGAGCGATTACTAGATAGTCATAATCCAAGATGTGATCATGCCAATTTGCCGACTCATTTTTGGTACCTATTTTATTTGACATAGTAACCTGCCTTTTTTGAAAATTGATAGATCTGATTGTTGCCTCGTAAAATCTTGCTCTTTTGCAAAATGCTCTTACTGGTGTTACGATGTGTCTAGTTTCTATGTTGCCAGAAACCACCTCTGGTAACATAGGAGTGAAGAGAAAAAAATTATCCTTGCTTACCATGCTGATATCTATTGTGAAATCATTTTCAAATTTGTTTTCTAATCTTCTTAAAACCTCGATTCCCGCAAATCCTCCTCCTAAGATGAGTATTCTTTTTCTGTCATTTACCTCAATATCGGCCTTCTCGCTTTTTTCCACATGTGCAATACTGAGATATATCATATAATATCATGCAAGAATATTCATGCAACTGATTGCTGAGCATTATATAATATGATAGCCAATCTATAATGTGAAAGCTGCAAGAATTGTCAGAGTAAAGGAACCATTAGAGATACAAACACTTGAGACTCCAAAACCAAGAGGCTCACAAGTTTTGATTAAAGTTCAATCAGCAGGTGTCTGCCACAGTGATATTCATCTTTGGGAAGGTGGATATGATGGACCTGCAGGCTCATTCATGAAAACAACTGACAGGGGTGTAAAATATCCATTAACTCCAGGCCACGAAGTTGCCGGAGTGATAGAAAGCATGGGTGAAGAGGTAGAAGGATTCACCAAAAATGAGAAGGTTCTGGTTTTTCCATGGATAGGAGAAGGTCTCTGCCCTGCCTGTAGAATAGGAGAAGAGAACCTTTGCGACAAGCCCAGATCTATAGGAGTATATCATGACGGAGGTTATGCTGAATATTTGCTGGTTCCAAGTTACAAGTATCTTATAAAACTCGGTGACATGGATACTGACACTAGTGCAACGCTATCATGTGCTGCACTTACTGCCTACGGAGCGGTAAAAAATACACATCTAAGACCGGCAGATAATGTCATTATTGTTGGAGCCGGAGGTCTGGGCTTGATGGCAATTCAGCTTGCAAAGGCAGTAACTGGTGCAAGAATAATTTCAATGGATATTGATGATGAAAAACTAAAAGTCGCAAAACAAAATGGTGCAGATTTTACAATAAATTCCAGAAACCAAGATGTGACAAAATCCATAATGGAGCTGACAGACAACCTCGGAGTTGATGCCATCATAGATTTTGTCAATGCCAGCAAAACTGTCGAAACCGATATGCAAATACTTCGACGAAGAGCACGAATCGTACTTGTAGGGCTCTTTGGTGGTGCACTGCAATTAAACCTCGTTACAATGCCAACCAGAGCGTACAAAATAATTGGATCATATACAGGCTCATTGACTGATATGATTGAGTTGGTCTCTCTTGCCAAACGAAGAATCATCAAGCCAGTGGTTTCAAATAAATTCAATCTTGACCAGGCAACTGAAGCATTGACAATGCTAAAGGAAGGTAAAATCGTGGGTCGAGGAATAATCAATCCTTGATTGGATCATATGGATTATTTAGAACTCGTTATAGTCGGCATCCTTACATCCATACTAGTCATTTCTTTATGGCAGTTCTCAACAGTAAAAAAAGAAATACGCATTCAAACTCAACAGCAGACATATGCAAAGATAGTTGAGGCACGACTCAACCTTGAAAAAACCGAGACATTTACCAAAATGGCAAAAGAAAGCAGGGTGTTTGCAGACCGTTTTTCCACAGTAGATAATCCTGACGAGTATTACATGGCAGTGGCATTTCTTGATTTATTTGAATTTCTGCATCTCATGAACAAAACAAAGACGATAGAACCTGGGCTATGGTTGCGATGGCAAGAACTAATAAAAACAATGATGACCATACCCAAGTTCAAAAAAGTGTGGGAAAAAACAAAAGAAGTACACATGAAGGACTTTGTGGATTTTATTGATTCTCCATAATTGTAATGTCAAACGGGCCACCCATGTTCTTAAGCTAAATGATATGCATGCAACAGTTCCATTACATCATTCTCAAATTGGCAAAGGAATGCTAGAAGAAATTATTGCAGAGTTCGGAATAAACATAAATGAATTCAAAAAAGATTTGAATTCCAGAATATTGCAATTACAAATTGATCAGAAAGGATGTGTCAAACAGGTAATGATGGAATCTTTTAGGTCATACCACATAATCCCAAAGACTCACATTAAAAATGTCTACCAGTATGTCATGGATGATTCCAAACGGAAGGTTGTCAAGTCATGGTAAAGAAAGTTGCCGACATCGTGGTCGAGTCATTAATTGCCGCCGGAGTCAAGAGAATATATGGAATATCGGGAGATTCGCTAAACGGTATAACGGATTCCATACGAAGACGCAACAAGGAAATTTCTTGGGTGCATGTTCGGCATGAGGAAACAGCAGGGTTTGCAGCTGGTGCAGAAGCTCACCTCACGGGAAATCTAGCTGCCTGCGCTGGAAGTTGTGGACCTGGGAACATGCACCTTGTCAATGGACTGTATGACTGTCATCGCAGCAGAGTGCCAATTCTTGCAATTGCTGCACACATACCAAGCCGAGAAATCGGAAGCGCATATTTTCAAGAGACACATCCAGAACTTTTGTTCAAGGAGTGCAGTCACTACTGCGAGCTTGTTTCACACGCGGATCAAATACCGCGTGTTCTTGATATCGCGATGAGAACCGCCATATCTCTTCGTGGCGTATCGGTCATTGTTATTCCAGGTGATGTTGCATTACAAGATGCAGTATCAAACAGACCCATCATTCCTTTGGAACAACCAAAGGCAGTTGTCTGTCCAGCTAAAGAAGACATAATGAAACTTGCTAAAGTTCTCAATTCATCACAGAAAGTGACCATTCTTGGTGGTGCAGGTTGTGCAGGGGCACACTCAGAACTAATTGAGATTGCAGGCTTACTTCAGGCTCCGATAGTGCATGCAATGCGCGGGAAAGAGTTCATAGAATATGATAATCCGTATGACGTCGGAATGACGGGGCTGCTTGGATTTTCTTCTGGATATTATGCCATGATGGACTCGGATCTGTTGTTTATGTTAGGTACTGACTTTCCATATCAGCAATTCTATCCATCACATGCCACCATAATTCAAGTAGACATTAGAGGTGAGCAAATAGCCCGACGGACAAAGGTCGATCTGGGACTGGTTGGAGACGTACGCCAGACGCTGATTGCATTGAAACCCATGCTTAATCAGAAAAATGACCAAGGACATTTGAGAACATCACTAGATCACTACAAGAAAACTCGGAGGGAACTTGATTCTAGTGCAACAGGCAAGACTGGACAAATTCTGATTCATCCGCAGTATGTTGCAAAGATAATTAATGAACTTGCTGCAGATGATACAATCTTTACATGTGATGTTGGTACTCCCACTATCTGGGCGGCTCGCTACCTGCAGATGAACGGCAAGAGGAGATTGTTAGGATCTTTTTCACATGGTTCCATGGCAAATGCACTGCCTCAAGCAATAGGCGCCCAACAAGTATTTCCAGGCCGTCAAGTTATTTCTCTTTCAGGCGATGGCGGGCTTTCAATGCTTATGGGCGACTTGATTTCATTAAAACAGTTGAATCTACCTGTTAAGATTGTCGTGTTTAATAACGGAGCATTAAGTTTTGTAGAACTTGAGATGAAGGCAGCTGGAATACTCACATATGGTACTGATCTTGTGAAAACGGATTTTTCAAAGGTGGCAGAAGCTGTTGGAATACTGGGACTGCGCACCGAAAAACCAGAACAGATCAGGTCAACATTGATCCAAGCTTTGCGGCACAATGGTCCTGCTCTTGTAGATGTAGCAGTGAATCGCCAAGAATTGTTGATGCCGCCAAGCATCAACCTTGATGTGATAAAGGGTTTTACACTGTATATGATAAAAGCTGTGCTCAATGGACGTGGCGACGAAGTCATTGATTTGGCAAAGACAAATCTATTTAGATAATCATAGTTCTTCAAAGACAAAAAAATGGTTTATGAGATCCGCTGCTATTTCGTGGTGTTACCACAATTATGATTTTATTACCATGACTGGGATTGGAGAATGAATTACTACATCATTTGCAACACTACCGAGTAAAAGTCTCTTAAATCCAGTTTTTCCAGTAGTACCCATTATAATTAGATCAGCATTTTCATTTTCAGCATATTGTACTATTGCAGCTGGAACGGAGTATAGTTCCTCAGCTGTTTCAGTCTTTACTTCCACTCCATTTTCGGTGGCATTTTTTTTAATTTTGTTAAACCATTCTGCAGCCTCATCTTTAGCTTTTTTTAGAAATTCATCAAACCAGGCTTGTTTAGTGTAGGTAAAAGTAGATGCAGGGGTATAAAGAATATTAATAACAACAAGTTTTGCGTTGTCTTTTTTTGCCATGGTGATACCATAATCTGCGGCCTTTAGTGATATTTCAGAGCCATCTATTGCAACTAATATCTTTGAGAAAGTTCCTACGTTCATGAACTATCAGTACACATAACCTGTTAAAGTATCTATCCAAGAATTGCAGATTTGAGAAAAACGTTTTTAAAAAAATTAAATGATATTCTTCAAAGTGTAAATATGATTTTGTATCAGGACAGTTAAAAAATCCGTTATCCATGCACAAGTTTTCCAAACTATTAATAAGTTATCAAGCATAATGTATTAGATGGTTGTACCAAAACAGACCGAGTCTGTTTCACTTCGTCTTGACAAAAATACCTGGAACAGACTTAAAGTTGTAGCTAATAAACAGAAATTGAGTCCTAATGCTCTTGTAAGCCAGATATTGGATTCTCATCTTGAATGGGAGCTAACTGCAGCTGCTGCAGGATGGGTTGTCATGCCTAAACCATTTCTCATAGAATTATTCAAGATTGTAGATGGTGACACAATTGAAAAAATAATAACAAAATTATCTTCACGCATGGCAAAAGATATCTCCCTATACATGCGAGGAAAACACGATCTCAACTCTTGGATATCTTTGATACGAGCTAGATGTATTAGATCTGCATTTAATCTGACAGAATACGAAGATGAAACAAAACATGAACTCATAATGCAACATGATATGGGCGAAAATGGGTCATTATACTTTAAGACATATTTTCAAAATATTTTTCATGATCTTGGAGTAAAGACAGAATTTGATTACACTGACAATACATTGGTCATAAAAATAGAAAAGGGTAAGACATCATCATGGCATAAATGAGGCTGAAATTATCTTAAGCACAATAAATTGGATGCAATAAAATTAATGCACATTACTGCAAGCCTTTTTCTAGTTTCCTTGAGACTACACGATATGTTACAAAAAAACAATATGGTGAAAAATCATGCTTAGATCTTTGTTCGACCTAGGAGTTGATCAGATTATCATGATAAATGAAAACGGAAGAGCCGAAGAAATATTATCAAGAAGCACTGTAAACTTGTCTAGTCAAAAACAAGAAATTCTTCACATGAGTTTTAGGTTACACCATTCTTTGCTTCAGGATTTTGATGAGGAATATGGAAAGGTAGACTACTTAGTGGTCGAGAGAGAAAATGTCAAACTACTTTCAGTACCATTCTATTCATACAAACTACTCTCCATGATGAAAAAAGGTATAGATCACATGCGAATTATTAAAAAAATTCAACACATAGTGAATCTGAAATACGAATATCCACCTAAAAGTATTCTTTGTGAGGCCATAGTAAATGTCAAGTAAAAATATTAAAAAAATACTGGTTCCCCTAGATGGTTCTAAATTTTCCATGGAGGGCTTACATGAAGCTATCCTATTTGCAAAACAATTTGATGCAAAGATCACTGGTTTGTGTGTTATTCCACTAACACCTCCTGTTACCATGCCAGGATTACAAACACCCTTCAAATCATACATGACTGACGGAGCAGCAAAGTTCATGGCAGAAGCAACAAAGATAGCATCTCTCAATGGAGTAAACTTTCAAGGCAAACTGATCTATGGAGAAGCTTCCACAGAAATAGCAAAATTTGCCAATGATAAAAAATTTGATCTTGTTGTCATAGGTTCGAGAGGAAGAAGCGAACTAAAAGAACTGTTTCTCGGAAGCATATCAAATGCAGTTGTTCACAGATCCCAAGTACCCGTATTAGTGATAAAGTAGCATATCAGATGATCTGAATTTTCTAAAAATATGATAGGACTCAAATCCATAGCAACTAGGCAATACTTTTCATTTAATGCGACGTTCTGACTCGTCAATTGGATAATCATTGGCACTCATGTCCCTTGTCTGCATCAAGCCATCTTCATTAAATTCCCAGTGTTCGTTACCGTGTGTTCTCATCCACCGACCAGTATCCGCATCTTTCCATTCGTATTCAAATCTAACAGATATTTTATTTCCTGAAAATGCCCACAATTCTTTCATTAACTTGTAATTTAGCTCCTTTGACCATTTTCTTTTCAAAAATTGCTTTATTGCATCATGTCCACTGAAAAACTCTGTCCTGTTTCTCCATTTGGAATCCACAGAATATCCCTTTACTACCACCTCAGGATCTCGCGTATTCCAGGCATCTTGAGCTGCTTTGACTTTGGCACGTGCTGTTTCTTCAGTAAAGGGAGGTTTGATTACAGTCATTTTATTTTTTACACCAGTCTTCAATCTTAACAGCATATTGCATCATGGCTGCAAATCCCTTTTGATTTAAAAATTTGCTCAAGTTTTAATTGCCTCTATTTTTTGTTCATCTTTTGTCAGTATTCCAGTATCATAGAGTTTCTTGCGAGAATGGATTAGTTGTTTAATGTATTCCACATTTTCTTTTCTAGTTACCATCATGACTGCATTTACCACACCATCCTCAAGATAAAATTTGGTAAAGTTACCGTTTCCTGTAGGACTTCCTTTTGTTACTACATTGTCATATTTGCTCAAGTCTCCATATGCCTCTATTCTTACGTCAAACATGAACGAAAAGAAATATGGTAACTCTTCGAATTGTTTGGATTTGCCAGTCATGTTCTCGCCAGCTAACTTGCCTTGTTTTACAGCCAGATCATAGTGTTCTAATCTCATCTGCTTTTCAAAGACAGGACTGTAGAATCTGGCCACATCGCTTGCCGCATAGATGTTTTGGTCTGATGTCTGCAAGTATTGATTCACCACTATGCCATTATCTACCTCAAGACCTGCATCCTTGGCTAGTTCTGTATTGGGTATTATTCCAATGCCAATGACTATAAAGTCAGCCGGAATGATTTGACCTGACTGCAGTTTTATTCCAGAAACCTTTCCTTCCTTTCCTACTATCTCTGTCGGAGTGGTGTTTTTCATTATCTTTACTCCCTTTTTTGTAAAGTAATCATCAAGCCATCTTGCAGTATCTTGATCAAACACTCTACCCAGTATTTTTGGTCCAACTTCAATAATTGTTGAAGAGATGTTTTTCTTTGTAAAAGAAGAAGCCAATTCACACCCGATAAAACCCCCTCCTATTATCACGGCACTTTTTGATTCTTGCATTGTCTGTAGAATTGCATCTGCATCATCGATTGTTCTGAGATAAAAAACTCCTTTCAAGTCAGACCCAGGAATAGAAAGTCGTCTTGCCCGGCCTCCAGTGGCAAGCAAAAGTTTTTTGTAACTAATCTGTGAACCATCGTCAATATCTATAACATGATTTTTTGGATCAAGGTTGGTAGCTTTGCGACCTACAAGTAATTCTATTTTTTGATCTGTATAGAAATTTGATTTTTTAACATACAGTACATCACTTTTCATTTTTCCCAGAAGATAATTCTTTGAGAGAGGTACACGATCATATGGAAGATGATTTTCATCAGTTATCAATAATATGCTCCCATTTTGATCATTCTCACGTATTGCTTGAGATGCATGACTACCAGCCAAGCCTCCTCCAATTATGACATAATCAAAATTTTTCATCCATAATGATACGAGTTCAAATCTACATAAGCATGTGGTGGCAACTGCATTAAAATTCATGCAGTACAGTGCAAGCCCTTTTCTACTTGATTCAATAATTATCCAATATGTTACAATTAGAAAGAAACATTGCCACCTTAATTCGACCCATCGTAAAAGATGGAGTCAGTTGTGTTGGATTAATTAACAAAAATGGCAGACTAGATGAAATGGTATGCAAGGATGATCTTCCACTTTCCAAAGATAAGAAAGAGATGTTTTACATGTCCATTAGATTCCTAACTTCCATGCAGAGTGATTTTGATGCAGAGCTACAACCAGTGTATTATAACATAACTGAAAGAGGAGACCTAAAAATTGTTACCATTCCCATTGGAGATAGAATAGTATTTTCATTAATGGATAAAACAGAAAACCACATCCAAGTTGTAGAAAACCTCCATAACATATTCAACAACCTAGAGATGTTTTCCCATCCTTCATGGCTACCAGTAATTGCCAAATCCATAGAGTGTCAATAACATGGTCATCAAAAATATCAAAAAGATTCTAGTACCTTTGGACGGCTCAAAGAATTCGTTTAAAGGACTTGATGAGGCAATATACCTAGCTCGACACTTTAATTCTTCCATAACTGCACTATGTGTAATCCCATCATATCCACCCTTACCATTAATGGGTAAACAAATCCCTTATGAAAAACATATCCTAGAACAAGTGAAAAAATTTATGGCAAATGCAAAAAAGACATGTGTAAACAACAAAGTAAGATTCAATGAAAAGATAATCAAGGGGATTGCTACGTTAGACATTTCTGAATTTGCATTTGACAATAAATTTGATTTGATAGTAATAGGTTCTAGGGGAATGAACCCTGTCAAAGAGCTATTTCTAGGAAGCGTATCAAATTCGGTAGCACATAAATCCAAGATACCGGTTTTGATTGTCAAATAGCGCTAAATCGCATACTGCTATCAAGGCAGGTATCACTCCCAATTATCGAGCAATTTCAAACAATAATTACAGACGGGAAATCCATTGTCATCATCGCATTCTGTCTTGCATCGTTTACAAATTTTCTTTAATTTTCCTATTTGATTGATTTTCGAATCCATATGTCATCCTGGTCTATTTTTATTTCATATGTGGAGACTGGTGATTCTGCAGGTGGAGACTTTACTTCTCCAGTTCTTACATCAAATCTGGCACCGTGCCATGGGCACTCTACCTCATACTCACTTAATGTCCCCTCAGCAAGAGGTCCTCCTTCATGTGTACAAACATTGTTTAGTGCATAGAATTTCCCTCCAACATTTACAATACATACGGTATCATTTTCAAATTCCACAGTCTTCATTTGGCCTAGTGGTACCTCACTAACTTTCAAAGTTTTCTTAAAGTCCTGAGTCATGGGATCATGTTGTAGTGATAACTAAAAAAGATAGTGCGTTACATGCATGAATTTTAATGCAGTTAAAGCATGTTTGCTAAATATTAGAAAAGTCATGATTAGTCATGAACAAAGTTTTCAAATGTGCTGACATGGGCTTTGAGTGTAAATGGATTGCAATCGCAAAGACCGAAAACGAACTCATGGTATTGATAAAAGATCATGCAGCTAAATGTCATGATTTAAAAAATATAACCAAAGAAATTGCAACCAAAGTCAAGTCTGTAATCAGAGATCAATGAATATGATTTATGGAGACAAGTGATTACAATGATCAAGATAAAACGAGTTTATGAAGAATATTCATCAGAGGATGGTTTTAGGATTTTAATCGACAGATTATGGCCAAGAGGAGTTTCAAAATCCAACGCACATGTGGACTTGTGGTTTAAGGAAATAGCACCAACAGAACAACTAAGAAAATGGTTTTCCCATGATCCAAAAAAATGGGAATCCTTCAAGAAAAAATACATCAAAGAATTAAGGGAGAATAAACCATCATTAGATAAAATCAAGAGTCTCAAAAAAGAACACAAAATTATAACATTGGTTTTCGCTGCAAAGGATGAACAGCACAACAATGCTGTTGTCTTGATGGGAATTTTACGCACGTTGTGATGATCATGTCAGGCAAAAATTCACAAATGCAGAGAAAAGAGAACACGCTTCCAAAATCTAACTTGTCAAGAATGATTACAGACGAGTCTAAGATCATCTCTGATGAAATAGAATTACTAGTATCGAAAAGAAAAGAGATAGAAAAAAACTTTGAACAGTTGCACAAAAACCTTTTGATGGATAAAAAAACTAATGTAATAGATTCATCAAACTGGGAAGACTGGAAGGTATTGAGCATTGAATATGATGAAATAAAACAAATAATTAATGAAATCGATGAAAAATGTTCACTGCTAAAACAGATTCAAACCAGCCAAAAGAAGAAACACAAGATCATAGATTGAGACTGGTAATTTGATAAGATACAAGATATCAAAAAATATGAGAGTCCTCTTTGTTGGAATAAACCCACATCCTGGTTCTTTTAGTCGTGGCGTACCATTCTCAAATAACAAAATGTTCTGGTATCTTTTGAGCAGGTCAGGAGCGATTAAAGAAAGTGTCAATCAATTACGAGACGACAAAGAACTAAGGCACGTATACAATACAAGATTCAACCAGGTGTACAGATTTGGCTTTTTGAATCTAGTAAACAGACCTACCCGTGTTGTGTCAGAACTACAAAGGGGAGAAGAAAATAATGGAAAAAGAAAAATCCTGAAGACAATCAGAGAGTATAGACCTGCAACAGTTTGTTTTGTTGGAAAAGTAACTTATGAAAAGTTTTCACATGCTAAGAAATTTAGATTTGGATGGCAATGCGATATTTATGCTTCAAAATCATTTGTAATGCATTTTCCGTTACGTGGAAAGGCAATTGTAAGGATAAAGGATCTCAAGTGCATTATGAAACAATTCAAGACTCACTAATTGATTTAAAGCCAGTCTAGCATCTTTTTACCTAATCTTACAAGTTCAGACCATGATTTCGCTATTTTTGAGAAATTAATGAGAGTAGTATTGTGTAAAAATCTATTGGATTAAACTTTTTTGAAGTGAGGAACTAAACTAACTCCCGATTACAAAGAATAGATCATTGATCTACCTTAAGTGTGATAGTTACGTACGATATCGATGACAAACATATCACAAAATGAAAATCACTACAAAGCTGCAAACCAAGTGATAAAAAAACTTGAATTCTTGTCACATATTGATAGATATATCAGTAATGCACACAATCGAGGAAACAAGCAAGCAGAGACGACATTGCGTATACTCAAGGCTGTTCAGCAAAGGCACACAGATTTGATGAAAGACTTTCTTATTGCAGAGGCAAGTGCAAGTTAGAATGCTCAAGAAATTTTTGAAAGCCATGTGGAAATCAAAGCATGATGAGTCAAAAGAAAAACGTCAAACAGAACAGGAAGAAATGAAAGAAGAGACTCATGAGTTGGAGCAAGTAGTGCAAGATGAGCAAGAAGAGACTAGAGAAATGGAAGATCAAGAATGATTATTCTCCCATAACATCGCAGATCTGCTTTATTGTAAGTATTGATTTTTTCATCCGAAATTGAAGTAAAAATATCAAGTGCGGCATATCTATAATACTTTGAATCTATTACATATCATATGCCAACTTTATCTGAAATCCTAGAGGTAAGAAAAGGCAAACATGGAATAGTTGAGATAACAGCAGTACAACTACCAACAAGTTTAGACGGAAAATCTGAAGAGGTAGATCTAGTTGCAAGACATGGAAAGTTAAATCAACCGTATGAAGTAATTATAAATTCTAAAACAAAGGAAAAGAAATTTCTTCAAGAACCTGAAATTAATGGGGAACGTTGTTTTTTTGTTGATGATGACAAAGGTGGTAACTGGCTAGCCATGTTTCTTTAAGCATTTTTGACTTAGATTAAGAATCTGCATTAATTCAATGAAAATATCTGTTTGATGCCATCGATGACAAACTGTACTGCAAAAGCTGCTATAATTATTGCAAATATTCTTGTAACAATCATGGAACCTCTTTTTCCCAAGAATCGGTAAATTGGTTCAACTGATCGTAAAATTGCATACGTAATACCTGATACTATAATTATTGACAATCCTGTCACTAGAGGACCATAGGTTTCAAATGACAGCATTACAGTTGTCAGGGCGCCAGGTCCGGCAAGTAGTGGAAAGGCAAGCGGTACAATTCCTGATTCATCTTGTAAATTCTGACTTCCAAATTTCCATTCTCCATGTGTGAGCAACTCCATTGAAACCAAGAAAAGCAGAACACCACCTGCAATCATAAAACTGTATATGGAAATACTGAGGGTTGAAAGAAGTGTGGTACCAACAAATGCAAAAATAAAAAGTAAGATTGCTACGGTGATTATTGTGAGATTTGAAATTGATTTCTTTTGTTTTGTTTCCATCTTGCCTGTAAGTGCAATAATTACAGGAACACATGCAATTGGATCAATTACCACAAATAGTGTTATGATGGCCTTTGGAAGTCCAACTAAGATATCAGGAATCATAATCTATTGTGTGTAGTTTTGCACCATTTATTTGAGATGTTTGGAACCCTAAAAAGGACATTATTGTAGCGGGCCCGGGGGGACTCGAACCCACGACCTGCCGCTCCGCAAGCGGCCGCACTATCCAAGCTGTGCTACGGGTCCACAAATAAAACTCAGAACAGACCTGTTATAATATATTTCAAAAGCTTAGGAAACTTCTTTTTCGGCTTTTTTCACAAAGACATAGTTCATTACAAGTCCTGCAATTATTGCACCGACAATAGGTCCAGCCCAGTACATCCAGTGATAGTCCCAGTAACCGGAGATTATTGCAGGTCCCAAAGTTCTTGCAGGATTCATACTTGCTCCTGTAAGTGGTACACCTACCAAGTGAAGCAAAAATATCATTCCACCAATTGCAAGACCATACATTCCTGCTGGCGCCTTTTTGTGCACGGCAGTCATGAATATGACAGTAACCAAGAAGAACGTGAAAATTGCTTCAAGTGTAAATCCAGAGACTACGCTGTTGTTGATGATAGCACTTGGTCCTCCCTGGGTTCCAAAGTGTACCTTATCTCCAAGTTGTGGCAAGATTGCCTTCAACGTTGATGCCGCAACAATTGCACCAATTATCTGAGATATGATATATCCAATTCCATCCTTGATGTTGATTCTTCTTGTCACAAGCATGGATATTGTAACAGCTGGATTGATGTGGCACCCAGATACATGACCAAATGTATAGACCATCAAGCCTATTGCAGCACCATGTGCTAGTGCTATAACTACAAGTGAAGGAATAGTAAGAATAGAACCAAAATATGCAACTGACAGGATTATAGACAATGGCCCAAAGAAGACAAGGGCGTATGTGCCTATTGCTTCTGCAAGCCATGCACGAGTGTTAACCATTACTCACTTTGACCTCAGAATATACAATATAAAACATTCGAAACAAACAGGCAAAAAATAATAGGGAATGACATTCAATGACTCATATGTTATCAGAAGGAGATGCAGTTCCAGATTTTGAGTTAAAAAACTCTGAAGGCAAGATTGTGAAAAAATCAGATCTAAAAGGAAAAAAGTATGTAGTCTATTTTTATCCAAAGGACTTTACTCCAGGATGCACCACAGAAGCTGCCGAGTTTGCACAAGACTATAAAAAATTCAAGTCAGAAGGAATTGAGATAATCGGCATAAGTCCAGATGATGAGGAATCTCACAAAAAATTTGGTGAAAAAATGAAGGTCCCATTCATCCTACTTGCAGATACAGAAAAAGATGTAGCAAAAAAGTTTGGAGTATGGGGCAAGAAACAATTCATGGGTCGTGAATACATGGGCGTAAACAGAACTACCTTTTTGATAAATGAAAAAGGAAAAATCCTAAAGGTTTTTGAAAAAGTAAAACCAGCAGGTCACGCACAAGAAGTGCTAGATGCCTTTAAGGCTTGAATCCTGCTGGAAGTGTAGTTCTGAAAGTAGATTTTGGTTTAGGTGGCTCTGCAGCTGGCGGTGGAGCAGTTGTTGTACTGGTACTAGATGAAGCACCTGTAAACTGCTTGTCTGCTGGATGATATGATAATCTCTTTCTTGTTGCAAAATACTTGTTACCAGTGTAACCTGTTGAGCTAATCTTTGCATATGCAGGAGCTACTTCACCTACCATTGGTTCTGCTGCACTAGGTGTTGGTTCTGGTGCTGCTTCTGGTTTTGGAGCTGGTTTCATTCCTGCTGGAAGTGTACCGTGAGTTGGACCTGATGCTGCTGGTCGTTGTTGTGGTTTTGGTTCTGGCTTTGGCTCTGGTTTTGGTTCAGATGATTTGAATCCTGCTGGAAGTGTACCGTGAGTTGGACCTGATGCTGCTGGTCGTTGTTGTGGTTTTGGTTCTGGCTTTGGCTCTTCAGAAACATATGTCTCTGCTACATCAGAACCTTTTGCTTTCCACATCGATTTCTTTTCTTGTGGTTGCATTCCTGCTGGAAGTGTACCGTGAGTTGGACCTGATGCTGCTGGTCGTTGTTGTGGTTTTGGTTCTGGCTTTGGCTCTGCAGCTGGCGGTGGAGCAGTTGTTGTACTGGTACTAGATGAAGCACCTGTAAACCGCTTGTCTGCCGGATGATATGATAATCTATTTCTTGTTGCTA
>NZ_FRFC01000006.1 GCF_900143675.1 Candidatus Nitrosotalea sinensis
TCGCACATTAATTGTTCACAGCCTTAGAGAGAGCCTTCGATTCCACTTCTAAAAATTGGAATTTTCTGCGAAAGTTCATCGCGTCGTGGAAATATTCGGCACGTACGTCTGCTACGTTCAATCGCAGCGAAATGATTAGAAAACCTATAAAATCGCCCAGCTCCGGAAATATTCCAAGACCGGGCATATCCTGCCCGGGGTACAGTCTAGATTTTTCCCGATCCGGATGTTTCGGATGACGTGTCTGTAGCCAGTTGATGACCAGATATTTTTCTTTGAAGAAGTAATCGTTAATTTGAATCCGATACTCTTGGATGCTCAACCTGAGGTGGATAAGAATTTCTCCGCCCTCGGTAAGAACCACTCTTTGATATAAATCATCGGTTCCGGATAAATCTAACTTAGGTGAAGGATATCCTTTTTTCTTTAGCTCGGAAAGCACTCCGGTGATTTCGAATAGTTCCCAGACATTTTCTTTAGTGAGAGAATGAAATAGTACGCCTGAACTTACTACATGCGAATCTACAACGGCACAGAGAAAATCATCATATAGGAAGTCGAAGAAACGCGGATTATTGTAAGCGACTTTCGGCATCAGAAGTTTCTTTCACTTTAGTTTCATTCTTGCAGGAATTTCCTTTTTTTCAAGGAAATAATAGGAATAGAATATCCTTTCCGCAGGATCCTAAAATAAGGAAAACGAAGGCAATGATGTCGAATGCCGCAATAAAATGAACATGCGTTTCTATTTCGCCCAGATCGAAAATAAAGAAACGCCGGACAGTCTAAAGTTGCGATCGAAAGTTATAATATGCTTTCAGCACATCCTCGGGTGCTTCGGTTTGAGGATAATGTCCTATCTTAGGAAATTCATAGATCTTTGCTTCGGGTCTAAATTGTTTTAACCTTTGAACGACTTGTATGCCGCTTACAGGATCAATTAATCCGTCGCCGAATGCAAAAGGCACAGGAAAGTCCAGTATTGCACCGACCCACCTTTCTCTGAAAAGTTTTCGCTCTCTTATATATCGAATGAGTTTATGATAAACCGACCTTCCTCCTCCGTTACTCACGCATTCCCAAAAACCGTCTAGCTCTTCTTTACTAGGTTTCGTTTCGGGACCGAAAATTTCGGACAGATTTCGCTCGAAGGAGGATTTATTCAGCAAATTCGAAAAGAAAAATCCGAACGGACCATTCAACAATTTTTGAATCGTTCTAGGTCGATGTGTTTCGGGAAATATTCCCCCGTTGAGTAAGAATGCGGATTTTAAATCGGGACCTCCGATTCTTTGTCCCGCCAACTTTTCCCTAAATCGCGCCAATAATTCCTGGGCGACCGTATCCCCTAAATCGTGGGCCAGAAGATGAACCTCGTCGATCTTCAGATCCTGAAGTAAATCTTCCGCTTGGTCGGCGTATTGAAACACCGAATAATGGCCCCCTTTCGGTTTATCCGAAAATCCGAAGCCGAGATAATCTAGGGCAATTACGTGATAACGAGAGGTAAGACTTTCCCATAGATCTTTCCAATCCCAAGACGATGTGGGGAATCCGTGTAAAAGAAGCAGATTCTCACCGGTTCCGCCGGTTCTATAAAAGATTTTTTTCCGTTTCCATTCGAAGAATATTCCCGCCGCTTTCCACGCAAGCGCATGAGTCTTCCATAATTTTTCCGACATAGTTCCTTCTCCAGGCGTGAATATTCTAGGGCATTTGTTTTCTTTGAAAAGAGGAAAATTTCCTTTTCGAAACAATCCGTTCGAAAGCGCGAAATGAAATTTCTATTCCAGAGCTTCGAGTAAATTGGACAAGAAACGCTTTCTTTCAGGGCTCTCGGGTAAATTTCCGAATCCGGCCCGGATATTATCCTGCAGGTGGGAAAGTTTAGCTGTCGCCGGAATCACACAAGTGACCGCGGGATGGGAGATAATGTATTTTAAGAAAGCCTGAGCGAATGAATCGCATCCCCACTCCTTAAAATATTCGGGAAGAACTTTCCCCTTAGTCCTTCGAAAGAGGCCACCTTCTTCGAAGGGTCGGTTGACGAGGACCGCTATTCCATTTTGAGCCGCAAAGGGTAAGAGACGATTTTCCGCCTCTCGCGTTAAAATCGAATAGGGAATTTGAAGAAATTCCACTTTATCCTTGCCGGCGATCCGCTCCATTTCGGCAAATGCGGAAGGAGTAAAATGGGTTAGGCCGATGTAACGAATCTTTCCCTTTTCTTTCAACTCTCTTAGAGTTTTTAAATGAGTAGAGGTATCTAAAAGATTATGAATTTGGAAAAGATCGATTTTTTCGGACTTCATTTTTCGAAAGGAAGCTTCTATTTGGGTACGACCTGCAACTTCACCCTTCGTCCAAACTTTCGTCGCAAGAAATATCTTTTGACGTTCGGATTCGCTTAACCGTTGAGAAAGAATTCCAACCGTTTCTTCCGCTCTTCCATACATCGGGGAAGAATCGATTACGCTTCCGCCCTCTCGCAAAAAATCCCGTAGAACTTCGTTTAAAGGAGCTAAGGAACGATCGTCGGAGGGAACATCGAAAGTTTGCCAGGTTCCTAATCCGATGGCCGGAATCGTTTCCCCCGAGCTGGGAATTTTCCGTAGGAGCATAGTGGATCTCCCTTCGATCTTTCTCGTTTCGGCCGAGAGAGAAAAAAGATTTTCGAATTTTTTGCTAAGTCGGCTTGCCAGTAATCCC
>NZ_FRFC01000007.1 GCF_900143675.1 Candidatus Nitrosotalea sinensis
CGAGGAAATTAGTGTGGTCCTTTTCGTCACCGGCGAGGCTTTTTATATTCAGAATGGCAAAAGAAGCGAAGTAAAAAAGAATATAGTTCTGAAAAAGCAAGATCAAGTTGAAACGATCAGGGGTAAAGTAGATCTGCAGATCGGGTCAAGCTCGGTTATCAGGATATCGCCATATACTAAAATTCAAATTTCGGAACTTTCATCGTCGGCAAAGGAAAATAAGTCAACCATCGACCTGGTTTCGGGAAAGGTTTTCGCGAAAGTAGATAAAAGATCGAAAAAGGAAAACTGTGTAATTACATCAGCTTCCTATACTGCCGGTGTCCGTGGTACCCAATTTGTTAGTGGCGAAGATTCGGAGCAGATACGGGCAAGTAGTCCTGATCACGAAGATTCAAATATGCCAAATGGTAGTTTTGTAAAAGAAGGAGAAGTAGGCGGTTCGACGGATTCCAATAACACGACGTCCGTCCATTCAGACGAAGAGATAGTCATGTCTCCTACAGGATGATTAAAACAACCTTTGCAAGCTTTTATGAAGGAAAAAATGAAAATTATTGATGAATTTCGTAGAATGAAAGATGAAAATTATAAAATGCTTAAAGATCAAATTTTGAAGAACCAAGAATTGCTGCATAATGCCAATACGAAGGTAAATCAGGAGTAAAAAATCTCCATTCAAAGATTTTGAGAAATTTCTTCGCGCAACAGAATAAAATAATACCTGTTATCGTTATGCATTCGATAGCTACATTTCGGGGCGAACAAAGGCAGACCATTGCGGTGCGACGTCATAATAGCCCATCTACAGTTTTAATTCCTGCACGAATATGGGAAAAGGTTTGGTTGAGATGGAACGGCAGCTTTTCCGAATATCTTGAATACTTGTTATCGAAGTACAGATTATCGCTGCACCTTAAAGAAGATCTTTGTAAAAATCGGCTCCGAGTTACGTTTCAGGATAGGGGATTGAATTTAATTCGCTATAGTTATCGGCCATTTGAAGAAGATTATCAAGAATTAAAAACCTTATCTCTTGCTCACGGAGTTTCAATTAATCTCCTTATCGTTTATTTAATTGAAATGGACCAAAATTTCATTTGGCAGAAAGTTTTATCTTTATTTTGGAAAGGTAAAATGCCTCCCCAACCGAGAGTTTCCATTTTTTATAGAGAGGTCGACTTTTTTCACAAGCAAATGTCGATAGCGAGTATGTTCGAACCGACCGTATTCTATTTGGCAAGGGGGGCAATTTCATGGTCGATTCTATGAATTTCTTAGTGGAGCTTCGTTTTTCCAATTAACCATTTTTTTTAGCTTGAACAAATCAAGATATCTTGATATCAGGAAAAGGTGGGTAAAAGTAGCGGGATGCTTGATTTGGAAAGTTTAAACGCTTCACAGCTCGCCGAAAAAGGTTTGGCGGATCTTACGGTTCAAACTGATTTCCAGTATAATGCCAATTCGCCATCTAGGGAGATCGGAAGAGCACACGTCTGAACTCCAGTCACATCACGATCTCGTATGCCGTCTTCTGCTTGAAAAAAAAAAAAAAAAAAAA
>NZ_FRFC01000008.1 GCF_900143675.1 Candidatus Nitrosotalea sinensis
CTCACGCTTGCAGGAACCGCCGAGCAGGCTCTGGAAATCGCCGACTCGGACGCTTTCGATCTTATCATTACGGATATCCGTCTTCCTCGAATGAACGGAATAGAGTTAATAACTAAGCTCCGAGAAAAAGGAGTGGAAACGCCGTTTATAGTTATTACAGGAAACCAGGACATTCAAATCTCCATCAACGCGCTTCGATTGGGAGCGGTGGATTTTTTTCTAAAACCGTTTAGAATGGAAGCGATCCGATATTCCCTACTTCGATTCCGAAATCTTTTTTACGCGGGAAAAGATTTAGTAGATAAACGATTTTTTCAGGTTCGGGAATCCAAACAAAAATTCGCGTTAATTCCTAGATTAGGAAATCTTAATCAATATGTTCATTTAATTCTGCGATCCATCTCTCATTTACCGGGACTTCATAGCGACGACCTTCTTTCTCTCAAGGTTTCCCTTTATGAATTAGTCGGAAACGCCATAGAGCACGGCTGTGCCAGAATTTCCTATCATCAAAAACAGGAATTGATGTTTAAGGAAAACGATTACTTTTCCTACGTGGACAATATCTGCGAATCCAAGGAAGAATGGATCGAAGTGGAAGTGCATTACGACGACAAACAAGTAACCGTCATCTTGGAAGATAAAGGGGAAGGCTTCGATCCGGATCGAGTCCCCGATCCTGCAAACGATCCTAATGCAAGTCAATTATCCGGACGGTGAATCTTTTTAGTTCGCATGAACGTCCATTCTTTGGAATATAACGGAAAGGGCAATCGAGTCACTTTCGTTAAGAAATTACAGGCTCCGGTCACCGTTAAGAGTGAAAACCTTAAACCCGCGCTTCCATACCATCTAAAATATTCGCGCATCGCAATAGGTCTTCTAATCTCGTCCAGAATATAAGATTCGTCTTGGCCTGGTTTAACCCATGCGTACGCAGCACCTAACAAAAAATAACCGAGTTCCCCCTTCCATCCACCTGCCGCGATCAATTCGAGGCCGCGACCGATATAAGAAATTCCGATCCCGGTAGCCAAAGTCGCGCTCCAGCCGCCATCCAATTCCTTCCGGATACCCGTTTGGTAATACTGCATTCCCGAATTTTCATAATTCGGCGTTCGAATGCAATCTATTCCGTAAAAAGGAGAGTCTTCCTTGGCTTGAAAGTCCCGCA
>NZ_FRFC01000009.1 GCF_900143675.1 Candidatus Nitrosotalea sinensis
TTTCCTGTCTTGTTTCAAAATACTTGTTACCAGTGTAACCTGTTGAGCTTATATTTGCATATGCAGGAGCTACTTCACCTACCATTGGTTCTGCTGCACTAGGTGTTGGTTCTGGTGCTGCTTCTGGTTTTGGAGCTGGTTTCATTCCTGCTGGAAGTGTACCGTGAGTTGGACCTGATGCTGCTGGTCGTTGTTGTGGTTTTGGTTCTGGCTTTGGCTCTGGTTTTGGTTCAGATGATTTGAATCCTGCTGGAAGTGTACCGTGAGTTGGACCTGATGCTGCTGGTCGTTGTTGTGGTTTTGGTTCTGGCTTTGGTGAACTTGCCTGAGCAGGTTTGGATTCTGCTGGTTTTACCTGTGATGACAGGTTTGCAAGTTTTGCTTCAAGTTCTGCAATCTTGGCTTCAAGTTCTGCAGTGTTAGATCCTTCTGTAACCTTTTTAGTAGAACGTGCTTTTTTAGGCTGGACTTCTTTAGACATGTAGAGTTGTGAGATATAGCAGTTTATTTACATTTTGATCATGGGTAGGTTTACCATAATACATAGAAGTTTTATATGAAGCAAAGCCGTCCTTTAGGCATTGGACGATTTTGAGAAGGAATATCCTGGCTTTGATTGGAAAAATACACCAGCTTACCAGCATCCAGGAGGAAGAAATTGCCCATGCCCCAAACACGAATACATTAGAGAGCAGATAGGAGTTGCAAGGACAGTCAGCAAGTCTTCAAAGGAACCAAGCAATATAACACTCAAGTTCTGCCCCGATCATTACAAGGTATATCTCAATGAAGTCATCCCATCCATGCCACTAAAATACAGAATTTTGACAAAGATCTCCCTTAAGATAGGAGCAATAAAGATAGAGCAACTCAAGTATATGCAATCAGACCAATGCTTTTACTGTAGATTTGGATCTGGTGGACATGATAAAAAGAACGAACTTCCTCCGATATTTTAGATAGGACTTATCAGAACTTTTGGTTTGTTAGGAGTATCATGGTGACATCTTTTACCACAGAGCGGACATGTTATCCTATCCAGAAAGATGCATTGACAGATATGTGATTTCATATAACTGTCAGCAGTTTTTGAATATTCTCCAGTCCCATTACAAAAAGAGCATTGTGTATCAAGTAATGCAATCTTTCCCTGACCGCCACAAACTGGACATTTTTGCTCTGGCAACTTGATGGCATTTTCTTGGCAGTATAATTAAAGTTCTCGTGTTAGATATTTTTGAAAAGACAACATAAAATCCAGTTAAGCTTAATACATTATGTAAATTCACTAGATAATGTGCCTATTGAGGATCTTGTAGAGTTTATAGAAAAACTGGAAAATGCAGGAGAACTCAAAATAGTAAAGACCCAAGTTGATGCAAATCTAGAGATTTCCGAGATTCTCAGCAGAGTGATGTACTCAAACGGTCCTGCCATTCTTTTTGAAAATGTAAAAAATTATGATATGCCCGTACTTGGAAATGCATTTGGTTCCATGAAAAGACTTGAGATTGGATTAGAGATGAATGATTTCACAGAGATTGGACAAAGAATTTCAGACATGACAAGAATGGAAATGCCTACCGGAATTTTTGACAAATTAAGAAAACTTCCAGAGCTCTCAAAGATGACAGACATTGCACCAAAACTCCAAAAAAACGGTCCAGTTACAGAAGTAATAGAAAATACTCCGTCATTTGGAAAAATTCCAATACTAAAATCATGGCCAAAAGATGCTGGCAGATTTATTACATTTGGATTGATTGCTACCAAGCATCCAGAGACTGGCGTGAGAAATTTAGGAGTCTACAGAATGCAGATTATAGATGATACCCATGCTCTCATGCATTGGCAGAAACACAAGCGTGGTGCACATCATTACGACATAAAAAAAGAGACAGGAAATAAAATTGAAGCTGCGATAATAATTGGTTCAGATCCTGCCACAGTATTTTCAGCCGTAGCACCAGTGCCAGAGGGACTTGACAAGTATGTCTTTGCCGGAATTACAAGAAAAACCGGAATCAAGACCGTCAAATGTAAAACAGTGGATCTTGAAGTTCCAGCAAATGCAGAAATTGTATTAGAAGGATATGTAGATCCATCAGACATTAGAACAGAGGGACCATTTGGTGATCATACCGGATATTACACTCCCCCTGAGCCATATCCAACCTTTACACTTACAGGAGTAATGAGAAAACAAAAGCCAGTGTATCTCACAACCATAGTTGGAAAACCAATTTTAGAAGACGCATATATTGGCAAGGTGATAGAACGCTCCTTCTTGCCTTTGATAAGAATGTTCCATCCAGAGGTGGTAGATTTTTCAATGCCCGCTTCAGGTTGGTTCCAAGGAATGGCAATAATTTCAATCAAAAAGAGGTATCCGGGACAGGCAAAAAAAGTAATGATGGGTTTATGGGGAATGGGCCAGCTTGCACTTACCAAGTTTTTCGTAGTGGTAGACGAGGACATCAATGTCCACGATTTGAACGACGTAGTATGGGCAATTACTACAAGGGCAGATGCTGCAAGAGATACAATAATAATCAACAACACCCCCACAGATACGCTTGACCCTGCTTCCCCCTTTGTTAATCTAGGATCAAAACTTGGAATAGATGCAACCCAAAAAACAAAAGAGGAAGGATACCAGAGAGAAATTCAAGAACTTGTAAGATCTGATGAATCTACAAAGAAGAAAGTGGATTCAAGATGGTCAGAGTATGGCATCTAATAGGTTCTAACAACATTATAGAAATTATCTCGTTCCTCTACTTCATACCCTATTTGCTTTACTGCTTGTATTATTCGTGATCCTGTGAGTTCGGTAGAACGAGCACCAGTGCATGATACCACTTCTTCTCCAAGCAATGTACCGCCAAAATCATCTGCTCCATATTGTAATGCCATCTGCGCCATTGCAACACCATTTGTAAGCCAAGAAGATTGTATGTGAGAAATCAAATCATTGTACATTATTCTAGATATTGCAATCATCTTCAAGAGCTGTGTGCCTCCAGCAGGGTATTTTACAGTGTCTTGTTTTTGCATCAAAGTATTATTAGGTTCAAAACTCCATGGAATAAAGGCCATAAACCCATTTGTTTTTTCTTGGAGCTTTGCAATTTTCATAAAGTGTTCTGCTACATCATCTCTTGTTTCTACATGACCATACATCATTGTAGCAGATGCAGGAATTCCAAGATTGTGAGCTTCTTCCATTATCCTAAGCCAAGTATTGCTAGAAATTTTCTTTGGGCTGATAATCTGTTTTACAGAATCAACCAAAATCTCTGCACCTGCACCAGGGATGGATTGCATTCCAGAGTCCTTGAGCCTAGACAATACTTCTTTTGTGCTGGTATGTTCAACTTTGGAAATCATATCAACTTCAGATGCTGACAATCCATGAACTCCAACCTTTGGGAATTTTTTTCGTATCAGTCTAAATGCATCTTCAAAATATTCAATTCGAAGTGAAGGATTGTGTCCTCCTTGAAACATAACTTGTGTAATCCCAAACATCTCCCAAGCAGCTTTTACTCTAGATTCTATCTTGTCAAGTGTAACAGTGTATGATTCTTCATGACCAGGAGGTCTGTAAAATGCACAGAATTTACAATCAGTGATACAAACATTGGTATAATTTAGAATCATATTATTTACAAAAGAAGAGCGTTTTCCAAACTTCTTCCTTGTCAAGTATCCTGCAACAAGTCCCATCAAATGCACATCTTCTGAATCCAGCAACCTTTTACAATCATCTAATCCCGGTTTATTTCCTGCAAGAGAATTTTCCAAAATGTCACCAATTTCAGAATGATGTAGCTGCTCGGTTAGTTGACTCAATTAAATGAATTTTCTCTCTAGCGTATTTAATCGTTTGAGAACAAAATTCACGTATTTTTATTTATAACACAGCAACCTTCAGAAATAAAAAATAATTTCAAAACAGAAGATAGAATTTCATAGCTAGTCAAATGAAATATCGTTGTCTATACCCCCGCTATTTTTAAGTAGGGCACACCATCGATTAACTCCAATGGTAACAGGTCATCAAATTAGAATGAATCGTATTTTACGCAACGGCAAGATGCTCTGCATACCAATGGACCACGGCATATCCAGCGGTCCTCTAAAAGGAATTGAGAATCCTTACGACTTGATTTACAACTGTCAACATTTCGGACTTACTTCAGTCATAATCAATAAAGGAATTTTAAAAAATCTACCAAAACCAACTAAAATTGGGTTAATTGTACACTTTTCCGGCAGTACATCATTATCAGTATTCCCAAACAGAAAAATGCTCACAGGTTCAGTAGAAGAAGCATTAAGACTTGGTGCTGACGGAGTTTCACTCCACATCAACATAGGAGGAAAAGAAGAACCAGAGATGATAGAGCAACTTGGAAAAATTGCAGACGATTGTCACAAGTGGAGTATGCCCCTTTTGGCTATGATGTATCCAAGAGGTGAAAATGTAAAAAATCCACATGATCCAGAAATAGTCGGGCATGTTGCAAGAATAGGTGCAGAGTGTGGAGCAGACATTGTAAAGACATTATACACCGGAGATATTGATTCATTTAAAAAAATAGTAAAGAGCACCCCGGTACCAGTTGTCATAGCTGGTGGCCCAAAAGCAAAGACAGACAAAGATGTATTACAAATGACAGAAGAAGCAATGGAAGCAGGAGCAAAAGGAGTTACGTATGGAAGGAACATTTTTGAACACAAAAATCCTGGTAAGATGACCCATGCCCTTTCTGCAATAATATTCAGGAAAGAGACTGCAAAGGAAGCTGCAAAATATCTTGACCAAAAATAGAGAACTAATCATTGCTCCCAAAGTTTCAAAGGGACAGATTAGCAAATTCTTGTCAGAGATAGAAAAAGAAGGAATTCACATCGTGAATATAGATCCTTCCGACCTGAAAGGGATTAAAACCAAAGTTTCCACAATACATACAACAACAAGCTCTGATTATGTCATAGTAGACAAGGTAACCAAGATCAAAGGTAAGAAGACAGGGATGAAATTCAAAGTTCTTTCAAATGCAGATATTGAAAAAATATTACAGTTTGCAAAACAAGGATTAGATTTTGTCATAATAGAGGTGAAAGATTGGAAGATAATCCCCCTTGAGAACATCATTGCAAAGCTTCACAAAGTCCACACAGAAATATTTGCAGTAGCAAATACACCCGAAGAAGTTCGAAAAATGTTTTCAATATTAGAAATAGGTGTAGATGGAGTCATATTTTCAACTAGTTCAATAAATGAGGTAAAAGAGACACTGGTGTATCTTGGCACAAAGAATTTTGATCTACGACCTGCCAAGATTTTAGAAATAAAAGAAGTAGGAAATGGAGAACGAGTATGTGTAGATACTGCGTCCATACTAGGACGTGGTGAGGGTATGTTGATTGGAAGCAGATCAAATTTCCTATTCTTAGTACATAATGAATCAGTTGGTTCATCATTTACTTCACCTAGACCATTCAGGGTAAATGCAGGAGCGGTTCATTGTTATACACTATCTCCAGATGGAACAACAAATTATCTATCAGAGTTGGAAACGGGTTCAGAGGTTTTAGTAGTAGACTCTCATGGAAAGGCAAGAAGAGCTACAGTAGGTCGCTCAAAAATAGAGAGCAGACCCATGTTAATGATAAAAGCGCAAATAGATGATGAAATAGGAGGCATAATAGCACAAAATGCAGAAACCATCAGATTTGTGCGTCCAAACGGTCATCTAGTTTCAGTAACTCATCTAAAAAAAGGAGACATTGTCCTTGCGTATGCCAAACCTGCAACAGGCAGACATTTCGGTATGGAAGTAGACGACGAATACATTGTAGAAAAATAAAAACAATATTAGAAAATTATTATACTGACATGCAAGAGACTTTACATGGGTCTGCGTTGCAACATATGTTCTAAAGAAATAAATGAAAATGACGTAACAGTACACATAGACACCAAAGAACACAAAGATAACAAATCCAATATCAATACTAGTGGCAAAGGTTCAGACAAGAGTGTAGCAAAAATGTGGCTCAAATCCCTCACTTGATAAAGCCAAGTAAAACAACAGCAATCTTAAAAATAAAAAAGATGAATTAATCGAATTTCTTTTTCAGCTGAATTATTTCAGCCATCTCTTCTTTGAGATGTTTTTTCAAAAGAGATTCATGTTCTTTTTTGTGCCTCCAATACAGATTCATCATGGATTGTTTGGATCTGGCATGTTTTAGTGCAGCAGTATATTTCCTATGGCTTTTCTCAACAATACGAAAATATGACTTGCTGTTAGAAGTCACCATATCAGAATTTTCTGTTCTTAATAGATAACTTTTCCTACATAGTTAAACGGTACATTATAACGGTTCAGGCACTTTCCAATTAGGAACAAGCTGTAGCTTTCGAAGAGACGGTTTTTCAAGAGTTCTTTTTTGAGCAATTTTGACATATTTGGGAGATTTATCTACTCCAATATACTTCCGGTTTAGAAATCTCGCCATTTTAGTAGTCTGTCCGCTTCCAACAAATGGATCTAGTACAAGATCACCAACATTACTGTAGAGTTGTATTAGACGATATGGAATTTCTTCCGGAAATGCAGCAGGATGGAATTTCCTATAGCTTGGAGGCATAGGTGCAATGTGCCACACAGAATTCGCAATTTCTTTTTTCATCAAATCATTAATGATCAATTTACTCTTTTTATCCTTGATGTTATGAAACGGAAGCTTACGCAGAATTAAGATTTGTTCATGCATTATGTTTGGATAATAGTATGTCGGATACGGATGTTGTACTGTAACTCTAAATCTTTTTTTTCCACCTGTCACTTTATTCCAGATTATTTCTTCAAAAAAATTCCAGCCAATCTCTTTTTTTGTCAACTCGACAAGCAATAATGCTGGAAGCGGTAGTTTGTTTTTATTTTCTATTATTTCATTCCCTATAACAATGCAACAAAACCCTCCAGGTTTTGTCACACGATACACCTCAGAGAAGACTTTTCTCATATCCTCAATCCATTCCTCTAGAGATGTTGTTACGGTTCCACGATACCAGCCATCAGTATCTTGATGTTCCTGATAGTTTATCGCGTTATGATATGGTGGAGAAGTAACAGTCAGTGCTACTTTGTTTGCAGATAACTTGGAAAGATCTCTAGAATCAGACACAATGATGGAATTTGATTTCCACATTACATCCCTCAATCATTTTGATATTTAATAGTTGTAAAACAAAAAATTTAGTTTTAAAAATAAATCAAAAAATCACCTAAAACATGTACATAACGAGCATGTTTTAGACAATTATGCATTTTTCTTTACTTCTATTTCTATAGTAGATACGTTTCTTGAACGACCATCCAAAGACTGGAGTTGTTCAGATCCTATCTTGACTTGTCCTATAGAATATCCCGTGTTATCAGTTCTGCGTGCAATTATTTGTGCAACATCTACTGCTCTACCTATGCTTAGTCCTCGTGCTTTTATTACAACTTGTGGATTATTAGCAAGTTGAATGAGTGCAGAGGTTACATATGCCATAATTGGCTTTTTTCCTATAAAGACAGTATCTTTTGCTTCATTTTGTGCGTCTGTACTCATAGAGATATGTGGAAATGATCGTTTCATAAAAGTTTCTTCTGTTATCATTCCTTTCACATACACAAAAAAGACCATTCAAACACAGTATAGACAGTTTATCTAAGTACAAGTGAATAAAATTTTGTAATAGATCTTAGTTTTATCAATGTGAACGAATTGATGCTAATCTAAATATACTAGTAAAAGGTAGATGCTAATAATGTCCAACCAACAAATTAAGATCGGTTTGGTTGCATTAGCTTTGTCAACCATAATGGTTTTTGCAGCAGCATTACCTGCTGTAAATGCACTAACACCAAGTACAGTGTATGAAAGATTCTCCCAGAAAACAGACAGATTTCCAGGAGGACAGCACATTTGTGGAGAAAGCTTATGTTCACCAGATAATTGGGCAAAGATGAAGCAAACACTTCAGAATGCACAACATGATCCTAGCAAATGTAGCGAGTTGAGAGGATGGAAGTATTGTGGTCAAATAACCATCATACCAAAAACCTCAAGCAATTAGACGCAAACACATGGCAACCAAGGTCTGCGTAACAATTGCAGCAACAAATCCGGCTAAAGTTGTCAATGAGCTAAAGAAAGCTCTTGTCAAGTCAGATTATGCAGAACTCAGGTTAGATTTTTTAAAACCAAGTAAAATTCCTTTTTGTTTAACATTATCCAAGAAATATCTAGACAGATGCGTGTGCACACTACGACCGAAAACTGAAGGCGGTAAATTTTCAGGAACTGAAAAAGAGAGGATCTCCATATTAAAATTAATTGCAGAGTTTGAACCACATCTACTTGATGTAGAATACAACACATTGAGAAAGAACAAAGAACTTGAAAAATATTTCAAAAGTGCCAAGATACAGACATTGGTGTCATGGCATGATTTTGAAAAGACTCCAGACATGCAAACTCTTAGGTCAATGCTCAAAAACATGTCAAAGTTTTCAAAAAATATCAAGATAGTGACCACTGCAAAGACAATTGATGATACAATACGAATTCTTTCCATCTACAAGACTGCCGGAAAGACAAACCTCATTGCATTTGCCATGGGAGATTATGGAAGAATGTCAAGAATATTGTGTACAAAACTTGGAAGTCCCTATACGTATGTGTCGCTAGGCAAACCTGTAGCTCCAGGACAATTCAGTCTTAGAGAGATGCGAACGATATTAGCCCTTGAAGGCAAAAATTAGACTACAGTACCTAGCATCACGGTTTTGTCTCAAAGAACCGTTTAGTAAATTCAGATTCTGCTTTTTTAATTCGAGTGGAATCAGATATGTCATACGCCATATTTACAAGATCATGTCTAGTCAAATCTGTAACTAGTACATCTTCTTTTTCAGATTCCAAGGAATATTCAATGTCATTCAAGATATTCAAATTTTCATCTAGTAGATTTATGCATTCATCCAAAATGTGAATAAAATCATCTTGTTCTTCCATTACATAGGTAATCTACATATTCATTAATTAACCAATCTCAGATAAAGTCAAAACAGCATACTGTTATTATAAAAGAAAGAACCAAAAATAAGACATCAAGATGACTCAAAACAATGTGCCCAGAAATGTAATCATCACAGCCACAGTTGTAACTATTTTGTTGGGGATGTTTCGATTAATGCTATTTTTAATACTTGTTTGGGTTGCAGCATTATCATTTATCATCATTTATCAATATACATCGTCAAAAACTTCAAAAGGAAATTTTGTATGTTTGAATTGTGCCACAATACATCAAGGACTCTCTTGCCCAAAGTGTGGTTCCAAACTAAAAAAAATCTACTCACAAAATGATCGTTACGGGATTTAAGAGAGAACCAGACCATATTCGCTTAAATCATGATTTGCAAATGATATACTCATGACAAAGACATATGCAGTGATTGGTGATCCTATAGATCATTCATTCTCACCTGCACTCCATAATGCTGCATTCTTGTTTTTAGGTTTAGATTGTACATACATTGCATATAGAATCCCAAAGGGAGAATTAGAGTACGGCATAGAGGCTCTCAAAAAAATCAACATTGCTGGATTCAATGTTACAATTCCACACAAGGTAGACATGATGAAGTTTCTTGATGATGCTGATGACATTTGTAAGAAAGTCGGAGCCACAAATACTGTGATAAACAATGAAGGAATCTTCAAAGGATACAACACAGATGTAGACGGTTTTATAGATCCCATAAAGATGCGAAAAATTGATTCTAGTGGTTCAGACGTTTTATTAATAGGTGCAGGAGGTGCTGCCAGAGCTATAATAGTAGGATTCAGCAATGAGAAAGTCCGCAAGATAACGATTGCAAACAGAACACGCCAGAGAGCAGACGAAATGATTAGATTTGCACACAGTTTAGGATTAGAATCAGAATACCTGGATTTAGAATCAGCTGGAGAAGAGGCAGGCAAATACAAATTTGTCGTAAATGCAACATCAATAGGACTGAAAGGAATGGGCTGTCCAATTTCTACAAGAAACATAGGCAAAAACACCATAGTGTACGATATTGTATATGTGCCTGTAGAAACTCCCCTGATTGAGAAATCAAAGAGTCAAGGAGCGACCATCATATATGGGTGGGAAATGCTTCTTGCACAAGCAATGAAATCATTTCAGATTTGGACGGGTAGACCTGCTCCATACGAAGCTATGAAATTGACCTTACTTGGGAGATTTTAGATATGAATAAAGTTAAAGCTAGTATGCACGGTGCAGTATCTATAGTCAATGCCATAGCAACAGGAAAAGGTGCTACACTTGGAATATCATTAGGCATAGAAGCAGTAGTGGAAACTCAACCAGGAAAAGGCATAGTTTTTGAAAACAAAGAATCTACCCTTAGCTCTAGACTCATAAGAAATGTTGTTGAAACATCAGTGCCAAAAACAGAACTTGAAAAAAATAAAATAACAATTTTTGTCAAATCAGAAATTCCTTCAGGATATGGATTAAAGAGTTCAAGTGCAATATCTTCAATAGTATCTCTTGCATGTGCAAAACTTTTCAAGCCAAAAGCTACTGATCTTGAAATCCTCAGAGATGGGGTTAGCGCATCCATAAAATCCAAGGTTAGCATAACAGGCGCTTTTGATGATGCATGTGCATGTTATTTTGGAGGGTTTGTAGTAACAGACAACTCCAACATAAAGATCATCAAGTCAGAAAAAGCTCCAGAAGACTTGACTGCAGTAATATTCATACCAAAATCTAGAAAGAGAGGAAACGTGAAAAAATTAAAGACTCTAAATGGCGTTTTTGCACAAGCATGGGATCTTGCAAACAAATCAGACTATTGGAATGCAATGATACTCAATGGCTTGGCAACATCAGCTATCTTAGGATCTGATCCAAAAATCATAACAAGCCTATTGGAAAATGGAGCTCTTGGTGCATCAGTATCAGGCAATGGCCCTTCAATAGCTGCAGTAGTTAAAAACGACAAAGTTTCTAGCATAAAAAAGACATTTTCATCAATGGAAGGAAGTGTGATAGTATCACCAATCAGTAACAAAAAGGCTGAAGTCCATGAAATGTAAAGTGGACAAATCAATACTCACAGGTGTCATAGCATGCCCTCCAAACAAGAGTTATTCCCATAGATCAATATTTCTCGCTTCACTTGCAAATGGAAAAAGCATTCTAAGAAATGTATTACTTTCCAGAGACACATTGGCAACAGTAGAAGCATGTAGAGCATTTGGGGCAAACATAGAGATCAATGGTTCTACAGTCACTATACAAAGCAATGGAACCATAATTCCACAAACTAATCAGATTGACGCATCAAATTCTGGCACTACCATCAGAATTGCAACTGCTATTGCTTCTCTCTCTGACAAAACAATAATCCTTACAGGAGATTCAAGTTTAAGAAAAAGACCTATGCAACCTTTACTTGATTCATTAAATGCATTAGGAGTATCCACCACATCAACAGATGGTAAACCCCCAGTGGCAATAAGAGGAAAATTAATTGGCGGGACAACACGAATATCAGGATCAATATCAAGTCAATTCATCTCAGCCCTTTTGATTGCAGGTCCAAAAATGAAAGATGGTTTAACAATAGATATTGATGGAGATCTAGTATCAAAACCATATCTTGATGCAACCATCGCCACCATGCAGAAATTTGGTGTTGCTGTTAATGTAATATCACAATACAAACGATATCACATACCAAACCAAGAATACAAAGCAACTAATTTTGTAGTTCCATCCGATTTCTCCAGCATGGCGCTTTTACTGTCTGCAGCAGTATTAGTGGGACAAAATATGGAAATTGATGCATCCATTGGAGATCTACCCCAAGGTGACAGGCAGATATTGACATATCTAGAAAAATTAGGAGTAAAAATAAAAATTGCAGACAAGATAACCATCATATCTCCAGATCGTCTAAATGGAGGAAAATTTGATCTTTCCAACAATCCAGACCTATTACCACCCATGGCAATATTGGCATTAAAGACAGCAAAACCTATCGAGATTTACAATGTAAAACATGCCAGATTCAAAGAAACTGACAGAATAGCAATCTTAGCCAAAGAACTCACAAAAGTAGGAATAAGAGTTACAGAGAAAGAAGATGGCATGATTCTTGAAGCCCCAGAAACTCTAAAGAGTGCAGAGCTAGAGTCGTCAGAGGATCATAGGCTTTTCATGGCATTTTCCATAGTAGGAATGGTCATTGGAAACTGTATTGTAACTGATCCTGATTCTGTAGACGTGTCATATCCAACATTTGTGGAAGACATGAAAAAGATTGGAGCAAACATAACAATCTGAGTTTTGCAGAAGTCTTCTGAAACAAACTCAAATTCCTATAAGGAATATAAACATGTAAAAGGAAATTTTATCATGTCTACAAGTAGCATAGGCCAACGTTTTATTTTTACAAGTTTTGGAGAAAGCCATGGAAAGTGCATAGGTGCCACAGTAGACGGCTGTCCAGCAGGATTGAAAATTGAGGAAAAGGACATTCAAGAAATGTTAGATTTACGCAAACCCGGTCAGTCAATTATCACAACCCAAAGAAAGGAAGAAGACAAGGTAGAGATTCTTTCAGGGGTATACAATGGACATACAACAGGAGCACCAATTACAATGATCATCTGGAACAAAGATCAACGATCACGCGATTATGACAATCTTGCAATCAAACCAAGACCAGGGCACTCTGACTATCCAGCTTTTATAAAATACAACGGGTTCAATGACATTCGCGGTGGAGGTAGATTTTCAGGAAGACTGACCGCCACATTTGTAATGGCAGGAGCAATAGCAAGAAAGCTTCTTTTGGAAACATTAGGAATTGAGACTTTTTCCTACACATGTAAGGTTGGAAATGTAAGTATGAAAAAACAAGCCACGATAGGTATGAAAAATTCAATATACAAAAATGAGGTGAGATGTCCTGATTCAAAGATTGCTGCAAAGATGCGTGAAGCAATTCTTGCAGTAAGACGCAAAGGCGATTCCGTTGGAGGAGTAATTGAATCGATTACAATGAATTTACCAGTAGGGTTAGGTGAACCAATTTTCGGTTCTCTAGAGTCAGATCTTAGTAAGGCTATTTTTTCAATTCCAGCTGTAAAGGGAATTGAATTTGGTTCCGGTTTTCATGGTTCTACTTTACAAGGTTCAGAAAATAATGATGAGTTCATAATTAAAAATGGAAAAATTCAAACAAGAACAAACAATGCTGGTGGAATTCTAGGAGGCATATCTACCGGCATGCCATTAGTTTTACGAGTAGCGTTTAAACCAGCTTCATCAATTGCAAAAAAACAAAGAACTGTTGATCTACATACAAAAAAACCCTCATCATTAATAGTACAAGGAAGACACGATCCATGTGTAGTTCCACGTGCACCACCTGTAGTTGATTCATTGGTATCAGTAGTACTGGCAGATCATGCAATAAGGGCAGGATTTATCCCTCAGGTCATAAAGTAAGAGATGTCAGACATTAACAACCTCCGTGACAAAATAGACAAGATAACATTCGACATATTGAGACTGTTTAAAGAACGAAATGATATTGCAAAAGAGATTGGAAATCTAAAGAACAATCTAAAAATGAATATCACAAACGAAGAGAGAGAAAATCAATTGCGTGTGAAGGTTCTCTCCTTATGTAAAGAGATAGGACTAGAAGAAAAAATGGCCATGAATATGTTAAATCTCCTCTTGAATGAATCAGTCAAGATTCAATCGTCAGAAAAACAGACACATTTGACAATATTTTTGAAAGCAAAAAAGATGGAAAAAGAAGGCAAAAAAATAATTCACATGGAAGTAGGAGAACCTGATTTTCTACCCCCTCAGATAGTCAATAATGCTCTTTCAGAAATATACCATAAAGGATATACAAAATATGGAGATTCAAAAGGAATGATAGAATTCAGAGACGCTCTTTCAAAGTACATCTTGAAAAAATTTGGTGCAAACACATCATCTCAAAATATTCTGATATCTCCAGGAGCACGCTTCTCGGTTTTTCTTGCAATATCTAGTTTGTTAAGTCCGGGAGATGAGATCATTGTAATAGAACCAGCATGGCCTGCATACAGGGACAATGCACTAAATTCAGGAGTAAAAGTCAGAACAGTACATACAACATTAGAAAACAAGTGGGAACCCAAGATTGAGGATATTGAAAATACAATAAACAAGAATACAAAGATGATAGTTCTCAATTATCCAAATAATCCTACTGGTAAAATTCTTCCAGCATCACTACAAGACAAGATAATAGAATTAGCAATAAAAAATGACTTGTACGTATTAAGTGATGAAATTTATTCAGAATATGCAAACAAACCCTGGAAGAGTGTTCTCACATATGGATATCCCAAGTCAATAATAACACAATCATTTTCAAAATCACATGCTATGACCGGTTTTAGAATAGGATATGCAATATCAAGTCCAGAAATAATTGAAAAAATGTCAAAACTACAGGCCCTTGCACTTACAAATGTATCAGAACCAATTCAATATGTAGCCATGAGAGCATTGGAAGCTGATACATCGGACAATGCCAAGATCATAAGAAATAGACTAAAATCAATAATAGAAAAGGCAAAAACCATGGGATTAGATTTTGTGGAACCAGATGGTGCGATGTATCTTTTTGCCAAAATAAGACAAGAGAACTTTGATTCAATAGAATTTACAAGTAAGCTTTTAGATGCAGGTGTTGCAATAGCTCCTGGAGATGGTTTTGGTAACTATAATGGGTTTGTCAGGATATCAGCCTGCCAGCCAGAAGATACACTTAATCAGGGAATGCAAATAATAGAGGAGAGGTTGAAAAACAAATAATGAAAAAAAAGATGGCAGTAATTGGTGCAGAGGGACAGATGGGAAAATGGTTTTCAAAGTATTTCCTTGACAAGGGTTATGAAATAATAGGATATGACTCGGAAAAAGAGATTTTAAACAAGTCAATTACAAAAGCCCAATCTCTGGTTGGTGCTATTTTGGCAGCAGATTATGTCATCTTGTGCATACCAGTTAAACGAACGCCTGAAACAATAAGGCTAATTGCAAAAGAGATGAAACGCGATTCTTATCTCATAGACATATCTTCCCTCAAAACAAAAACAGCTGCAGCACTCTCAAAAATACCAGACAAGGTAAATCCAATTTGTATTCATCCAATGTTTGGACCAGGAACTAAGAAACTCAAAGGACAAAACATCATATCCATTCCAATAAGAGACGCAAAAAAAGAAATGGCAGTTGCCAAATCATTGTTTGAAGAAGCAAACTTTGTTCAAATAGATGCTACAGAACATGACAAAAAAATAGCAATGGTGTTAGGAATGCCGCATTTAGTAAACTTGGCACTTGCCAACATATTTGCAAAAGAAGAAAACTTTTCACTGGTTGAAAAAATGGCAGGAACTACATTCAAGGCACAAAAATTTCTTACCACAGGTATAATGACAGAACCTCAGGAGCTTATTGAAACAATAATTTCCAATCCTGAAATAAGAAGATATGCAGAAGAATTCTGGAAGGACATTGGAAGAATGTTAATTTTGATTCAAGAAAATAAAACAGAAGAGATGATAAAATACATTGCAAGTGCAAAAGAAAGACTTGCCAAGAATATTGATCTTGAAGAATCATACAAGAAGCTTGTTACAATGGTAAATTCCATAGAAAAATAATTGAAAACCACCAAAATAGTAACATCTTTTCTTACACAGGGTGACAAGTATCTCATCCTCAAACGTAGTAACAAAGTTAGGACAATGAAAGAGTTATGGGCAGGAATAAGTGGCATCATCGAAGGCAATGAAGAGCCATTATACAGAGCAAAGAAAGAGATACACGAAGAGACGAATATTACAGAAGATCAAATAACTCTAATTCGTACCGCTACACAGATGAGAATAGACTCTCCTCAATACAAAGATCATGAGTGGTTAATTTTTCCATTTTTATTTTCAGTAAGGGAGCCAAAGATACGATTGAATTGGGAAAATTCAGATTATCAATGGATAACCATCCCAGATCTTGTAAAATTCCAAACAGTCCCAAGCCTTGAAAAAGTACTAACCAGTTTGCTGTAGATTTTCTACTTCTGTTTTTGCCAATCTCTGCTGTGGTAGCATTATGTATACACATGCACCACCACACATGGTACATGGAACAGTGTTTCCCTTCAATTGGCCAGTTCTTGCATGTATACGAGATGCTTCTTCTGGATCAATTGAGAGTGCAATTTGTTTTTCCCAATTCAGTGTTCTTCGTGCTTCAGTCATTTCGGCATCCCATTTTATTGCCTTATCCCTGAGTTTGACAAGATCACCTGCATGTGCTGCAATTCTATATGCAATCAATCCAGCTTTGACCTCTTCTGCAGTAGGCAATGCAAGGTGTTCTGCAGGAGTTAGATAGCACAATAAATCAACACCTTCACTTGCAGAGACTGCAGCACCAATTGCGCTTGCAATATGATCATGACCTGAAGCGACATCGGTAACCAGCGGACCTAGAACATAATATGGAACCTCACCAATCAAAGACTTGGCCAATCGCACATTTGCAGCTACTTCATTTAATGGGACGTGTCCAGGCCCCTCAACCATCACTTGGACGTCTTTTTCATGAGCAGTTTTTGTCAGTCTTGAGATATTTATCATCTCTTGTACTTGGAGTTCATCATGAGAATCAAGTATGGAGCCAGGTCTTAGTGCATCACCAAGACTAAAAGTGACATCATGTTTTCGTGCAAGTTCTATAAGATAATCAAAGTGCTCATAGTATGGATTTTCTTTATCATATTTGAGCATCCATGCAGCTGTTATAGTTCCACCCTTGCTTACTATACCAGCATGTCTGTTGACTGCAAGTATACGTTTTGCAATATCTTTTGTAATACCAGAATGTATAGTAGTGTAATCCACCCCATCTTTTACATTACGTTCAAACGCGTTTAGAAAATCATCTTCTGTGATATCAAGAGGATTTTTGTGTTTTTCCACACCATAGTTGTATGCTTCATAAACTGGGACAGTGCCAAAGGCAATAGGAGCTGCTTCCAATAGTCTTCTTCTAAACACCCCAACATCTCCACCATCACTAAGATCCATGATAGTATCAGCATGATATCTTATTGCGACTTCAGCTTTTCTTACTTCCTCCTCAAGATTTTGATTCAATGTAGAATTTCCAATGTTTACGTTTACTTTTGTTTTCATCCCTTTTCCTATTCCTACTACTCTAATCTTCTGCTTCCTAGTATTGTTATGAGGAATTATAATAGATCCATTTGCAATCTTTGGAATTAACCAATCTAATGTCACATCCTCGTCATGTGCTACCGCTTTCATTTCATCTGTAGCAATTCCTCTCCTAGCCGCGCTCATTTGTGTAGTCAAATTACTATTTTTATCCAGTGATTGGATTTAAACGTGAGTTTCTAAACCAAAGATCATGAATGTGTTATCTATTGCCGGTTCTGATCCGTCCTCAGGTGCAGGCATTCAAGGTGATATCAAGACATTCCAGTCTCACGGAGTGTACGGATTATGTGTAGTTACTGCAGTCACAAGCCAAAACACATCCAAGTTTTTTGATGTAAAACCGGTGGCACCATCACTTGTAAAAAGCCAGATAAGATCAATTTTAGAGGACTTTAAAGTAGAAGCAATAAAAATTGGCATGGTATACAACAAGCAGACAATTCAAGCAATACATTCAGAACTTAAAAATATCAAAATTCCCATAATTCTCGATCCCATATTCAATTCCACAACTGGTGGAATTCTCCAAATGTCAAGTGCATTGAAAGATTTTAAGAAATTTTTGATACCAATGTCACATGTAATTACACCAAATACCATAGAAGCTCAGAAAATCACCAGAATAAAAATAAAATCAATGAAGGATATGAAAAATGCAGCCATAAAGATTCAGGAAATGGGAGCAAAAAATGTCATAATAAAAGGAGGTCATCTTGTCGAAAATGACAAGATTACAGACATACTATTGGCTGGCAAAAGATTTCATACATATCATCATGAAAGAATGAGCTTTGGTAACCATGGAGGCGGCTGTACTTTTTCAGCATCATTGTGTGCAAATATTGCAATTGGAAAAGACCTTGCAAACGCAACAGATTCTGCCCGTCTTTTCACCATACAATCTATGAAAAACTCAGTAAAAATTGGAAGAGGTGTGCAGATCACTAGTATTAGAGACAAGATCGAAAACGAATTACATCGTGCAATTACAGAATTTTGCTCAATACCGTCCATATCAGAACATATTCCAGAGTGCCAAACAAATTTTGTATACTCCAAACTAAATCCATCATCACTAAAAGATATCATGGGATTAGAGGGAAGAATTGTAAAAACAGGAAGAGTTGGAACTGTTGCAGGCAATCTAAAGTATGGAGGATCAAAGCATGTTGCATCGGCAGTATTAGAAATGGCAAAAAAATTTCCATCATTCAGGTCTGGTATCAACCTGAAGTATGATGAAAGAATAATCAGAAAAGCCATGACAAACGGATTGAAGGTTGCATCATATGACAGAAACAAGGAAACTCAAGAGAACAAAGAGAGAGAAGGAAGCACAATATCATGGGGTATCAAAACTGCAATATCAGAGTTGCAGGTTGCTCCAGACATTGTATTTCACAAAGGAGATTTTGGAAAAGAGGCAATGATCATAGTTTTTGGAAGAAATCCAGAAGATGTGTTAAAGAAAACGTTGAAAATAACACAAATTCATCCTTCAACATAAATACCAGAAATTCAGAAAGTTCAGTGTGAAAGCAGTAATCTTAGCTGGCGGTCTTGGTACAAGACTTCAACCATATACAATATTTCTCCCAAAAGCAATGCTCCCTCTAGGAGAAAAGCCACTTTTAGAACACCTAATAGAATGGGTAAAAAAAGGAGGAATTGATTCTTTTGTACTTTGTGTTAGCTATTTAAGAAAAACAATTGAGGATTATTTTGAAGATGGAAGTAGATTTGGAGTAAAAATAGAATATGCAGTTGCAGACAGACCTCTTGCTACTGCAGGTCAATTAAAGACAGCAGAAGAATTCATCGATGATACTTTTGTCTGTTTGTACGGAGATTCAATATTTGACTTTAATTTAAAAAACATGATAGATGTCCATCGTAGAAAAAAATCATTTGCTACCATGGGGTTGTTTGAATACAAAACCAAATTACAATACGGATTCATAGAAACTGACAAATCAGGAACAGTAAAAGCATGGCGTGAAAAACCAGAAGTAACTGGAAACATAAACATAGGATGTTACGTCATGGAACCAGGAATATTCAAATTCATACCTCAAAACAAACCATATGGAATGGATGATGTCATACGCAATGCCATTGCCAAGAAGAATAAAGTAGGAGGATACCTCATAAAGAGCGGATTTATCGACATAGGCGATAAGATGTCATATAGACGAGCCTACCAACAATATATCACTAGATTGGGTCGGATTTAGACCGAGAATATGTCAACAATAAAGATTCGCAAACTACAGAAAAAAGACATTCATAATGGATTCCTGTCATCGCTTGATTCTCTTAGAAAAACAAGCGACCTAAAACCAAAAAAAGCAAATATGATTTTCGATAAAATATCAAAAAATCCACATCAAATAACATATGTTGCGATAAAGAACAATGAGATAATAGGTACTGCAAGTATCTTAATAGAACAAAAATTTATTCATGATGGAGGCAAGGTTGGTCACATTGAAGATGTGGCAGTAAAAAGAGAGTTCCAGGGAAAAGGAGTAGGACAAAAGATAGTTTCAGAACTCCTAAAATATGCAGAGAGACAAGGTTGTTACAAGACAATTTTAGATTGTACAGATGAATTGACGCAGTTTTATGAAAAAATTGGATTCAAAAGACATTCAAACTCTATGAGATTTGATCATCTATCAAAGAAATAATCTCTTTGGGGCTTTGGTTTTACCCTAAATAACATAGCTCCTATGACAATAACTGGAATAGACGTAGCAGAAAAGACAATTGGAGAAAATGTAAGTTCAGGTACAACATATGCAGGAACAATCTTTGGGATCATAGTACCAATGTAGTACATTCCCAGAATCGTGATCACTCCGCCAGAGATTAAAAGAGAACCAGATAATCGTGAACCGTATCTTCTTGCAAGAATGAAAGAAGAACCTGCAAGAACCAGTGCAGGGGCCACACTGATTGATATGAATTCTTTAATTTGTGAAGATGCGTCAATATCATGAGAAGGGTTAGAGAGATATACACAGATAGATATCATTTGAGCTACAAACATTGCAAATAGACCAAGACTTGCAGCAGCCACCCATTTTTCAATTGCCACGAGATTCTATCTCTCAGATCAATAAATAAACCAAATGATTGTACTATACTATTCCAACAAGATTTGCAAGTTCCTTTCTACATGCGGAACCAAGTTCTTCTGCAGCTTTTTCAGGTGTGACCTTGTTAAGAAATACACCATACCCTCTTTCCAATCCAGACCAAGGATCAGCTTGTGGATATACTTCTATATGCCAATGGATTTGGCGATTATTTTTCTTTTCAGGTGACAAGTGAAATACCATGTTGTAGGATAAGTTTTTCATAGTATTTGCAAGCCCTCCCAAAGTAGCACGCAATATTAAAGATAAATCGTTTATCTCTTTTTGAGTTATTTTCGAGAAACTTGTAATATGTTTTTTCGGATATATCCAGAACTCATAAGGATGAGATGGAGCCCATGGACAAAATGCAATAAAACCTTCAGTTTGCAGTATTTGTCTCGGTCCTCCTGTTTCAGTACTAACAGTTTGACACATTGGACATATTCCTTTTTCATTCAATATTTTGTGTGCAGCCTCTGCTTCTTGTTCTATGACAGGAGGAATTGTGGAGAATGTAACTACATTAAGATGCGCATGAGTAGTAGAACCCCCCGCCTCTTTTCCATGATCTACGTATATTGACACATATGTTACACCACGTTGTGTGTATAACCACCGGAGCCTGTCCTGTATTACTACAAGCACATTAGACCATTGCTCTGTAGAAATTGTAGCAAGAGAATCTTTGTGTTTTTCAGATGCGACAACCACGTAATGATAGCCATATGCAGGTTCACTGTAAAGAGGCCTATCACTATACGAGTTTTCAGAGGTAGTAGTTACTATAGGATTTTTACTTTCAAATACACGTACAGACCAATTTTGAACATAATTATCTTCAGTATCCTGAAGTCTCTGTAACATTCCATCTTTTGCGACAAGTGAAAGCGTAGATGGATTTGTCATAGACTCATTCCCAGGACAATACGGACATTTTTTTGAATCCGCTATAGCATGATTTTCAGGCGATGTTATTACAAACCGATCTATAGAATAGTCTTTTCGTAAGTCCCCCATACTGCTACAGTTTGGATCTAGCAATTTAAAACCTTTGCAGAGATCGAACATATGCTCAAATGCAGTGCAGTTTTGACTTGCATAAAAAATTAAACTTAAATTGGAAGATCAGATCTAATAGATCGATTCATGTCTACCACATCGCTAAGAAAAGATCATGCCCTGATTGAAAAAGTTCTCAAATCAATGTGGTCTACAATTCCTTTACTTAAATCAGGAACAACCATACCAGAGCCAATACTAAACCAAGTTATTGATTTTTCAATTAATTTCACAGATGTGTGTCATCACGGTAAAGAAGAAAATTCTTTGTTTCCTGAACTTGAGAAGAAAGGAATGCCAAGAAACTCAGGACCCATAGCAGTGATGCTGATGGAACATGAGGTGACAAGGAAAATAGCAACCAGGATGGATGCATCATCCAAGATATATCTCCAAAGTGGAGATGCAACCCAATTGATAACAGACATGCAAGAATACATCAATCATGTAGTACAACACCTATGGAAGGAAAACAATAGATTATTTGAGATGGCAGAAATGGCCCTCAGAAATGATGTAGACCAAGTTAACAAGAGCCTGCAAGAAGTAGAAGATGTAAAACTCAAAGAAATAGGCAAAAAAAGAGAAGATTATGAGAAATTTGCAGATGAGTTTGCAAAGCAATTTCCACCTCAAGAATAATAGAAGCCAAAATCAAGATTTCATGAAGAATGCGATGTTAACCATACAAGTTTATACAGACAAGACGGAATAGTGATACAATGAGCATAAAGACCGGAAACAGAGTCAGAATCGAGTACACTGGGACTCTCGATGATGGAACAATTTTTGATAGTTCAACTGAACATGGAAAACCACTTGAATTTGAGGTAGGAAGTGGTCAAGTCATAAAGGGATTTGACGATGCAGTAATTGGAATGATCGAAGGAGAAGAAAAACAATTCAGCATATCTCCAGCCGATGCATATGGAGAGCACGATCCAACGCTAGTTCAAAAAGTGCCAAGAGAAATATTCCCTCCAGAAGCAGAACTTGCGCCAGGATTATTGTTTGAAGCAGGACTTCCCACAGGAGAAAAGGTACCTGCAACCATAACAGAAGTACAAGAAGGATTTGTATCAGTGGATTTGAATCATCCACTTGCAGGAAAGAGACTCACATTTAAGATAAAAATATCAACAATATCCTAATTTTCCAAATTTCTTCAAATCAATATCGCGGATACAGTAAACAAATAATTTGAAATTAGATCGCTTAAAAAAATCAAGGTTTATGTGTGATATGAAAAATCGGAAGAATGTAGATTAGAAAATGAATAATTCAGATATTCACATGGTCTATGTACTTCTTGATGGCATAGGAGATCTGCCTCATCCAGATCTGAAAGGTTTTACGCCACTTAGTTATGCAAAAACTCCGAATCTTGACAGACTTGCGAGAAATGGTACAATAGGCGAAGTGATATCAGTCGGAAAAGGTATAGCTCCTCAGTCAGATATTGCAGTTTTTAACATGTTAGGATACAGATTTGAAAACACACAGTATGTAGGAAGAGGAGTAATTGAAGCAATAGGAGTGGGAATTGATTTTAAAAATGGCGACCTTGCATTACGAGGAAACTTTGCCACAGTAAATGATGAAAGGGTAATCACAGATAGAAGAGCAGGAAGAAAGATAGAGAAAGAAGATGCGCTTGCAATAGCACAAGAGATAGAACAAAAACTCAAGTTTTCAGATCCAAAGGCATCAGTAGTAGTATCTCCAACAATAGGACACAGAGTGATTGTAAGAATAAGATGTGATGGAGTAGTTTTAACACCAGATATCAGCAACACAGACCCGGCTTACGCAAGAATAGATGGCATGGGAGTTGCCAAAGCAGTAGGAGATTTCATGACAATAGAAAAATCACTTCCATTAAACGAATCAGATGGCGCCAGATTATCAGCATCACTTGTAAATGAATTCACAGACAAGTCTCTTCAAATAATGAAGGAAAGCAATACAAATCAAAATAGAAAAAACCAAGGAAAAAAAATGTTAAATTCCATCTTGCTACGTGATGCAGGAAACAAATTTCCAGATGTTGTTCCAATAAACACACTACATCAAATGCAATTTTCATGCATAGTGGATATGCCAGTAGAGATAGGAATTGCAAATGTACTAAAAATGAAATCATTTAGTGCAGGGGGTCTTACAGACTATGAAGAAAAGGCACGTGTTGCTGCAAAAGCGATGGAAACACAGAATGCCATATACGTACATATCAAAGGACCAGACGAATTTGGTCATGACGGAGATGCAATAGGGAAAATGCAAAACATAGAAGAAATTGACAAGAGATTTTTTGGAACACTGCTTGACAACATAGATACATCAAAAGTTGCAGTAGTAGTATCAGGGGATCATTCCACACCATGCATAAACAAAAGTCATAGTGATGACCCAGTACCAGTTCTTGTTTCAGGAGACATGGTAAAAAAAGATGGTACTACCAGGTTTACGGAAGAACAGGCAAAGAAGGGCAAGATGGGCCTGCTAATGGGAGCAGACGTAATAAAATCATCAGTAAAAATTATCAAATCTTAATCAATTCTATGCGCTTAGAAGATATCATGTTCATGACAGATTTCCTGAATTTATCAACATCTATCCCATGATACAGACCTGATGCCCTTGTAAATTTCTCCATAGACCTATTCAAAATAGATATGCAGATATCATTTTCATATTTTTGATAATGTACTAATGCTGCTGCAACAAGAATTATTCCCTGAACTAGATCTTTTTCTCCCTCGTGAGTTTTTTTCCAAACACTTTCAAGAACTTCATGACATTCCCAGTATCGTTCATCATTGAAATACTTCTTTGCATTTTCCAGTGCTTTTTCTTTCTCAATATGTTCTTCAATCAAATGCCTTGCATCATAAAGAGATCCAATTGACTTGAACTTTTGAACGACCAAGTCAAGATCCTCTTTTTTTACAGATACATCAAATTCAAGATATTTTGTTGAAACCCTCATGTCTCTGACAATTACATCCATGTCAACAGTCAACTGGTCAGCTTGTTGCAGGAGTATCTTCGCATCAGATGGAATATAACCTGAATTTATCAGGTGAATCATGAACCTATCCACAAACTTGTGACATAATGATTTCTTAAATTGTTATCTGGAAGCCGTTAAGATTTATATGAACTAATAAAAGGACTTTGATTACATGTCAATGATTGAGATTACAAGAGATGTAAAAAATCCCCTATTGTCAAGAAGGGAAATTACATGTAATTTCAAAGGTCTTTCAGGAAGACTCAAGAAAATGGAAGCAGCTGACATGATTTCTAAACAATTCAACCTAGAAGGAAAAATAATAATCCCAGTACTTTTGAAAAATGAAAATGGTAGACCAGTAGTTTCAGGAAGTTTTTATGTTTATGATGATGAAAAACTTGCCAAAGAACATCTCAAGGCTGCAGTGTTTGCACGAATTGAAAAAGCAAAAGGCGCTGCATCAAAAGCAGATGGCGAGGCACCAGCAGAACAAGCAGAGACACCAAAGGAAGAGAGTAAGTAATGGCAGGCAAAAAAGGTTCCAGCCCATCAGTATACAAATATTATAAAGTTTCAGGAGACAAAGCTGAAAAAGTAAGAAGAGAATGCTCACGATGTGGTAAAGGAGTATTCATGTCAAGCCATAAAAACAGAAGAAGTTGTGGCAAGTGTGGATTCACAGAATTTAATCAATAATCAATATAGTCTCTTTTTCCTAAGACGAGAAGTTTTTTGCTCAATTTGATCAATTTTGTGCAATAATATTGGATCAACTGTAGTTTTTGCAATTATTTCAGCAGGAATCTTTGCAATGTTGGTGTCAATTGCTATGTTTGTCACAGGAAGCTTCTTTTCTATCCACAATTTCATCACCTTATCCTCAAGCTTGTAATCTCGGAACCCCTCAGGAAATTTTTTTGTAATATGCAATAACAAGGTTTTATCATCAAAGACTGCTCTTGGCTCAGACAATCTAGTAGAATCAGAATAACTGCTTTCAAAAAGATTACCACTTAGTTCATCAGATACAATATCCATTTTTGATATTCTTCGAATTAACTCCAAATAGTGTAGAAATTCATGTGCCAGTATAGCGTGAATTGTTCCTTTCAGTCCATAGGCCACAAGTGGTGCAGTTATCTGGATTATAATATTGAGTTTATCATTAGTAATAACAGGAATTGTCCTTGCAAACAATATTCCATAATCAAAAGAGCCTGCAGATGAAGAAGTGACAACAACTGAAGGCTCTACATATGCTATTGGAAAATTTATTCCTGATGCCTTTTCTATTCTCTGAATTCCTTCCAAAATCAGATCAAATCTTTTTACTATTAAAGAATGAATTTTGTCTGGAATCAGCCCATTTCTTGTAGCTTCGTGCACTTTGAGTAAAGGATCCAATCAACAAGATTGAATTTGACTATAATAAAAGCGTGACACAGAATGGAAAATTCTACAGGATGTTCAAGAATGGAAAAATTTCTAAAGCAATTTTGCACAATAAAGCAAGAAATTCATTTAACGAGTATTATTTTATGAAAATCAAACGTTGTGCAATGACATGAGTTTTCAAGAAGAGTGCTAATATTTGGTTCAACGTTAGGTCCTGAAACAAGCCTCTTTATCGGTATTCCTCCATCTAATTCAACAAGGACAACAAATGATCTATTAAGTATTTTTTTTACCTCAACATCATAGATTTTTTTCTGATTTTTCCAAGAGTTTTCATCTATTGATATAGGCATGTTCTGCAGACTTTTTAATACATTCAAAGAATCAGGATGAAGATCTTTTTCAGTAGAAATTTCAAGCAACACAGTTGCTCTGAATTTGATTTGATCTGTAGGAATTCTAGATATAGGTTTTAGATTAAGAATTGAAATATTGTCTAATTTGATCTTTTTTTGCAGATGAATTTTTCGTTTATGAGGATTTATCATCTTGACAAAAAACGGCCTTCCATTTCCGAGTACCATACTAGAATCATCTTCGCTTCCTATCCAAGTTATTTTGGCTTGCTGCGCACCAAATTTTTCAAATAAAAATTTAGCAATTTGACCTTCTACACTATTAAACTCAGATATACCATGAAAGTCACATGCAAAACAACCTTTTCCATCACACCTATTACAAGAGTCTTGTTTTTGCGGAATTCCCCGATTATTTTTTGTATATTTTCCTTCCAATACAATAGATTTAGGCTTTATATCATATTGATCTTTTTTGAAATCAATTGTAAATACAATGTCAGGATTTTGATAATCAACCTTAGTCCTAGTTCTTTTTCCAAACTGTTTTCCCAATTCTCTTGTGATATCACTTTTTATTCCTGCAATTCCTTTGAGTTTGAATTTTGAACGTATTGTGTCATCTCTATCAAGAATAGAAGGTTGCAATATAGCACCAATTAGAAAGGTTGAAAATTCATACTCTTTAGACATGTCAAGCATTTTTTGTACAAATACATCAATCTCAAGCATCAGGTTTTTGCATAAATAACATGATTTTGGTCTACTTTGCTTTATCATCGTTCGAATTTTTTTCCCCAGAGTGTCATATGAAACAAGACCTAACTTGCTTGCAAACATCCTTCCAATGCAATAATCACATAGTCTATACTCTCTTAGAATTTGCTTTGTTTCTTCAATTGCTTGATCCAATGTATTTTCTTTCAATTACTGACAAGATTACATCAGGTGTTTTAATTCTAATCATGCACAACCTACCAAGGATATAGTTGTCTAGAAGTTTCTTTATCTGAAACACTTATGGCTTTTGTAGGACATGTCTGAGCAGCATCAAGTATTGTTTCAGAATGGGCCCCTTGCTCATCAATCACTTTTGATTTAGGATTGACCTTGACATTTTTTTCCACTCTAAACACAGATGGAGCTATAGTTTCACAACTACAGCAAGCTATACACTTTCCTGGATCAACTTTTACAGAGATATCAATGTCTTTTTCAACACGTATGGGTTCATTTTCTACTCTAGTTCCAGACCGAATCTTTTCATAATATTCCCAAAAAGTCCGTTCATATTGTTTCCAAAAATCTTGATATTCATTTTCTGCGTACTTTGTATACCTAGTCCAATCTTCGCTTGATGATCTGTCAGATTGTTTAGCCCCCCAGAAATTAGGTTCTGAAAAACCAGTTTTTTTCGAATGATTGTGTTTTTCAGTTGTGGTCGATATTGCTTTTTTATATTCAGCACGAAGTATTTGGTATGCCTCAGTAACTAGTTTAAACTGCGTACTTTCTTGATCTGATGAATTCTTATCAGGATGAAATTTTAACGCCAGCCTTCTATACGATGCCTTTACATCCTTGATTGATGCTCCTTCTTGGAGACCAAGTACTTGATAGCACTGATAAGTATTCAAGATGTTTTATCATATACAATACAAGATATTTAGATACAACGCCCTAAGGGATGTAATTATCCAAGCCCCATTTTGCGAAGCATACCCTGCATTTGTCTTCCCTTAGATGCTTTCATCATGGTTTTTGAATTTTTATATGCTTTGAGTAATTCTTTTACCTCATGTTCTGGCCATCCAGAACCTCGTGCAATTCTTTTTACCCTAGACGCATTTATCAAATCAGGATCAGATTTTTCATCTTTTGTCATAGATTGTATTATGTACCTCCATTTCTCCATCCGTTGTTCTTGCTGCTCCACCTGATCTTCTTTTACCATTCCAGAGAATCCGGGCATATTTTCTAAAATATTGCGTAATCCTCCCGCTTTTGTTGCTTCTTCAATTTGGAAATAGAAATCTTCCATATTCATTTTTCCATGAGATATCCTCTTGAGCCTGTCTTCATTTCCTTCTGTCTCCAATCTTTTTGCCATGTCAAGAAGTGCTTGAATATCTCCCATCCCTAGCATCCTTCCAACAAATCTTGTAGGAGAGAATTTTTCAAGATCATCTATCCTTTCGCCTGTTCCAATGTACATTATTTGAGCTCCTGTTGCGGCTGCTGCAGCAAGTGCACCTCCACCTTTCGCACTGCTGTCCAATTTTGTAATTATTATTCCTCCCACAGGAACAGTCTTGTGAAATGCCTCTGCCTGATTGTAACATTGTTGACCTATCGTTCCATCTATTATCAACAACGCAAGATCCGGATCTGCAACTTTTCCTATTCTTGTCATTTCATCAAGAAGGTCCTTTTCTTCCTTGTGTCTTCCAGCGGTATCAATTAGTATAATATCAAAAGATTGTCCCTCAAAGTGTTTCAATCCATTTTTTACAATTTCAGGAGAATCCTTGTTCCCTTCCTCTCCGTACACTTCAACATTTGTTTTCTCACACATTGTTTTTAGTTGTGTAAGAGCACCCGGCCTATAGGTATCAGCTCCAATTACTGCAACCCTATATCCTTGTCTAGTGAGCAACTTGGCAAGCTTTGAAGTTACAGTAGTTTTTCCACTACCCTGAATACCAAGCATAAGTACCTTGTTTACTTTTCCAGGTTGAAACACATACTGCTCTTCAGTACCCAATAATTTTGCAAGTTCATCATACAAGATTTTCACAATGTGATCCTTTCTGGATAGCCCCGGCGGCGGTGTTTCCTTAAGAGAGCGTTCTTCAAGATTTTTCGTAATTTGAAAGACGAGTTTCACATTCACATCAGATTGTAATAATGCGCGTTGAATATCCTTAGAAAGTTCCTTAATTAGAGATTCATCAACCGCAGATGAGTTTACTATTTTCTTTAATGCGGCTCGTAGCCCAGTCTTTAATCCATCTAACATATGTTTTCTAAAACGGCCTCGGTTATTTCAAATCTTCCTCTGTAGCCATCCCATGTCTTGTTTGCCCTTAGTATTTTGATCGGAGATTTGAATAGCGGACAGTCTATTACAAAAGTTTCTGCCTCCCCACCTTCAAATGTTAGATTAAAACCATATTTTGAAGACAGTTTTTCAAGTGTAGATATATCGTTACAAGTTATTTCTTTCCCTAACCAAGAGTCATCAAGCCCAGCAGAAGATACACTGACTATAATAAATTTGAAATTGTGTGCCAATAATTCTTTTAGATAATTTTTTTGATCAACATGCCACAAGGGAGATATCACTTCCAAAGATAGATCATTTCCCAATTTTTCAAAATGTTTTCTCTGATAATCACTGAACAATCCCCCATGCACTACACCTTCTATACCAAAATCTTTAATTGCTTTTTCAAGAAGACTGTGAAGTTGACTTTTTTCAGATTCAACATCAGATGCATGAGATAACAGTTGCGGTATATTCATGGTCTTTGCTTGTAGTGATGTCAAGTCAATATTGGGGTAATGCAGTAGATGACTTTCCTCAGATACAGGAGATATAGAAATAAGACATGCAATATCATGTCCTTGATTTTTAGCCTTGTAAACTGCATAAGTGCTATCTTTTCCACCTGAAAATAATGATGCTACCTTCAATTCATTTACAGAGTATACGCAATCAATTAATTTTTTTCCAAAGATGTCACGCGTTTATAACAATCAGCGCACAACGCCAGATGTTCTTTAAGGGTAAGTTCCACATTAGAAGAGAGGCATACATGGCAGAGTCCTTTCATATTTTATTTATCAAACATGTTACGTATAACTAATTCTACCATGAAAATCCAAGGATGCTTCAATACTCATAATCCTCATCATGACGTCAGTTGGCTTTTCTCGTCATCATCAGCATCCAAGCTTAACTCTTTATTCTTACTATAATAGTTCTATCCATTACTTTCCAGTATTCAACATCTACACCCTGTACAACTTTGTCCTGAATTTCATCTTCAATTTGTTGTGCATCAAACACCTCAAATGATTCAGAATCCATGATTTGTACACTAGTAGGAGTTTTTGAAATCACAGAACCTACTCTTTTATCAATGAGTGGAACTTGTACTTGGGCACTTACTGGTGAAACATGCGAATATTTTTTCTTGTCAAATATTCCAACACCGACAATTCTTGCTTTGGCAGCTCCGTGTTTACCTGGCTTGCTAGTATCATATTCTACAATTTTGCACGGTTCTTCATTTGGACCTCCCACTGGGAGTAATATGTAAGAGCCGATCTTTAATGCACCAAGTTCTGATGGTTTGCTCATCACCAAAACAGAATTTAGATGAGTATATAACTTTTCTATTGTATTTAGAATTCTAAATTATCACATTGTAGAGATGAAAGATCCTATTTGATGCGCTCTATCACAGACAAGTTAAGAAGAGTATTCATTCCAATTCCTTTTCTTTGTATCTCTTTTCTTGTCTTCTCACAGTATTTGTGATCAGCTTGGTGTTTGTTATCACTCGTAACCTCAAGAACTATCAAATTTCCTTCATATGGAAAAGTGAATTTTTGAATTTGTGTAGTTGACAACGTAAGATCCCCCATCTCTGCCCTTCTAACCCTACTACGTTTTGCAATAATAAATCCAAGTTCAGATAAATCAGATATTGTATCGCCATATTCTAGATAATAAATTGACACCAGATTGAGATTATCGTTTGTAAATCTCTCAAATAATTCATCATTTGTAGTAAACACAAAAGTAGGAGTCTCATGACTACATTTTTCGACTTGGCTCATTATTTGTGAACGATCTTTAAACCTTGCAAGAAGATACGTGTTTGAGTGTGATGGAAAATATGCTCTACCATCCTCAGAAAATGTCGCAGTTACAAAATACATGTCATCTACAAAATCAGATTTTTTGAAATTATCCCTTAACAATGTAAAATCAGTATTTTGCACATAAGGAATGCAGACATATCCTCCTTTGGCAAGATCCTCGGACACAGTATCCAAACTTGTTTATCCTGTTTATATGTAGTTTGATCAGATCAAAAATTTAGTATTCAGATCCAAATTTTTTTAAAAAATCCAGTCATCGATAGTTATTTAATACGAAAAAACCGCGTGAGAAACAGTCCCACGCTAGCTCAGCCTGGTAGAGCTTCCGGCTGTAGTGGTTGGCCATCGGCTAACTGTCATCAGCCTATCAGGCTTACAGAAACCGGGTTGTCGCAGGTTCAAATCCTGCGCGTGGGACCATCATAAACTTCAAAAAGTCTCGTATTCAAATACAAGAAGGCATGTCAGAGGATAAGAATTGGTCAACGTTAGACGAAGTTGATCAAAAAATAATAAACATCTTAAACAAAAATGCCAGAACACCTTCTAAAGAGATTGCAATAGAATTAAGAAATTCTGGCGTAGATGTATCAGATAGAACTATTCGAAAAAGAATTGAGAGATTAGAAAAAAATGGCATCATCAAAGGATACAAAGCAGTACTGAGTGGCGTATCATCCAATGATCAATTTGAAGCACTATTTCTAAAGCTCAAGATAACCCGCTCCATGGACAACATAGTAGAAGCTATAAAAAACTACGTCAAAACACTGCCAAATTATCTTTTTGTTGCAACTGTTGATGGGGATTGGAATATGATAGTAGTTATGAGAATGGAAGGAACTGAGAAAAATCCATCTGCAAGAATTGTAGAAAAATTTTCAGATCAAATAATTGATTACAAGATGAATGGAATTCAAATCAAAGATGTAAACCTACTCAATATGTCCTTACTACTTCTTACATAATTTCAGACAATCTTGCTGCATCTAATGCATTCTTCAGTTCATTTATGGAAAATGGTTTTTGGACAAATGCAGCAGAGCCAAATCCAATAGTCTTTCTGACACGCGGTGTTGATTTTTCATCAGCAGTTATCAATATTACCGAAATATCAGGTTTTGATTCTAGTAGTTTCTTTGCTACTACATCACCTTTTACATCAGGAAGATCCATATCAAGCAACACAATCGGGTTTTGTTTTAACTTTATGAGTTTAGAAACTAGAGATATTGCCGATTTTCCGTCCCCCACTGTTTGTATTTCGCTACATCCCAGCTGTTGGAGAAAATTCTCAACCCTCAACAAGATTGCAGGACTGTCATCCACTACAACAATAGGTCTTTTTTCATCAGCTATTTCCGACGTGTGTTTTTTTGCTTCCTCATATGCTTTCATTGCATCATCGTATCGTCCTATCCTGAGCAAACATCTAGCAGCACATTGATATGCATAGTTTGAATTCTTACCATCCTTTTTTGCAAGTTTAAGATAAAAATCTGCAGCATGTGATAGCTCATCCTTTTTTTCTTTTCCTTGTCTTGACTTGCATTCAGCAGCCAGAATAAGATACAGTCCAGCTTTATAGCTATTATTTTTCATCTCTTTTTGAGCAAGATCCATGAACATGTTACGTGCTGTAGTATTTTGGTCATTTTTCATATAAGTACATGCGAGATCAAATTTCTCCAGATCTTTTTCCATGATTAAGGTAGTACATGATCGAGTATAATATTTTGCTTATGTAAGAAGAGAAAACTCTTGACTTGAGCTAAGAAAAGAGTAGATAATACATGTATTATAAACAAAAACAGAATAGCAATAGAGTGAGTAAAGAAGATCCAAATGTAGGCATTTCCCAACCTCCTGTTAACATATTATTTAGTCCTCTAGATGTTTCAAAGAAAGACGTATGGAGCATAGACGTAATACGCATTTTAGACATACTTATCAAAATTCTCAGTCAGACAGACAAGAAAGATCTCAGAGTAGCAGGAATTGCAGCCCTATCTTCTGCCATGATACACAGAATGAAAGTTGAGAGCATTTTCGCTTTACAAAAGGCAGCCATGGAAAAGAAACCTCTCACACAGAGAGAAGATGTAGACATTGAAGTGATAAACATGCCATATAGGCACGAATCCACATACCCAGTTACACTTGATGAACTATTATCAGTATTAGAAAATCTCATAGGCACAATAGCAAATCCTCGCTCAAGTAGAAGACAGTTAGAATTTGAGCCTGTCCAGGCACCAAATTTTGATGATTATTTCATTTCACTTGAGAAGATAATAGGTCAGTATGAGGAATTGATAGTAAACAAGATAAAGGCTGCAGGATATGGTTCGTTTAAGAACATAGTAGCAGAGCTTGAATTAATAGATGTCATAAGATGCTTTTTTGCTATTTTATTTCTGGCAAGAGACATGAAAGTAGATCTAGAGCAAACAGAAGATGACATCATAGTATCTCTGATAAAATAGAAATTTACAATCAGATCAATACAAAGTAGGAATTTCATTTAAGTATACTACAACCTACACTTGTGCATACATGGGCAAGATAGATGATGATGATGCCATAGCAAGATTGGAGGCTGCCTTGTACTCTGCAGGAAGGCCTTTGACCATAGAGGAATTGATAAAGGCATCTGGAACAGAATCAAGAACCAAAACATTGACATTGATGACAAATCTTGTAAAAAAGACCAAATCGGTGTTCAAGGCAATAGAAGTAGCAAGCTTGCCTGATGGCTCGTATGTATTCCAGTTAAAACCAGAATTTAACACAGTGATAAGAAAATATGCGTCAAAACCACTTTTGCCAACGGCTACACTAAAGACTTTGTCATATATCGCATACATGCAACCAATCTCCTCAAAGAGACTGGTAGAGGTAAGAGGATCAGGAGTGTATATGCATCTGAAATTACTACAGCAACTGGACTATATCGAACATCAAAATGTTGGAAGATTAAAGATATACAACACTACCGAAAAGTTCCAAAAATATTTTGGTATTCAGGGAGACAAGGATCTTCTCAAACAGAAATTATTTACAAAAGTAAGAGTCCCTAGCCAGGCTACAGAACAACCACCGCAGCCAGATCCTGAACCCATGGCTCAAACAAGTCAAGGATAAGACAAGACCATTTCTAGACTGTAAATGGTATAAATTAGAGATACTTTATCGAATCAACATGAAAAAGTCTGTGGAAAATCTTGCAACAAGTAAGATTACAGGTGGTAGAAGATACCCTCTCAGATCAAGACGAAAGTACGAAATTGACAGATATTCTGTAGAAGCCGTACCAGGAGAGCAGGTAACAATCACACGAAAGACAAGAGGAGGAAATAAAAAAACATCCCTTAAAACCACAGACATTGTAAACTTGACAGTTCCAGGTTCTAAAGTAAAAAAATTAAAGATTCTCAAAGTCTTGAAAAATCCATCAAACAAGGACTATGAAAGACGTGGAGTAATATCAAAAGGCGCAATCTTGGAGACAGAAGCTGGCCAATGCAAAGTAATCTCAAGACCAGGTCAAGATGGCGTAGTAAATGCTATTTTGATAAAGTGATACCATGAAAGATTACGAACATGTCGTAGTCTGGCTTGATTATTTTAACAAAAACATACCAAAAAAAATGGGAAGAAGAGTTTCTCGCGAGAAAAGCATCTTTGATCCTTCTTTGAACGAATTAATTGATGCAGCAAAGGCAGCAGGCCTAGAACCTACAGAGACAAATGATCAAGCAAGATTTCCAAGAAGGCCCTATGTAAGATCAGGGTATATCGCAGTGGCCAAGTCCAAACCTAAAACAAAAATCATTTCGGTAATATCTGAGAAAATGGTTGCAAAAAGAGCCAAACAATCAAAGTAAATATCGTTTATAGCTTGCAGCTAAAGTAATTTTGACAGAACTCTATTGATAACAGTATTTTGTTGAAGATTCAATTGCAGGAGGTAGGCGAAGTATTGCATCTAGCGAGTAGCGGTAGAGTCATCATTAGACTCACAAAGCATCTACGAGATAACCAGATACTAGTGGACAGTTCTGGTGTCAAAGTCGCCAAAGTATCAGAAATGATAGGTCCTATTGATGCACCATATGCTTCAGCAGTTCCGCTTACCAACAATATCAAAAAACAGATAGGAAAGAAGGTTTTCATCGTTGAAGAAACTCCTGTGATGAGACCAAAAAGATTCAAAGGAAATAGAAGAAGATGACCATAGTAGAATTACAGACAAATTGCCCAGAATGTCGTTCTAGTTTGATTGACGACTTTCATAATGGCGAAAAGATTTGTTCTGGCTGCGGATTGGTCGCAATGGAACAGATGCCAGATTACGGAATTGAATCAAGAGCAACAAATCCTGAAGAAAAAATGAAGTTGACAAGAGCATCCGGGCAGACAAGTTATGCACAACATGACTTGGGAATAAGAACAGAGATTGCCATGGGAACAAAAGACTTCAGTGGAAGAACCATATCAAACGATGTTGCAAATCAGATGTACAATCTGAGAAAATGGCAGACCAGAATAAGGGTTGCATCTCCAGAAGAGCGAAGACTAGCAAATATTTTGGCAAAGATTGGAGAAACGTGCAATGCACTAGCATTGCCTAGAAATGTAACTGAATCAGCATCAATGATATACAGAAACTTCCAAGGACAGGCAGACGCAAAGGGTAAATCAGTTGCATGCATGTCAGCAGCAACAATATACATGGCATGCAAACAATGTGATGTAGTACGATCCCTTGATGAGATTTGTGCTGCAACAGGAAGTTCAAAAGAAGACAAGCTCAATGTCAAATTGACAGCAAAATATTACAGAACACTTGTGATGGAACTTGGTTCCAAAACAGCACCTACCGTAACTCTTGAGAAATACATATCAAAAATAGCAAATCTGGCAAAACTTGAAGTCCGTGTAGAGAGACTTGCTGCCGAAATTGCAGAAAAGACATCTGATCATAGCCTTGCAGACGGAAAGGCTCCAAATGGATTGGCTGCTGCATACCTGTACATAGCATCAACGCTTCTTGGACAAAGTATCCTCCAAAGAGACGTCTCAAGTGTAGCAGGGATAACAGAGGTCACCATAAGAAACAGATGCAAGGAAATTCTCACAGCATACAAGATCAAAGTTACATTACGACAATCAGTAGTAAAGAACTAACCCCCCTTTCTTCTTATTTTTATCATGTATAACAAAAATAACTTTAGTTTGTCATGGCTATTTTTGTCAAGTATTTCAACTTTGACAACGAAAGACATGACATATGGTGCTGCCTAAAAGTCTCCTTGAAGCAGGTCTTACATATTCTCTGTATAGCCTTTCTACAGTGACTACACCAGAGATATTTTACAAGATCCCCTCCACAGAATCTACAACTTTCATCCGGCATTATACATCATAATACAATATCAAATCAAAGTTTTTAACAAAATGCAAATAGATCCAGTATCATTCATAGAACTATTCAGATTTCATAATCCATGTTAGAACAATATTTACTATATACCGTACATCATAATAAAAAGAAAAAGAAGAGATATCCTTTTACGGATATGACCATATTTGCTGGCCGTTGTATTTAATTTCCGAGATGCCCTTTTTGTCCAGTTCTTGTACTGCACTAGGTAGTGGAACATACAAGAGTTTTTCAGCATACTTTTGTCCGTCAGTCACAAACCAATACAGCATATGAACAAAGTCATGTGCTTTTTGTGCATCCATTCCTTTGAGTTGCTCAAGGTTTGGATTTACCAACAAGTATGTGAATGTCGCAATTGGATATGCGTTTGGTCCTGGTGCATCATTTATGGAAACGTTGCTCCAAATTCCGTCTGCTGTTGGTAGTGATGATATCACACCAGATGCTGCTGCGGCAGTGGTAGACACTGTAGCATCAAGAAATGCAGTCTTGTCGTGATTCTGAATATATGCATATGTCATTGGTATGCCAGATGCCAATTTATTGGTCTTGGCGTATGCCAATTCAACATAACCTATTGACTCAGGAACCTTCTTCACTATTGCTGCAACACCAGCATTGCCAGATCCTCCCATACCAGTAGGCCATGGAACAGATGTTCCTTTTCCTATCTTTCCATTCCAATCGGTACTGACTTGTGAGAGATAGCTAGTAAAGGCAAAGGTTGTACCAGAACCGTCAGATCTATGAACAGTTATGATTTTATTCCTGTCAGCCTTCAATGCTTTTGCAATGTTTGGATCAGTCTGAAGTTTTACAATAGCATTATCATGCCAGTAAATAATTTCACCGGAAAAGATTTTTGCTATTACATCTCCAGTCAGTTTCAATCCATTTTGTTGAACTCCTTGGAGATTGTATACAACAACTATCGCACCCATTGATTCTGGAATGTGTAGTGTTCCCTTGGGAGCTTTTGCAATATCACTACTTTGTAGTGGTGCATCAGTTCCTGCAAAGTCTACTTTCTTTGTTGTGTACAATTTGATTCCAGCTCCACTTCCTATAGCTTGGTAGTTCAGCGAAATTCCAGGATACTGTTTTGTGTATTCAACTCTCCATTTGTCAATTATAGGATACGCAAAAGTTGATCCAGCTCCATTGAATTTGTATTTGTCACTGTCACCAGGTGCTGCAGGCGTAGAGTCTGCATGTGCACTAAGAGCAGTTGTCGGTACTATTAGGACTAACATTAATGTTAATCCCAATAAGATCTTTTTTGTCATCAAGCAAATATGAGACACTTGTTTATTTACAGATAATCGGTATAGATCATGTAAATAGCTGTACATTATGATATCATATGATACCATATAGAAATACAATAGTGTAATTTACAATAGAATTTTTATTTTGTGAATAGATCGTAAATTAGACAAAATAATATTACTAAATTTTATTATTTAAAAAAAGAAGAAAGAGTTTAGAATTTTGGACTAAATCTCAATCCTGTTCTGTATGAGATTGCAATTATAGACATGATTGCAATTGCAAGCACTATAATTGAGATCGGGCCAAATTCCGGTACGGCTCCACCATTGAATGTGATTTTAGCAAGTCCATCCTCGTCAATCTTTTTGATTGTATCAGGGAGTGGAACATACAGCAAACCAGAAGCATATTGTTGCCCATCGTGTATGATATAGTTGAGGAAATTTATCACCTCATTGGCTTTGTCCTGTGTCTCTCCATTGACTGTGCTTAGATCTTTGTATACCATAACATATGTCAATGTAGATATAGGATAGGAGTTGTTCCCAGGCTGGTTCACAATAGATACTTGGCTCCAGTCACCATCTGCTGCTGGCAAGTTTCCACTTGCTGCTGCAGCGTCTGCAGACACTGAATCTATCGTTGGTTCTACAAAGGAAGTCCCATCAGCATTTTGAACAAAGGCATATGTCATCTTGTTTTGAAATGCATATGCAAGTTCTATGTATCCTACAGCATATTGGGTTGTTTTGACGATGGTGGCAACACCAGCATTTCCGGAACCTCCAGTACCTATAGGCCATGGGACTGTTTTTCCTTGACCTACTTTGGTTTTCCAGTCAGGACTGATTTTGGATAGGTAATCCGTGAAAGCGTATGTAGTTCCAGAACCATCAGATCTGTGTGCAACAACTATCTTTTGATCAGGTAGATTTACACCAGGATTTAGGTTAGCAATCTCAGGATCATTCCATGACGTAATGCTTCCCATAAAGATCTTGGCAATAACAGGACCTGTCAATTTTAGACCCTTATCTACTCCCGGAATATTATAGGCAATAGTTATTCCTCCTATTGATTCAGGGATGGTCAATACGCCAGGTGCATTTGCTGCATCAGAGGCAGACAATGGAGCATCGGATGCTGCAAAGTCAACACTCTTTTGTTGCAAAAGTTTGATTCCTGCACCGCTACCAATTGATTGATAGTTGAGGTTGATGTTCTGATGTATCTTATTGTACTCGACTCTCCATGTATCCATCAATGGAAACACGAAAGTTGAGCCTGCTCCAGTGAGCGTATAAGATTGGCTGTTTGTTTGTGCACTTGCATTCAATGATGCAGCTGGCACTATTAGGAGTAGCATGAACGCTAATCCCAAAATGACTTTGGTTGTCATATAGTCATTGAAAAAAATATCTTATTTACCCGTGGCCATAATAGTTTCCATACAAGTACAAAATCTATATAGATTCCAAATAACAAAAAACTATTTCAAAAATAATTTATCGGTATGCTCTTGCCCCAGTAACAATATAATTTACAGAGTCACCTACAAATGCAGCATGATCTGCCATTCGCTCCATGTATCTTAAAACAAGTGCATCAGCTAACGCACATTTCACGTTACTGAGTGTGATCAGTTTTGGCAAGTGTTTGTTATAGTATTTATCAACAAGATCTTCATCAGTTCTCAATTCTTTTGCTTTTTCAAGATCAAGTTTTGCAAAACATTCTACAGCAAGTTGTACCATTTGTTTTATTTCTCCAGACAATGTGTACACTACTTCATTTTTACAGTCAGACAAATCTCCAAAAGTTTCTCTAACCATGGATATATCATATGCATATCGACTTAATCTAGTAAATCCATATGATATCTCAAGTGAAGAGCGTATCAATCTAAAATCACTAGCAACTGGTTGATAGCGGAGAATCATATCAAATGTAAGTTCCCCTACTTTGTCATAAAGATCCATCATCTTACTTGAGAGTTCATGTACCTCTTTTCTTGCATTTTGTCCTCCCAAGTACGAATCAATTGCCAAATTAGTACAAGTAATAGAAAGATCGCACATTTGTTTCATCATCTCTGATAGATTTGCCAAATGAGGATCTATTAGGCGAGTCATCTTATCCAAACTGACCCTGAACATATTTAGCAGTTATTTCATTTCTAGGATTTTCAAAGATCTGTTTTGTCTCTCCAAATTCAACCAAATCACCCAGATACATAAAACCAGTATAATCAGAAACTCGTGTAGCTTGTTGCATATTATGAGTAACGATGATAATCGTATACTCTTTTTTTAATTCTTGTATCATTTCTTCAATTTTTTGAGTTGCAATAGGATCAAGTGCAGACGCGGGTTCATCCATGAGTAATACCTCAGGTTGAATGGCAAGTGCCCTAGCAATGCAAAGTCTCTGCTGTTGTCCTCCAGATAGGCTCATTCCTGGTTTTTTCAAGTCTCCTTTGACTTCATCCCATAGAGATGCCATCTTGAGACATCCTTCTACTACTTCATCGAGAATTTTTCTATCTTTAACACCATTGAGTTTGAGGCCACATGCAACATTATCATATATTGACATGGTAGGAAACGGATTTGGTTTTTGAAATACCATTCCTATTTTTCTCCTATTAATTATAGGATCAATTTTGTTAGAGTAGAGATCTTCTCCATCAAGCAAAACTTTGCCTGTCAAGGATGCATTTTTGGTAAGCTCATGCATTCTGTTAAGACATCTAAGAAATGTTGTTTTTCCACATCCTGAAGGCCCAATAAGCGCAGTAACAGCCTTGTCCCGGAATTTCATAGAGACATTCTTTACGGCTGTAATGCCATCATAGCTTGCAACAATATTTTCTGCCACCAGTTTGTACTTTACATCTCCGGTGTTTTCCCTTATTGGAACTTTGGTGATTGTTTCCATCATGATATAGCTCCCAACTTTCTGAACTTTATTCTAGTCTTTTCTTTTTTTCTTAACACCATATAACGTACACCAATATTTATGGAAAGGACAAGTATTATCAAAACAAATGCAGCTCCCCATCCTTGTGTAACTGCGCTATCATATGGAAGCGAAGATAATCTCCAAATTCTAAGAGGAAGTGCATCAACAGGTCCATCCAAACCCTCTAGAAATTGGCTGCTTCCAAGAATTGTAAATACAAGAGGTGCTGTTTCACCAGCTATTCTTGCAACAGAGAGCAAGATTCCTGTTACAAGCCCATTTTTTGCACTGCTTAGTACTATGGTAAAGACCACCCGATATCTTCGAATCCCTAATGCATATCCAGCTTCACGATAAGTAACAGGAACTAGTTTTAATGATTCTTCAGTTGTTCTCATTATTATTGGTAGCATCACAATAGACAAGGCAAAAGATCCAGCCCAGACTGAAAAGTTTCCTACTGTCAGTACAATCAGAACAAAGGTAAAGACACCAATAACAATAGTTGGAAATTCTGCAAGAACATCGTTGAAAAACCTAATCATTCGTCCATACTTGTTATTACCATATTCAGAGAGAAATATTCCGCCCATTATACCAACAGGTACTCCAATAAGACTAGACAATCCAATTAACACAATAGTACCCTGTATTGCAGGCCCTATTCCACCAGGATCATCACTACCTACAGCTCCTGGTATCTGAGTAAGAAACTCCCAAGATAATGCAGATGAACCATTTGTAAAGACATTGACTAGTATAGCAACAAGTGGGACAATTGCAACTACAACGCATGCAAAGACTGCACCTTTGATGATTTTATCAAGAATTATTCGTCTTTTAACATTGTAACGAAAATGAGTTCTAAATTCTGCACGCTGTTCAGGAGTTATCATGCCAATACTGCCCCCTCATGAGATTTGACTACTTTGGCAACAAGAAGATGTGCTACCATGTTTATGACAAATGCCATAATGAAAAGAATCAGACCTATTCCAATCAGAGCTGCCAGATGAAGTCCACCTTGAGATGCTTCTGCAAATTCATTTGCCATTATACTTGCTAGCGTTTGACCAGGTTGAAACAAAGAAGACGGGAATGCGGCAGCTCCTGTTGCATTACCAATCAACATTGTTACTGCCATTGTTTCCCCTACAGCTCTTCCAAGACCCAGAATTGTTGCACCAATTAATCCAGATTTAGAATAAGGCAAGACTGCAATTCTAAAAGCCTCCCATTTTGTAGCACCAAGCATATAGGCTGCTTCACGTTGACTGTTTGGAACAGCCATCATGATCTCTTTTGAAACAGATGCAATTGTAGGAATAATCATTATAGCCAAAACAATGCTTGCCGTAAGAATATCCAGTCCAAATGGAGTTCCAGCAAATATTATGCTGTTATCTCCAAAAATATTGTGCAGTGGAACTTCGATCCAATCTCGTACATATGTTCTAAACACAAGCAGCCCCCATAAACCATATACAACACTGGGGACAGCAGCCAAAAGTTCTATAATCATTGCAAGCGGAGTGCGCAGCAATCTAGGAGAAAGCTCAGAAAGAAACATTGCAATTCCAAAACTCAATGGTATTGCTATCAACATTGCAATTCCTGCATTAACCAGAGTTCCCATGATATACGGTGCAGCTCCGTATGACTCCCTACCTTCAACAGAATTCCAGTCAGAGCCAGTGAGAAAGGATATTCCTTCCTGTTGCCACACCTGTACAGAACCAGTAGTCAAATTAATTACAATCATGACAATTATTGCAAGGACGTAGGTTGCTGCTGCAATTGCCACATATTTGAAAATCTTATCAGTATGAACAGATCCTTTCTTCATAGTAACTGCAAGCATGTAAGATACTTGGTCTAAAGATTAGATATGAGATAATCGACCATAATTTCTTAGATTTCATAGTCAATCATATAACTATATAGATATACATAGAATTGATGGGTAAGTACTTTAATTATAAGAAATACATTAGATGTAGTGTCAGAAATACTAAACGATAAAGAAGTAAGAAAATTACAACTCGTAGGTGGATCTACGTATGTTTTATCGCTTCCCAAAAAATGGGTCGACGAATTAAAACTCAAAACAGGAGACCCTGTATCAATAGTCAAGAATGTCAACAAATCACTTTCAATATTACCTACACAGAGTTCATCAACACCAAAGATTACAAAATCAAGAACATCCATAAGCCAAAAGGATTCAATAGAATCAATCCAACGAAAAATAATTGCCATGTATTTGTCAGGTTATCAGATCATCGAGGTTTACGCAAAAGGAGGTAGAATACAAATTGAACACAAGCAGGCAATAAGAGATCTGGTAAGAAAAAACATGATAGGAACTGAGATAGTAGAATCTACTGCAGAATCTATTACAATCCAAATTCTAACTAGTTTACCAGAACTCTCAATAAGTGATGCACTAAAGAGAATGTTTCTTCTCACCTCAACAATGCACAGACAAGCAATTGATGCACTAAAAGAGATGAATGTAGAGATGGGAGAAGAAATAACTCACTTGGATGATGAAGTAGACAGGTTTAGTCTATACATACTACGAAATCTGACCCTTGCAGTAGAACATGAAAAGATTCTCAGAGACATTGGGCTTAAGAAACCATCGGATTGCATAAGCTATAGAATAGTTGTCAAATCAATTGAAAGAATTGCAGATCATGCGGTATCAATTGCCAGTAGAATACGATTTTTAAAATCAACTTTAGAGCCTGCGTTGATACAAAAAATAACTCGCCTCAGCGAGGAATCACTCAAGGTCTTTGAAGATTCCATCCTGGCATTAAACAAGAGAGATTATGTTATTGCAGATAATGTTGCATCAAACGCACGTAAAATAGCAGAAAAGGAGAAAGAGTTTACTGATTCATTGGAAGAATCAAAAAAATATTCGAGCATAATCAAATTTGTTTTAGAAGATATTCGCAGGACAGCAGAATATTCAAGTGACATTGCAGAAGCAGTAATCAATGAGACGGTACAGGATGTAATCTCAGAAAACAACACAGCCTGATTTATACAGATCAGTCTTTCATCTATATAGATTGCATTTCCTATATAGAACAGACATTTATCTATGAAGTTTACGACGAACAACATGGCACAATGGATGTCATGGATAAAATCAAATGATAAAGAGATTATTGCAATATTAAACGATCTTGCATCAAAAGCAGAAGAATCTGCTAAATTGTTAGTAGAGTTATTTACAAACTTTGAAAAAATAAATGAGGTTCATTCCAGGATAGAGAAAATAGAAAAGGATGCAGATAAGCTAACACATTCCATTTTTGAGGAATTGAACAAGACTTTCATAACACCATTAGACAGAGAAGACATTTCCAGAATTGCATCAAAGACAGATGACATAATTGATTACATTGAAGGTATTTCTGGTAGAATAATTAATTTCAAAATAAAATCATCTCCACCATATATGCTTGAGATAGCAAAAGAAATCCATAATTCTACAAAGGAGATAAACCTCATGATTACAAGATTAAACAAGGTAAAAGCTGACAAGTCAATAATTGAACATTGTCGCACTGTAAATGAAATAGAACATCGAGCAGATGTCATTTACCGCAAGGCAGTAGGAGAATTGTTTGAAACCAACGATATAATCAATTTAATTAAAATGAAAGACATCTACGAAGCGCTAGAACATGCGTCAGACAGATGTCTTGATGTGGCGGATTCTATAGAGGACATCGTTCTCAAATACACATAGGTAGATTTCATGATTGAACTAGCGATTGGAGCAATATTAGTGGCACTAGTTTTTGATTTTCTCAACGGATTCCACGATGCAGCAAATTCTATTGCTACTGTAATAGGAACAAGAATTCTCAGACCATTACCTGCAGTAGCATTAGCTGCTGCAGCCAATTTTATAGGTCCATTTATTTTCGGAGTAGCAGTTGCAACAACAATAGGAAAGGGGATCATAAATCCAGATTTTGTTACACTTCAAATAATAATTGGTGCTTTAGTTGGTGCAATTGTTTGGGATATATTCACATGGATACTTGGTCTTCCCACATCAAGCAGTCATGCGCTGGTAGGAGGAATAATTGGAGCGGGCATAGCAGGAGTAGGAACAAATGTGATAATTTGGGACGGAATAGGAAAAGTAGTAACAGGAATATTGGTCTCGCCAATAGCAGGCTTTAGCGCTGCATTTGGAGCAGGTCTTGTAGTAATGGCAGTTTTTGCAAAAGCAAAACCACATGTAGTAAACTCTGCATTTGGTAGACTACAATTAATTTCATCCACATATTTCTCCCTAACCCATGGAGCAAATGACGGACAAAAGACAATGGGCATCATTGCTCTCATATTATTAACCCAAGGAGTAATTACAAAATTCAGCATTCCATATTATGTTATCATAATGGCAGCAATGGCCATGAGTCTTGGTACTTTTTTTGGAGGATGGCGAATAGTGAAAACAATGGGAGTAAAAATTACCCAATTAAGACCATACCAGGGATTTGTAGCAGAAACAAGTGCTGCAAGCATAATTGCTACGCTTGCATGGCTTGGAATTCCTGCAAGTACCACGCATGCAATTTCTGGAAGCATAATGGGAGTTGGAGCAGTAAGAAGAATGTCTGCAGTAAGATGGGGAATCGGTAAGAGAATTGTATGGGCATGGATAATCACAATACCTGCAAGTGCTGCAGTGTCATTTGTCATAATGACACTGATAAAAATATTAACACAGTAGACAAAGGCTACAGTAGAACTTTAAAGAAGCAAAGTCATACAAGCAGTAAATGAAAGACTCTTTGAAATTAAACAAAAAAATATTTCTTAAAAAATTTGAAAAGATTTCAAATAATTTCCAACAGGAATTAAACAAATACATAGAAAATCCCAGTGATGAAAACATACACGATATACGAGTTTCAATTAGACGATTAGAATCAGCATATCGCATACTTTCAAAAAACACAAGAAAACAAAAAAAGAATAAACATTATCTGAAACAGATCAGAACATTATTCAAAAGTAATGCTTCAATTAGAGATTACGATATAATTTGTGCACGCATGGAAGCAAAATATCATACTGAAACTACTGAACTAGTATCATCTCTGAGGAATTTGAGAGGTAGACAATTAAAAGATGCCATACAATTGGCGCTAGAAATTTCAAATTCCCGGATTCCAAAAACCTCTAGTTTTTTTTTAAAAAAATCAGAGTTGAAAAAAAAATACCAGAAAATTCTGGATGAAATGATATTAAACATACAGAAAAATATTATAATTGTGCTAGGAGATGAAAAAAAGATCAATGAGCTTCACATGCTGAGAAAAGACTTTAAAAAATTACGATATTCTCTAGAGCTTGCACCAAAGAGAAAAATAATTGTAGACATTCTAAAAAATTTGAAAAATATTCAAGAGGTATTAGGCGATATTCATGACAGTGACATAATCATAGATTATTTAAAAAATATCAAGCAGGATTCCAGATATTCAAGCATCATAGATTCAGAGGTTCTTGAAAGGAGCAAAAAATACAGCATGTTTGTTACAATAATGAAAAGATCAAACATCTCCCTCAAGCTATAGTTCTAGAATAGAATTCTGAGAGCTTCCCTGATAAGGGCGTATTGATAAAATTACTTTTACGTCAAATGCATTCTCAAATTTTCGTAAGGCATCTTTTAGTAAAAAGTTGTGATTGGATCTTGAGGGATTAACTATGAGTTCAACTATTCTTGTTCCGTGCAGCCGTAATTCCACTTTGGATTTTGTTCTTTCAAGAATTTTTCTCAATGTAACAAGTATAGAGATTTTTTTTATTGAAATTTTGTCCTGCTGAGACAGGATTGTTTTATATCTAGTAAATAACCAGTCTGATGTTTTAGGATGTCTTGTATGTACTAGTGCCAAACCCAATATTAGATGATCATCATGATCAAGAGGTAGATCTTCATCCATAACAAAATAGAAAATACTTTGAGGATTGCTAAACGAATGTTTTGACAATAATATTTTTTCTGCATAATCAAATATTTTCCTCTCTCGTTTAGATAATAGTTTTATCGAGGACAGACTGTAAAGGAAGTTTTCTTTTTCAGGATTTGCTTTACGCGGTTCTATTATCCCTATTGTAGATCTTATTTGTTCAGCAGTTGGATTACCATTATGATACGTCTTTGGATCTTCTAAAAATATTGAAAGTGCTCCTTCTCTGAGTCCGTGATTGCTCACATACAAATTCGAGAGATCATATTTTTCCATTAGTGTTCTTATCACGTATGAACCTGCCACAATAGTCTCAGCTCTGCTTGCACCAATAACTGAAATCTTTGAGATATCTCCAGATGTCATCTTTGCAAGCCTGTTAATTGTAAAATCAAGGGATTTTCTCCCTATTTTGTAATTGTGTGTTTTATCAAGAGGGTATCCCGAGAGCTTTTGTTCATATCTTGCCAATGCACGTAATGTGCCTCCTACTCCTACAAGTTTTGTATCATCACTAAGATTAAGATCTCTTTTACTTGGGAGCAAATTCAATACATATCGTTGCAGACTTTCGAGATTCTTGTTAGTTAGTTTACCTTTTTTATCATCAAATTTACGTGTTAATCTCAGAGAACCAAGAGGCAAGGAGATCACTTTTTTTATCTTGAATTGTTCTGCGTGTACAATCTCTAAACTTCCCCCTCCAATATCAAAAAACAATACATCAGGAATTTGAAGTGCCTTTATTGCACCAACATATGAATAAAGTGCTTCTTCTCTTTCAGATAGAATTTTGAAATTAAAACCAGTTTCTTTTAAGACCTGAGTTAGGAATTCATTTTTGTTGCTTGCTTCTCTGACTGCACTAGTTGCAATTGGTAGTACAGACTTGATCGGGTTTAGCTGGATAATATCTCTAAAGACTTTCAGGGTATCAATCGCCCTAGACATGGGCTTTTTTGCCAATTTTCCCTTGTCATCAAGTCCCTCTCCAAGTCTTACCTTAATTCCTTCTTGTTGATAAACATCAAACGAGTCATCATCTTGTACATCGTAAATTACTAGTTTGGCAGAGTTGAATCCCAGATCTATTACAGATATTTTCAGATGAACAACCCCTTCTTCAGTAGATTCATGTTACTATTAATCTAGTTCTGATTTACATTTTTTTACTAAATGAAAAACATAGAAGATGTAGATCTATGCAAATTTTTTTAAATGTTTTGGAGTAAGTAACCATCTCAATTCTCCCTTGATTTTAGGAAGTGTGGCGGTTACTTTGATCTTTGCCAAGCCAGCCTTTTTGAGATTGATTCTACACTCAGATTGAGATATTGCTTCGCTTATCATCTCACTCAGATATGGTTCATGACCTACAACAAGTATTGTAGAATCTTGTTTTAGTTTTGACAGTATCAAGTAAAGTTCTAATCTACTACCTTCTGGTTTTAAGCAATCAAGTTCTTTTATCTCTCCTTGGTATTTGAGAGATTTTGCTACAACATCGGCTGTTTGTTTTGCACGTAAAAGAGGACTTGTAAAAACTCTATCTAGTTTTATCTTCAAAGAATTTAGCCCATTTGATAAATCAGTGACTTCTTGTCTTCCTTCAGATGTAAGAGATCTCTTTGAATCCCCAGGCAATTGAGATGAGCGTCCTGCTTCTCCATGTCTCAATATTAACAGGTCCATTTACAAGTCAACCGATTTTCGAGATATTTATGAGTTAAACAAATCATAGTGTTTCACCATCATATTTTCAACTACATATATCTAAAATTCTGCTATAGTATTTTCCATATTTCATAGAGTTACAATTACTATATAGAGTACAATCATATCTTGTACTAATTTGCATAATCATATCCATGGAAGAATTCTCACTGCAAAACCTAAAATCAGCATTACATCAGAAGGAATTAAAGCATGAAATCAGATACTAGAGGTAAGCTTATCATAGTTGAGGGTATAGATGGTTCTGGAAAATCAACTCAAATTCATCTTTTAGAAAAATGGTTAGCATACAAAGGAGTAAGTGTTTTCAAATCAGAATGGAATTCCTCAGAAATGGTAAAAGAAATTACCTCAAAAGGTAAGAAAAAGGGTCTACTTACACCAACTACTTTTAGTTTGCTACATGCAACAGATTTTGCAGACAGATATGAAAGAAACATTTCCCCATTGCTAAGAGCTGGTCATTTTGTTTTAGCAGACAGATATGTGTATACAGCTTTTGCAAGAGACATAGTAAGAGGGTGTAATCCAGAATGGGTCAAAAAAGTTTATGATTTTGCAATAAAGCCAGATGTTGCATTTTACTTTAAAGTGCCAGTAGATATTGCAGTTGATAGAATTTTGATAGGAAGACCAAAGCTAAAGTATTACGAGGCTGGCATGGATATGAATTTGAGCAATGACCAGTATGAAAGTTATAGAATTTTCCAGGGCAGAATAATAGAACAATACGACTCACTTGCAGAAAGTGAGGGATTTACAATAATAGATGGAACTTTAAACATAGAGGAACAACAAAATATTGTACGAAAAAAAATTATGCCGCTTTTAGAGGGTCACCAACCTAGGAAGAGAATATAGAAATGTCAAGAGCAAAATACAAGGATCTTGGAAAAAGAACAGTAGAGTTCTACGGACATGGAATAAAAAATCTACAAGATATAGAGATAAAGGGAAGACTCATAGTAATTGAAGGACCAGACGCATCAGGTCGCAGTACTCAGATTCAAGAAATTACAACAAGACTTGAGGCAGACGGTCATGCAGTACTCAATACTGGTCTTAAGAGATCAGAATTAGTAGGAAGAGGTATTTTAGAGGCAAAAAGAGATTATAATTTAGGAAGAAAAACTCTTGCATTGTATTATGCTGCAGACTTTGCAGATCAATTTGAATACAAGATAATACCAGCTTTACAGGCAGGATACATAGTCCTTGCAGACAGATACATCTACACACTCATAGCAAGAAATGTTGTAAGAGGATTAGACAAAACATGGTGCCACAATCTGTATGGATTTGCCATAAAACCAGATATCGTATTTTATCTTGATGTAGAACCGTCTGTTTTAATCCACAGAGTATTTCAAAAAAATTCTACATTAGATCATTATGAATCAGGTGCAGATATGGGGTTATCAGAGGACATGTACGAATCATTTCTCATATATCAAAAAAAGATTTCACAAGAATTTCATATGATGCAGAAAAAATACGGTCTTATACCCATCAATGGAAATAGAACTGTACAAGAAATACACAATGACCTACAAAAAAGAATAGATAGTTTTCTTCACAGAGTGGGCCACCAATAAAAATAGATACAAAAACTCCAATGAGCATTATATACAAAAATATGTTTTATTTTACAGGCTCATGGGAAGCAGGAGTATGTGTTGCTTCAATATTTTCGTTGGACTTTATAGGTTTGAGTTCTACCATATTAGTATATTCGGCTTTTCCTTTTGAGATTGGAACTAGAATTTTTTTTAGTTTTTTCAGGTGTTCACTTTTTTCATGTGTTTTTTTGGCATCCTTGTCCATAAATGACATCATGTGAACAAACACGGTAGAATCATCTTCATATTGAAAGACCTTGTATTCTGCTGTTCTAGGTTCATGCTTTTTCACTGCATCAACATATTCAGATATAGCAGTCTTGGCTTTGTCAAGTTTTTTCTTTTTAATCTTGTATTTTACCAACACTACAACAGGCTCCAAATTATGCACCTGATGAAGGATATAATTTCATAAATAAAAACTTGATTGATGTGGCGTCTGTGTGATAGAACCAGAATATAATCATAGAACTATAGAGATATCATAAATAGCAACAGTCTATACGGTATATCTTTTTGATTCATCGTTGTGTTTTCTATTCATGTCCATGATATATGATAGCTATTTTGGATTTGATAATTTGTGTAATGAGATCATCAATATAGACAATAGTATAAACTTGGTCGCCGTTTTAAACAACAAGGGAAGAGTAATAGAAACAAAAGTTAGAGAGGCCATTGATACATACTACAATCCATTGAAAAAAGAGATGTTTTTCATGCAATGTGTTCTTCAGACGTCAATGAACAAAGATCATGATGATGAGCTTGGAAAAATTACAAGTTACATTCTTGAGAGAGAAAAATTTACAATGTTTTCCTTTGAATTTCTTAGCTATGTAATATTGGTGGTTTCAAGATCTAAAAATAATACAATTCAACTCAAAGAAGTTATCATTGAAAAGATAAACAAACATAAGAAAATAGAAATAGTATAAAAATTAAAATTTTCCATTTGTAATAAAAGCTATTCCTACTGCGTCAGAATATAACCAAATCTATTACCATATACCAAATCACAATACAAAAAAAGAAGAGAGAGGTTATTTTCTTAGACCTGTAATAGGATCTAAGAATAGTTTGTCCACGTCACCATGTTCAAAGTCAAACATATTGTCAAGAGAGCCTGACTTTTTGTCAAATGATTGCGGATCTGATAATTGGCCAAGATTCCAATTATCCTCAATGAATTTCAACACTGATGCCTGATTTGTGACTGTATGATCTACATAATTCTCCTTTGCATATGGAGAGATGACCAAGAGCGGTTGTCTTGGACCATATCCACATCTGTCCTTATAATCACCTGGCTTTGCAATTCCACAACTTACATCTTGTAAGGGATCGTTTGACTGGTTCAATATAGGAGGCATAACATGATCATACCATCCATCAGAGTCATCATACAAAATGATGACAGCAGTATCTTTCCACTCTTTCAATTTTTGGAGTTTGTTGAGAGTATCAACAACAAAATGTTGTTCATCCAGAGGATCAGAGTAACCAGCATGCCCATCTTGATACTTGGCAGCCTTTAGAAAACTCACTGCGGGCATATTGCCAGAGTTTACAGCGTTCTAAAAGTCAGACATATCATATTGATGGTTTGCCTGGTCTGTCTTTCCTATCATAGAAACAGATGTTGGTGGAAGATGGTGTCGGTTTGCTGTAGATACATAGTACTCAAATGGTTCATGATGAGCACTGTAATCAGTCACATTAGCACCACTCACATTTAGATGAGATGACTTGCATTTTGCCTTATGTGTTGAATTTCCATCCCAAAGTGTAGTTGGTTTGAAACCACCTTGGAACCATCCCCAAGTAACTCCTTTAGCATTTAGAAGATCGCCAATGTTTGTACCAGTCATGTTTATCGTGGTACCACTTGAGCAATCATCATACGCACCATCTAGGTCACCTATCACAGTTCCATTCACAACAGAATCAGAAATGTTTGTAGGATTTGCGCCATGTGTTTCTCCTGCTATTAGGTTCAACATTCCAGGAGTAGACGGACCAAATGTAGAGCTGTAAGAGTTATCACTCATTGCAAAATTTTGTGCATAATTCCATAGCGCAGTAACAGTGTTTCCATCATAATATCCCATTACAGTACTCCCGTCAGGATTGCAACCAGGACCAATATTTGACACAGTTTCTACAAACTTGTCAAGAAGTCCATTATCATATGCCTGTTGCTCGGGTTTATAGTCATGATTTTCGTCACAAGTTATTACTTGTGTCCTATCTAACCTGAAGGGTTTTTTTGAGTTAGGATTATTTGCAACTAACACCTGAGTCAGTCCATTTGTAGACGGAGTATTTTCAGATGCCTTGAATTGCGGTTCACCTGGTAGATTAGTTGCGTTTGGATATGTTGCAAAATAATGGTCATATGATACATTTTCTTGGAATATGACCACTAGATGTTTTATGGGCGTGCTGGTAGATGATGTAAGTGCAAGACTTGAGCTACTTAGCAAAAGTGATGCAATCATCAGTGCTGCGATTGTTGTCGTCAGAATTTTCGTCATTAAATGAGATTAATTTTTGTTCAATATTTCCATATCACAAATAGATTTAGTTGAAGTATTTACAAAACAATACTCAAATAAATTCAAATGTACTTTATTTGGTTTCATTGATCGCTTATCAAATCACATAGTGATCAAGCTCTACATGTAATGATCGAAGAAAATATAGTAAATATTTAGATAAAGAAATTCACTCTGTAGATCGGTCTACAGAGATTCCTTATGGTTTTCTGGATATTTGTAGACCCTCCCCGCAATTAACAATTACATTGGTTTTAGATGACAAGACAAGAAGATAGAATTGACAAGTGGTTTGCAATTCATGTATTAGATAACATTTTTCAAAACAAATCCATCATTTCAGCATGTTTGATTCTTTTTGTTTGATAATTTTTCCCAATGTCACAGTATCAAGAGATGAACGAATTTTTCCTTCCTTGATTTTATTATTCCATTCTTTGACCTTGGAAAATTTTTTACCATCACCAAGTATCTTTGAAGCCAATACAGGATTATGCGACCACCACGAAATTGCCGTTTGTATTACATATTGTAAATCACTATCAGATATTATAGGCCAATGTTGGCTCAGCATATTTTCAAGAGGCAGATCAAGAAGACCCAATCGTTTCTTTATCATGAAAAGAATTTCAGCAAACCTAGGGGGATCTTCAAGTGCAGACATTGCGATTTTCACAAGATTTCCATCCTGTGTACTTTTATCACTGTCAACAAACACGATCTTAATCAATCCACGAGTACCAGAAATAGACAGGCCTTCTTTTTCTAGATCAATTTTTCCGCCCATCTCTTTGAGAATATCAAGCATTACATCTAGTCTTTCTTTTTGTATGTCATCAAGCAATACAGGAACATCAGATTTTTTATCCAGCACAGTGGTCATTATATCAGAAGACTTGACTAGATCTATTTTGATACAACTAAGAACTGTTTTGACCAGTTCATAGTCATTATTTTCAAATATCAAAGTATCAGGAATTCTCTTGTCTATAGTTGCTAATCTTCTAATGACATTAAATATTTCATCTGGGATGTTAGGCAGCTGATCAAATCCTACAAATCCACGGCTTTCTCCAGCATCAGATTTCCATATAGATGATATTGGCTCTGCAAGAGTAGAAACAATATTGTATACAGCACGTTTTTCCATAGAAGCAAGCATAGGAGTTGCACCATTAAGATATGTTCGAAAATATGTGGTGCCTTCAAAACTTGAACATTTGAGTACATTTCCAAGATTTACAGTAGCATAGAATTTGTCTTTCTTTGTTGCAACCTCAAGCGGTATCCAATCTCTAGATTTCGGATCAAACTCCTCCCAAGACTCTTTGCTTGGTAGTTCAATTTCCTCACGGTCTCCTAACTTTCTAATTTCAGGTTTGTATAATCTAGTGATGACCTTGACATGATCTTCTAAGGTATGGACAGTAATATTTGCCCCCCACAGAGAATCAAGAAATTCATTACGTTTTTGAGAATCTACCACAAGAGTCCATTTCTTCTCCACAGAACGTGGTCTTATCTCAAGCCTATTGAGAATCTTGTCCAATCTTGTTTTCTGAGAGAATTGTAATGAAGCAGTTTTTGTAAATGTGTTCCTGTATGTTTCACAGAGATTAGGTTTTCCCCTCTGAAAACAAACATCACAAAATTCAAGCGGTTCCAAATCTGTTCCTTTGACTGTATCAGTGGGTATTATAATCGGTATGACTTGGATGCCTTTTCGCAACCATGTTTATTTTAAGAACCGGAAAACCTCAAAATGAAAAAACAATTCAACACTGTAATTAATTTAACTAGTAGAACCACATGATTATACAATATACCATACCTTGTGAGTCATTCACATAATAGTGACAACAGATGAGTTCTGCAGCTCAAGCATTAGAAGAAGTAGCAGGAAAATTTGCTGCAGAAGCTATAAGACAAGATGCTCAGGGCGACAAGAATGCAGCTGCTGCTAGTTATCAAAAGGCCATTGATGCACTTGTAAAACTAATTCATTTGTTTCCAGAAAATACACTAAATGCCGTTTACGAACAACATTGTGAACAATACAAGAAGAGAATAAACGAATTAAATCTTGATTTATCACATGATGAGAATAATCAAGTAAATCAAGATCATAGAAATTCCAATCAAACTACACTTGGTAACAATCTTGAAAACATGATAATTAAAGAAAAACCAAATGTGAGCTGGAAGGAAGTAATAGGATTAGAAGACGTAAAAGTTGCACTACGAGAATCAATTGTATATCCTGCTAGAAAACCAGAGCTTTTCACTCTTGGATGGCCTAGAGGAATTCTTCTTTATGGACCCCCAGGATGCGGAAAAACAATGTTAGCAGCTGCTACTGCAAGCGAGATAAACGGCTATTTCATAAATGTAGATGCAGCATCCATGATGAGCAAGTGGTTAGGTGATGCAGAAAAAAATGTGTCACAGTTATTTCACATGGCACGAGATACATCAAAAAAAGAAAGCATCCCAGTAATCATACTAATAGACGAGGTAGACTCGCTTCTTGGCAATTCTCAAAATGAAAACGGTGGCGAGATAAGAGTAAAAAACCAATTTCTAACGGAGATGGATGGAGTAAATGACAAAGGTAAAAACCTACAGGTATATGTCATAGCAGCTACCAACAAGCCTTGGAAGCTTGATTGGGCATTTCTTAGAAGATTTTCAAAACGAGTCTACATACCATTGCCCTCTGAAAAAGCCAGGGAAAACTTGTTTGTATCCTATTTATCCAAATTGAAAAAAGACACATCAGTAAATGCATCAGAGCTTTCCAAGATGATAGACGGATACAGTGCAAGCGACATTAAAGATATTTGTCAATCAGTTCAGTTATCAGTAATAGATGAATATTTCACTTCAGCAGATTCTAAAGGAGACAGAGATCTTACACATTCCCAATTACGCGATATTACAATAGATGATTTTAGAAGGACAATAAAGAAAAGAAGACCCAGTGTAAGCACAGACATGATTGTAGAATATTCAAACTGGACAAGAGACTTTAGTGCAACATAGATGCTACATCCAAAGATTTCAAAGATATTATTCTCTTCTTAATGCAACCATCGGTGACAACTTTGATGCTTTCCATGCAGGATACATTCCAGCAACAATGCTAAGTGTCAGAGAAAGCAACCATACTTTGATCAGATCAATAGGATCAAAGATCGGAGGAATATGAACAGGTGGGCCCCCACCTGCTGGACTTGTAGTGGTTGCAATGCTCATGATATAACCTCCGCCAATACCAATAATCATTCCCAGCGATGCACCAAACAATCCAATAAGACTTGCTTCTACTATGAACAGTGCAAGGATAGTACTATTCTGTGCTCCTATTGCCTTCATGGTACCAATTTCTCGTATCCTTTCAGTCACCGAGTTGTACAAAGTGGTCACAATTCCCACAGCACCAACTACAAGTGCTATGATTCCAACCATCAAGATAAATGCAGCATTACCACTTGCAGCCTGCTGCCTTACTGCAATTATGGCCTTTGGAGTTGTAGCACCAAGTGTTTTGCCAAATTGTCCTGTAATCTCATTTTGTACAGTATCAACATCGTCAGGGGTTGCGGCTGCAACTATTAATTGGTCGTATTTGTTCACCTTGTGCAACAAATCATTTCCAGCATCCAGATTAATTATTACAGAACGATCTATCATAGTGTTTCCAGATGGTTTTAGAATCCCAGTTACTACAAAATTCTTTGTTACTGTGACTGATTTGCCACTAGAATCTGCATATGTTGCAGTTGCACGAATTGTTTGACCCAATGAAACAAAGGCATTAGCTGCACCAGGAGGATTTACTATAGTATCCCCCACTATCGCAGATGACCGGTCATTTGCTTTTACAGTAGAACCATCAACGTATTCCAGATTTGGCAATTCTACTATAAGTTTTGTAGGATCAATCGATGTAACAGATACACGTTGTGTATTACCTTGCGAATCAATAGATACTGAACCAGTATATTCAGGTATGACATCAGATACTAGAGGTAGTGATTTTATCTTATTTACAATAACAGTATTTATTATAATGGCATTTCCTGCAGATGCATCTCTAAATCCTCGTTGACCACTGCCAACAAAGAGAACATTTGCTGCAAGTGTATTGAATTGTTTTTCCAAAAATGCAGCTTGTCCCGCACTAAGACCATTTAATACTACAACAAGACTGCTGCCAAGTACAACCATCAGTATTGTTAATAATGTTCTAACCTTTCTGTCAACTAGGGCCTCAAAAGATAACAGAAATAGATCTTTAGGATTCATTGTCTTTCTTTTTTACACCGTCAAATATCGAGACTATGTCAGTGTCTCCTTTGGTCAATAATTGTAATTTTTTAGATCTTGACTTTTTCCTCCTAACAAGAAATACAACAGCTGCAGCTATTCCGGCTCCTGCTACACCCATAACAGGCAAAGGAATTTGTTCAAAGATGGATGTTTGCTGGTTTCTCTGATTTGCTGTCTGAGGAACTTTACTGATAGCAACAGTGCCATTTAGTACAACATTATGAAAATTCTTTAGATCATCAGCATACGTTACTTTGAATGCTACCTGATACATTCCAGGGGTTAGTAAGTTAATTCCTCGAATAGGTATGCTAAAGGGAATAGGCGAATCTGGTGACAAGTCTCCTATGAATTGTTGTGAAGGACCTCCCCCTCTTCCTTGGAAGCCTTGACCACCCTGTCCTCCTCTTCCTTGGAAGCCTTGACCACCATTTCCAGAACCACCGCTACCTTGTCCACCTTGGAAGTTTTGACCACCTTGAGAACCAGTTGCCGGAGATCCTTGATCTGCTTGTGCAGATTGGAAAGATTGTTGATCATTTGTAGAATTTGCAAGTCTTGCAGTTCTCATGGCATCAATAAGTTGCGAAGGAGCAAGTTGTATAGTAGTATACAATCCGGTAGTACTTCCCTGATTAAGCAAATTACCAGCCAAAGTAGATGTACCTCCCAATGAAGTTACAGACAAGTCATAGATTTGTAGTTTGATATCTCCAACTACAAATGTTCCAAGTGTAAGAGAGTTTGTCTGAGCTTGTCCCTTTGAGATATAATTTGCTGTAAGTGTAAAAGAAGTCGGAGTATTGATAAGAGTATTTGCAGCATATACTTTAGTATTTAGGACTTGTCTATCTCCTGAACTCATATTCTGAATTGTCCAAGTAGATGGACCTACTATTGACACAGATGTTGATTGCGGTACAAGAGATATAACAATATTAGACATTGGATTTGTACTATTATTTTCAACTGCAAAGTCCAGATCATCCAATAATGCAGCTGTAATCACAGGCGTAGTTGTATTTCCTAAATAAGATAAGCTAAGAGATTGAGGTGGATTTGGAGCTATAACAAGTCCAGTGCTGACATTAGTAGTAGAAAGCTTTCCCCAGGCATTTTGATAATTAATTTGTAGTTGCACTTCTTGAGTAGATCCGCTTGCGGCGGTACTAGGATATACAGTGGTGCTTATGACCGCTTTTGATTTTGCAGGTATAGTACCTAAATTGAATGTATTAGGCCCCAGATTTACTAACTGAGTTGTAGATGATTGGAGTACTACAGAGCCTCCACTATTGCTTCCGGTACTACCCTTTGAGTTGCCAAGATTGACAATAGTAGCTACAACTCCTGTAGCATCTGCAGAACCCTTGTTATCGATTTCTATGGAGATTGGATCCTTACTTTGAGGTACAAGGTCAGAAGTTACAGGAGATGCATCAAGTACTACTTTACCAGGAAGTACAAAAGGTACATTCAAAAGTGCAGAAGTACATTGCTGGCCAACTACTCCAACTTGGACATAATTAGCTACAACAGTAGTGGAAAATGTTCCTACTTTGGCGGTAGGTAGTACATTGATGTTAAAATACATCGTAAATGATGCTCCAGGTGCTACTTGACCATAATAGTTACCCAGTGCAACATTGTTTGTTGTAACACGTGATGCTTGGTTGTATTTTTGAAGCAATTGAGGGTTTGCACTCTCACCAGTAGGTGCAAATCCAGATGGCAGATTAAGAAAAGCAGTAACAGATGTTATAGGATAGACTGATCCTCTGTTATTGAAAACTACGGCAAAGACAGATGGTCCTTCTCCGGGCCCTATCTCTTTTTTGACAGGGTTACTAGTAATATCAGTGTCAGTAGAAGTTCCTTGATCTACCCAGTACGAGTCAACAACTACAGGTCCGCTATATGTTGCATCAAGAACGGTAGTTAATGGAGCAAAACAATCTTGCGTTTGTGTTATTGCCAGATGACCATTTCCTGACGGTACAACGGTGACAACTTGCCCATATGCATCAAAAGATGCAAGCATTGTAGGGATCAATAACATGGCAATCAGAATAGGAACTGAAATCTTTGTGGTCATTCTTTGGCCAAATAATTTTTTAATAGTACTCTTAGTTGACGACATCTTTTTCTATCCTCCCATCTCGTAATAAAATTGACCTGTCTGTAGACTCTGCAAGTTCTGGATTGTGTGTTACCATTATGATAGTACGTTTGAATTTATGAGAAAGCATCTTTAACATGTCAAATACATCCTCACCTGTTTTTGTATCCAAGTTGCCAGTAGGTTCATCAGCTAAAATTATAGAAGGATTATTTATCAAGGAACGTGCTATTGCAACACGTTGTTGCTGTCCACCGCTGAGATTTACGGGTTTTTGATTTCTTTTATCAGCAATACCAAGTGCTTCTAGAATTTTAATTGCTCGAGAATCTGCTTCATCACTTGATATGCCTGCAATTATCCCAGGAAGTTTGACATTTTTTTGTACAGTGGTCCTATTTATCAAATTAAATGACTGGAAAATAAAACCAATGCGTCTGTTTCTCATAGTTGCAAGATCTGAATCATTAAGAGAGAAAATATCAATACCATCAATGTGAATTTTACCACTTGTAGGCCTGTCAAGTGCACCAACCATGTTCAATATGGTAGATTTTCCACTTCCGGAAGGACCTATAATAGATACAAACTCGCCCTTTTTAATGGAAAAGCTGACATTATCTAACGCAACTACCCTACCTGCAGCAGAATTGTATATTTTGGACAGATTCTCTACTTTCAATGCAAGTGAATCATCATGAGTAATTTCGTTTTGAGATCTTTTTTCAACTACCAAGTCTTTTGTCATACTTTTCAAAATCAATCCCCTTTTAGAACTCATCCATTTTGAATTTAGAAGAGCTATAACATGATACTGGTATAATCATATTCAATGTAATTCTCTGCCAATTTTAGAATAAAACGATTATCAAACCTTGTTAAGGAACAATGTTAGTGATAGGACTACAAATTTGTATCAAAATTGTATCTAGTACATGTTAAAACATGCCTTGTGGTAATATTTTGGAGGTCTTGCCCCAATTCGTATTACAACATCTCCTTCCAATAGCTTCACAGTACACTTGCGACACTCATTGTTGCCAAGAGAAGACAATCTTGCAACATCTCTAGGTTCTAGCCTGATTTCCATCATATCAGCATCATCTAGTCATTTCCATGTAGTTGATTTCTTAACAATGGAGAGTATCAGAAATGGTATTTTTGTTATATCAATCTGTTTTTCTGCAGATACACATAGTATACCACATACCATCGGAAAAGTCATGAATATCACATTGTAACCGTATGAAAGGGTAAAATTTTCAGATCCCAGTTGCGAATCCTGCTCCTTGCGCATTCTTACTCCAAGAGCAGTTTCCATAAGTAGCATATCCCTATCTGCCTGGCTGAGGACAGATTGAATCCCTTGTTTTACTTTCCAGGCAAGTATTTTGCCCTTATCACTTATTATTCCTGAAGATCTCATTTGGTCATCCAAATTGAGTACAACATCACAAACAGATTCGAGTTCAGGTACAGAATACAAATAATTTTCAAAATTTTGAAATGTTGAACCCATATGATTTTTGTTTCTGATTTAAAATAAAACAATTATCGAACTTTGTTCAGTAACAATGTTCGTTAAAGAAATATCCAGTAAAATCAAAAAATAAAGAAAAAGATGGGATCAAGATTGAGATCCGCTAGGTGTTGTAGATGGAGCACTGCCAGATTGAGGGTTAGAACCCCATGAGTGTGAACCCATTGGCTTGTGCATGCCTCTTGCGCCACCCATTCCAAATCCTCCCATTCCAAATTGGTGTCCTTGAGACTGGTACAATACAGAACCAGTTGATGGATCGACAATCACAGAGTAAACCATGTTCTTGTCGTCAATTACCTTGAAACTATATACAACATAGCCCTGCATCACAGTCAAACTTCCACCTATCACTTTGCCACTAACTGCAGATGCAGCAGTGTCAGATGCAGCAGAAAATGACACCTTGACATTAGACATTATTGTTTGTTCAAGGTTGATAGAACCTTGGATTTGCGGTTTTTGGTTTTGAGTGCCCTGTACTTGTGCAGATGCTGCAGAGACTCCCACAGTAGCAAGAATTGCTACACCAAGAATCATGACAAGCATCTTTTTGTGTACAAAGATGTCTTTGGTATTCATATGTACAGATACAGCAGTAGATTAATAAAAAATTGCTAAACCATGTCAGTGAACAATGTTAGTGATGCATCACTTTCATGATGAGATATTATCATGACAGATTTCAAGTAAAAAACTTAATACACAATTTACTTGCCAGAGTAATAACCTTGTCACATGAATACAGAGACAGAATTTACATACGAAAGGATATCATACTGAAATTAACTGAACATGGGGAACTTAATCAGACATCACTTCTTAGTTATTGCGGTTTGAATTTAATGAAACACAAAGACATTCTTGAGAGTCTAGAGAGAAAAGGTTTCATAAATAGAACAGAGCAGGCGTGGGGAAACAAGAAGATAATTAAATATGCCGTTACACAAAAGGGACGTGAGTTTTGTAGAATGATTTTAGAGCCTTATGAAGATATTTTTCCAAGGAGTGAAAAACATGACCAAGAACAAAGTTAGCGAAGCATTTTTAATGCAAAAGGAGTGTTTTTAGTAAATGTCAGATCCGCATAATGACTCGTCTGGAAATAATGTACCTACTGACAAGGATGACAAGAAAGAATCTGAAAGCATTTTGAAAATTCTAGATGAATTACTATCACATACAAACAGTTCACGTCGTTTGTTTCTAATTTTTATTGCAAGTGCCTTATTTTTCGGACCAGTTGCTCTAATATTAGGAGGGGTTTTGCTTGAACACCCAGATTACAACATCAGACATCTAGAACCAGGTGGAGACAATTTTGCAAACATGCACCGAATGCCAGGGATGCACATTCAGATAGTAGATCAAAATGGGACAATAGTAAGAGAACTACCAATGTCACCTCCAGGAGGAGACAGAGTTCATACAGCACCCATATTCCTAGGATTGAGAATATTCATAATCATATCTCTAGTGTTTGCAGCAATCTTGCTGTTTGTTGCAATAAAGGAATACAGATTCTTCTCACATTGGAACAAGAAATTCACAAGATACAAGACATTAAAGGACAAGGTAGACAAGGAATTAGACGAAGATTAGCATCAAGACTATAAGACAGTAAGAAATAGATCATAGAAAATGTCAGAATCTCCCACATTAGAATACATACTTTTAGTTGCACATTTGGTAGTAGGCTTTTTGTTGGTATTTTTTTCTGCCAAGGCATTTACAAGAACAAAATACAAACCAATGATACTTTTAGCTATAGGATTTACATTATTGGTTTTGGGAGAAACAGTTGTAGAATATGCGTTTAATTTCTTGCAAAATGAAAATCTACAAAAAATAATCGAGGAAGGTTTTGAGATAGCAGGATTTGCAGTGCTTATACTAGCAGTAAAGAAAAGCTAGAGAAATGACTGACAATGATGAAATATTATCAATTTTGGGAGACGAATACAGCAGAAAGATACTTTCCATACTATCAAAAAATGAGATGAACGCACAGGAAATATCAGAGAATTTAGGCATACCAAGCTCTACAACATATCGCAAGATAAAGAATTTAGAGAATATCAAACTAGTAAAAAAGACCAAAGTCATAAGGACCTTGGAAGGATTAGATGAAAGTTATTACAAAAGTCTAGTATCTGGCATAGAGATAAAATTCAAAGACGGTGAAATTTCCTGCAAGATTGAAAGATTTACTATGGATCAAAAAATTCAGAGATTGTGGGAAAAATTTTCAGAGTGAGTGTTGAATTTTGGCCTTGTTCCATTTTAACACAAGTACTATAGACAGTGCAATTATTCCTCCTTGAAGCGCTTTAGCAGACAAGTCTATTACGCCAATATCCTCCTGCAATCCTACAACTGGAAGAGAGACAGTTCTTGATATAACATACAGTCCGACCAATGCAACAGATAGAAGACTAGCTATGACATATGGTGCTCTGCTGTGCAATCTGTTTTTTATCATCCAGATTCCAAGTGGAAGGTAAGATATGGCCGCAGTTGCAAATAACATTGTTTCAATCTGGCTTGGACCATCAGCAGATTCTTGCATTTGTGAATATGCCACAAAGAAATAGAGTCCACTGTTTGATAGTGCAAGAAGTGTTATCAAGGCTATTAATCCAGATGTAAGTCGGTCCATAAGATATCATCAGACAAGTCTCATTTAACTATCTAGTTACCATTCTCATCAACGAAAATGGCAGTATTCATTTTATGTCAAATCCACACAATAGCACCTTAATGCGAGTTTCTACCTACGGACTAGTTGTACTGACCATACTTGGAATCAGTTCGCCACTGTTAGCTTTTGCAGAGACTGAAAATGAGGCAAATGAAGGTGCAAATGAGATTGAAACACAAGCAGAGCACGGAGGATCTGATAGACATTCAGGTTCTGCAAGTTCTGAGATGGTGTTATTTGTCACAATTGCTGCGATAGCAAGTGTTGTTGCATATTCAGGATGGAAAGTATACAAGATACGAAAACGAACTACATCAAAAGCAACGGTGTAGTTTATGCATATTTTTTCTAAAAAAAGCATAGGCATTGTTGCAATTTTATTATTTTGCATTCCAAGTATTGCATATGCAGATAATGAAAGAAACAACAGTGTTGCAGTAAATCTAGGATGGATTTCAATCTGGGTTGGAATAATTGCAAATCTTTCTCTTGTCATATTCAAAATAGCAAAAAAAATTCCAACAATAGTAGGAAGTATTGGATCAGTATCAAACTTTGCTCCTTTTTACAAACCAGTGCTAGACCTACACATAATGCTTAACAGTATAGGATTTTTTGCAGGGATTATACATGGAATTATGCTTGTGCGCGGACTAGATCACATATCATTATCTCTTGCAATTGTAATGACATTTTCAATGGCAAGCGGAATTGTTTTAAGATGCACTTCTGGGAAAAATTTGAAAATATTCGGAAGGCTGGCACATGGTCAATTCATACTTGCAGTTTTACTTGTGGTCCTAGTTGTATTGCATATACTCACACATGTAAAATTTTGACTAGTTTACAAGATGTGATTCCATACATTTGGAATGTGTTATGTTCAGTTAGATGAAGCTAATTTTTTGTTAGATTATATACCCAAATGCATCCAATGATACACAATGGCTATACTTGAGATAAAAGACCTTCACGTACAACGAGACGGCAAAGAAATACTCAAGGGAGTAAATCTCAAGACAGGACCAGGCGAGATTCATGCAATCATGGGTCCAAACGGTTCTGGAAAGAGTACATTATCATATACAATTTTAGGCCATCCCAAATACGAAGTAACAAAAGGTGACATTTTGCTTGACGGACAGAGCATATTAGATCTTTCAACAGATGAAAGATCAAAGAAAGGACTGTTCTTAGCATTTCAATATCCAACCGAAGTTTCAGGTGTAGGATATTCTCATTTTCTTAGAACTGCATACAATGCATTAAGCAAATCACTTGCAGATGAAAAAAGAGAAGTCTTTCTCACAGTAAGAGAGTTTCAAAATTATCTAAAGAAGAATCTTGATGAAGTAGGACTAAAACATGATTTCCTTTCTAGATATCTCAATGAAGGATTCTCAGGAGGAGAGAAAAAAAGATCAGAGGTTTTACAGATGGCAGTACTCCAGCCAAGAATTTCAATACTTGATGAACCAGATTCAGGTCTTGACATTGATGCAGTACAAGCAGTTGCCAAGGCAATTAGTGCAGTATCAAGAAAAGATGCAACAGTGATTGTAATTACACACTATGCAAGAATACTCAAGTTCCTTGACAAGCTTGACTATGTGCATGTCATGGCACAGGGTAAGATGATAAAAGAAGGTCCAAAGGAGCTTGCTGATGAACTAGAACAAAAAGGCTATGCTTGGCTTGGAATCCAAGATACATAAGAGAATAAAACTTTCTAAAATAATTGTAAACAGTCATGAATCCAGGAGACAATACGCCGGATTTTGAGTTAGAAGCAAATACGGGAGAGAAAATTAGACTTTATTCATACATAGGAAAAAAAGAGATTATTTTATTTTTTTACGTAAAAGACAACACTCCGGGTTGTACTACAGAAGTAAAAGGCGTAAAGGAAAATTATCAGAAAATATTAGACAGATATGAGGTATTTGGAATAAATCATGATTCCATAAAGTCTCATGTCGATTTTTGCAGCAAGCATGATCTACCATTTAGAATACTATCAGACCCTGGCAAGAAAGTGGCTTCCATGTATGATGCAAGGGGTGCTCTTGGTGCATATACAAAAAGAATAACATACCTAATAGGGGTTGATGGCAAGATAAAAGAGATAGTTCATGGTATGAGTGCGTCAAATCACATAGAATTCATCCAAAGACTGGGCCAATCAAAAATTTAATAAAAAAAAGACAATAATGGTGTCTAAAGTTTCTTACATACATATACAAACCTGATTTTTCAATTATACCATCATGCAAATAGACAATCAACCAAAATCAGATGAATTTTACACAAACTGTATGAGATATTTTGAAGCACTACGAAAGACTGGAAAGCAGGACTTTGGTTTTGAAGATGAATTTTTCTACACCATGCCTGCCATGTCAGAGAAGATAGTCAGCGAACAATAGAACACGGTTTCAGTTATATATTCAGTATAGGGATCTCTGGTTGCAGAGGTACCGAAGCCCGGTCAACCGAGAGGGACTCAAGATCTTTCATAAGATATCCCTTCCCTTAGGGGTTCGTGGGTTCAAATCCCACCCTCTGCATCTTTCTTGTCTTTGTTTACAGTTTGGCTCATCAAAACCTCGTGATTTTCGTCCATGACAATCCATGCTAGTGTTTATTAGAAAATTTTGCCATACCAGAATATAATGGGAGAAAAAAGGGACAAAATACCAGGCCCAAAGGCGCTGCGTGTCATTAATACCATGAAAAAACATGCCTATGATTCCACATTCATGTACTCCTTGGTTATTTCACATGGTCATAATTGTATCATAGAAGATATTGATGGAAACAAGTACCTAGATTTCACATCAAACATAGGGGCATGTCCTCTAGGATATTCACATCCAGACATAATAGAGACACTTGCACAATATTCATCAAACGGGACATACAAGATAGCAGGTCAGGATTTTTATTGTCAGGAACATGCAGACCTTGCTGAAGATATTTCGAAAATTTTGCCATCAGGATTTAAAACATTTTTCATAAACAGCGGAGCAGAAGCAGTAGAAAATGCAATCAAGATTGCATATAGAAAGAAAGGTCCACTTCCAGGAATTTCATGCATTGGAGCATTTCATGGGAGAACCTTGGGTGCACTTAGTTTTACAGCAAGCAGACCAGTACACAAGTATAATTTTCCAGAATTTCCGTCAAAGAGAATCAAGTTTTGTACAAGAGATGACGATCCAGAGATAGATGCAATAGAAGATCTTCTAAAGGAAAACAAAATTGCATTCATCATGACAGAAATAATTCAGGGAGAAGGAGGATACAACGTAGCAAGTAAAAAGTTTGTTTCCAATTTGAGAAAATTTGCAACAAGATATGGTGTTCCCTTGATTTTAGATGAAGTACAATCCGGGATTGGTCATACTGGCAAGTGGTGGGCTTTTGAGCATTACAACATAAGACCAGACATAATGACTAGTGCAAAAGCATTACAGATAGGTGCCACTGCTTTTGACAAAAAGTATGAACCCGCTACAAGATCAGCTCTATCAAGTACATGGGGAGGAGGAAATAGAATAGACATGGCAGTAGGTTCCAAAGTCATACAGGTGATAAAACGTGACAAACTGCTTGAAAATGCAACAAAGATGGGAAACATGCTCAGAAAAGGTTTGAGTGAAATGATTGGAAAGAAAGGCATAGTCGATGTCAGAGGACTAGGCCTTATGATAGGAGTAGAGTTTGATACTGCACATCATCGTGATAAAAAGCTGTCAGATCTGTTCAAACATGGATTGCTGACATTAGGAGCAGGCCAAAAATCAATGAGAATCATACCACCACTGATAATTACAAAAGAGCAAATTCATCAGGGTTTGGACATCATGCATCAAGTCTTGATGAGGAACTAATACGAATCGTATTTTTCGCCCATTTCAAGCGAGGCTATCTTTAGTTTTAGAACCTCGTTTGCCCCTTCATATATTACAATTGCCCTAGAATCAAGAAAGTGCCTTGCCACCCTGCTTGTCTTTTGATATCCATACGAGCCAAAGACCTGGACTGCTCTGTTCGCGCAGTCAAATGCAGCATTAGTGGCATGAAGTTTAGCAATTGCGGCAAGCCTGTCAGCCCTATTTCGCAATGCAGAATATTCAGTATTTTGTCTATTTAGAGAAGACATCCAATTGGCATCATTTTCTTTGAGATTTTCCACATAATCATGTAGCCTCTGCCTAGCAATACCAGCTCTATATACCAACCATCGTGAACTTTCGATGTTTACAATCATTGTTGCAATATGTTCCTGTATGAGCTGTTTTTTTGCAAGTACAGAACCATGTTGTTCTCTTTTTTGCGAGTATTTTATGGATTCGTCAAGACAATCTTTCATTACACCCACAGCACCTGCTGCCACACTGAGCCTTCCATCAATTAATGCACTATATGCAACACTAAGACCACTACCTAATTTTCCAAGCAAATTCTCTTTTGGTACAAGACAATTCTCAAAAGTAATCTCTGCATTTTTTACAGTGAGCAGACCCATCTTATTTTTCATCTCTTCTGAGCTAAATCCCTTGGAATTAGTGTCAACAATGAATGCAGATATCTTTCCATCAGGACCTTTAGCATAGGTGGTTATCACTTTTGCAAAAGTGCCATTTCCAACCCAGTGTTTTGTCCCATTTAATACGTAATTATCTCCACGTTCTTCAAATTTTGTTGACATTCGTCCCGGATCACTTCCTGCATCAGGTTCTGTTAATGCAAAACCCATGATATTAGTGCCATTTGTAGTGTTAACAAGATACTTTTGTTTTTGTTCTGCATTTCCCCAGTTTTGTATAACCATTTGTCCTATGGATACATGTGCAGAAAAAAATGTTCGAAGAGAATTTCCTTCTCTTCCTATTCTTTCCAGTGCAAAAAGATAAGTCAAAATGTCATAGCCTAATCCTCCATATTTTTTTGAGATTGGACATCCAAGCATCCCAATCTCTCCAAATTCAGGAATCACTCGGTCGTTTATTTTTTCATCAAGATAGCATCTGGTTTCATAATCTCTAATTGATTTACATACTCGGTCTACTTTATTAAGAAAATTTTTTTGTTCTTCAGATACTTCAAAATTCATCTTTGATAAATTAGACCATGACATAATTTACACAAGACATATCCTAATAGATATCACTTTAGTTTCTACACTTTTACAATTTGGATCTGTCGCACATGATGTCTTGAGAGATCTTCATGCAGTGCAGCGTGGGATTCATCAGTAAAGGTAAGGTTACACCTATAGCATTTCCACGCTTTTGTGCTCACGAATTAGTTACGCCATTTTAATTTATAAATATATTGCACTTAAGGGTATTTTTTTGCATAACTAAGATCATGGATCAAAATGTTTGGAATTTTTAGTGTTTTGTGGTGACATTTACAGAATTTTTACCTAGGCAAGATATAGAAAATCAGTGTGCCACCTGATTTATAAAATCAATTCTTGCAAAAGAGCAAAAGTTGAGTCTAAAGAAATTAGAAAAAGCAATCAGGAAAAAACTAGAGGAGAATGACCCGGCCCATGATTATAATCACATAATGAGAGTACTTAAAAATGCAAAAAAGATTGCAAAAAAAGAAGATGTAAACATGAAAGTGATAACAGCTGCAGTTTTGCTCCATGATGTGATATCATATCCAAAATCTGATCCTAGATCAAAAAAATCTTCCATAGAGAGTGCAAAAGCATCTAGAAAAATTCTGAAAAATTATAGATTCACCCAAATCCAGATAGATGCAATAGCAGATGCAATAAGAGATCATAGCTTTTCAAGAGGTGTTACGCCCTCTACCATTGAAGGAAAAATACTACAAGATGCAGACAGACTTGATGCTCTTGGAGCAATAGGAATAGCAAGAACATTTTCTGTTGGAGGAGCAGAGAACAGACCATTTTATTACAGCAAGGATCCTTTTTGCAAAAGACGTTTTCCAGACGATAAGAGTTGGACAGTTGATCATTTTTACAAAAAACTTTTACTGCTTGAAAAAACTATGAATACCAATACTGGCAGAGCAGAGGCAAGAAAAAGAATCAGCATGATGAAAAAATTTCTAGATCAATTGAAAAAAGAGATCTAGCCGTAATCTATGTAGCGTTTGTATCTTTTTTCAATCTCAGAATTATTTCCAGTTAGTATTTTTCGTATTTCATCAGCATGCTTGTATTTGGTATAATCAGTCATTTCTTTAAACATGGCATCTTGAGGAAACGCATTTGTGAGAAGTTCTAGCATGTTAAAGTATTCCACTACTTTTTCTCGAAATTGCTCTTTGGTAGGTCTTCTAATTTTGTTTATTCTAAACCAGATAGACGCCCAGCTTGCACCCACTACATGTGGTAACAAATCATACGCACGAGTTATCTCAAAAGTTAGGTCTTCTCTCATCTTTCTGCAAGTGTCTTTGCGGCACCCTTTGAGAAATATGTTACTATCATGTCAGCACCAGCACGCTTGATTGCAGTTAGAATCTCTAGTGTTACCTCTTTTTCATCAATATAACCTGCCATGGCAGCTGCCTTGACAAGAGCGTATTCTCCTGAGACACTGTATGCAGCAATTGGCACATTAAACTTTGATTTTGTCATAGAAATAAGATCAAGGTATGCAAGTGCAGGTTTTATCATTACAATATCCACACCTTCTTGGATATCAGTCTCAACTTCGCGCATTGCTTCTTTTGGATTAGTGTATGGTAACTGGTAGGTCTTTCTATCTCCAAACTGTGGAGCAGAGTGAGCCATGTCTTTGAATGGAGAATATAGAGATGAACGATGTTTTGCGGAATGTGACATTATTGCAACATCGGTAAATCCCGCATCATCAAGACCTTGTCGTATTGCCTTTACTTGTCCGTCCATCATTGCAGATGGCGATACTACATCTACACCTGCTTGAGCTTGGCTGACTGCAACTTTTGCAAGAGTTTCGAGACTTGAATCATTATCTATCTTATCACCTCTGACCAGCCCACAATGACCAGAACTGGTATACTGACACAAACAAACATCAGACATTATCACAATGTCATTTCCTAGATTTTTTCGTATCTCAGCTATTGTTTTTTGTACAATTCCGTTTTGAATGAAAGCAGAGGTACCATGTTCATCTTTGTGTGAAGGTATTCCAAATACCATTACAGCAGGAATTTTCAGATCTGCAATAGAGTTTACTTCAGATACAACATCACCAAGTGAAAGTCTTTCCATGCCTGGCATTGAACTTCCTTGAATTTTGGATTTCAAATCTTCTTGTACAAATATTGGGCAGATCAGGTCCTTTGGAGACAGACGTACTTCTTCCAATAGTTCTCTAATTTTACCACTCTTTCGTAGTCGTCGCAGTCTCACATTAGGAAAAGACATTATACATAAACACCCTGTTTAGCAAATATAATTTGTTACTCTCGTGATTTGTAGTCAAAGAGTTTTGTAACAGTTTTTAGAATTTCAGAATCACCTTGTTCTGATGCCTTTCGTAGGTTATTCATTGGAATAGACATTATATCCTCAACTATTGCTTGTGTGAGCTGGTCAATGATGCGTATCTTTTGCTCATCTTTTTCTCCCAACATCTGAAGTGCTTTTTTGAGTTCCTTGACACGTACTTGGTCTATATCCTTAAAGACATTAGTTACGATTGGTTCAACCTCAAGTCTTTTCATTGCTGCCTCTACTATTGGAATCTCCTCATTAATTATATTCTCTGCTGCTGATACTACACCCATCCTGTTTTTCATGTTCTTTTCTACCATCTCTGCAATCTGATCCATATTCATGACAGTAATTTTTGGTATGGTAGATACCTTGTCATCAACAGTTCGTGGATTTGACAAGTCCATTATGAGCATGCCATCCTTTCTTGATTGCATTGCTTCTTTTACTCTATCATGTGTGACAAGAAAATACGGTGCGACAGTTGCTACAAACAATACATCTATGGATTTGAAATCAGATATTGCTTGCTCAAATTGTAGCGGCTTGCCACCTGCAGTTTCCGCAAAGGCCTTTGAGCGTTCAAACGTTCTGCTAGTTACAAGAAATTCAATATCACGTTTTTTAAGAGACTTTGCTACAAGACTTGCAGCTTCTCCAGTTCCAATCAACAAGATACGCTTTGATTTCAAGTCATCTACATTTTGCTCTGCAAGATTTACTGCCATGGAACCAACAGAAATACTTCCCTTACTGATGCCTGTTGCATTTCTTACACGAGTCCCAATCTTGATTGCCTTATCAAACAAGGTGTTTAGATTATCTCCAGATGCCTTGAGCTCCCGTGCTGTTGTGATTGAATCTTTTACTTGTCCTAGTATTTGCTCTTCTCCAATTACAAGAGAATCAAGACCTGATGTGAGTTTTAGAAGATGAGTATATGCATCAGTTCCACAGCTAATTTCTAAATTTTCCTTGAATGTATTTTCTTCAAGCCCTGCAACAGATGCCCATGTTTTTTTTATTTTTTCAAGATCGGTATTACTTGCACATCCAAAGAGCTCAACCCTGTTGCATGTTTGTAGTATGACACATTCTTGTAATCCAGAGTGTTTTAGAAATGACTGATAAGCAGAATCCAGATCAGGAAAAGTAAATCGCTCCAACATATGAATCGGGGACTTTCTAAAAGTAACTCTAGCGTTTACAACATCACTTGTCATTTCATATCACCAAGTATTTCCATAACCCGCTTCTGTGCTTTTTTTAGGTTTCCGACTTGTATTAATTGTTTAATATGATTATCATTCATCACGCTATAGAGGAACTTTTTTCGTTCGGGAAATGTTGCGATCTTGGTCTTGGCGGCCCGTCTTGCAAAGTCTTGTAGTTTGATGTGGTAGATATCCTCTTTTTTGATTACTTTGCGGAATATCTGTTCTGCTTGTAGTTTTAGTTTTCTTGCCATTGCTGGGCTCCGCCCTCCAGTAGAGACAGCAATCTGAACAGTATCATCAATATTGATTACAGAGCCAAATGCAAAATCACTTACTTCGGGATCATCTGCGGCATATGCATAACATCGCATAGCTTTTGCCTGTTGCACAATTTTTCGGTTGAGTTCCTTGTCGTCAGTTGTTGCAAGCACCATAAATGGTTTGTATTTTTTTAGAAAATTTGCATTTTCAAGTCTCATTTTCTTGAATGCTATCTTTTTTTGTTTTACGTAATTTTGAATCTGTCTGTTTGTTGCATCGCTTACAAGAAGAATCTTGCAATCTTGAGTCAAAAGAGTATTTACTTTTTTTAGGCCCTCATTTCCCCCTCCTACTACAATTACTAGGTTACCTCCAAGATTCAGGTCTACTATCAATGGATCATCGCTGACTTGAAATGATATTTATAGATTCTATGAAAAACTAGGCAACGTTTTTAATTGTAATACAGACTTTCTTCAATAACATGGACAAGCTGGACAAGGAGATTTTAAATGAGATCCAGTGGACTTTTCCTCTAGATCCACGACCATATTCTGTAATGGCAAAAAAATTTGGAATACCTGATGCAGAATTGATGCAGAGATTAGAGGTATTGAGAAAGGACGGAATAATCAGACAGATAAGCGCCATATTTGATACACGAAAACTCGGATACAAGAGTGCACTTGTTGCTATGGCAATAGAACCTGACAAGCTTGATTATGTTGCAAATCAAGTAAACAAACATCCAGGTGTAAGTCACAATTATGAAAGAAATCACGAATACAATCTTTGGTTTACTCTAGCAGTTCCTCCCGGCTCTGATCTGAAAACAGAGATTGACAAATTTTCCAAGTTATCTGGAATTAAAAAGACACGTCTTCTTCCCACCATCAAACTCTTCAAGATCGGTGTAAAACTAGAGATGGTAGATGAGAAAAAATCAGATGTCAAGCCATCAGAAGAAAAGAAAAAGATCACTGAAACAAAGTTTGTCGCAACAGAGGAAGAAAAGGACTACATTCGAGAGTTACAGAAAGATTTGGAAATAATAGAAAGACCATTTTTGAAATCGGCTCAAAAACTTGGGATAACTGAAGAGCAGTTGCTTGACAAGGCACGACAATACGAAGAGATAGGAGTGATGCGAAGATTTGCTGCAATACTAAGACATAGAGAAGTAGGATTTACTGCAAATGGCATGATAGTATGGAAGGTTCCAGATGAGAGAATTGAACAGGTGGGTGCAAAGTTAGGCGCGTTCCCACAGATAAGCCACTGCTACCAGAGACCAGTATACCAAGATTGGCCATACAATGTGTTTTCAATGGTTCATTGCAAATCTATCGAGGAGGCTGAAAACATGGCAAAAGAGATTCAAAAACAAATAGACGTAAACGAATACAAAATTTTGTTCAGTTCTAGAGAATTTAAAAAGACTCGAGTAGAGTATTTTGTAGAGCACAAGTTTAGCATTGAAGATCTAATAACAGCATAAAAACAATAAAAAATTTTATGACAATTCTATGACAGTTTCTGCTGCTGAAGTCAATGTCATTTTTACAGATATGACTTTGCTTTGATACATGAAGAATTTTTTTCCAGAGGCGTTTGTATCACCAGAGACTCGAACAAGTCCCGAGTTGTGCAGCCTACGCACCCATCTATAGACCTGAGTAAGAGGAATTCCAGAATTGGTGCTAATATCCCAGGCAGATTTTGGTGTGCCAATTGTAGAGCGTAGTACATGCATTGCTTGCTCGTTGGATATAATCTTCAATATGTTGTTTGCATCCTTGTTTTCAAGGATTCTTCCTTGTTGTAATACTTGCATAATGAGAGTATTATATCACAAAATATAACAAGAGTGATTAGACTGTATTTATTTGCAAACGGTTGCAATCATTTGCAATCATTCGGCGAATTTGAATGACATCATGCCTGAATTATACTCGAAGTCAACCTTTTTTTCTAAAACTTCACGGAAAATAAGCCCCAACACAGTTGTGTGATACAGCGACCAGTTCTCTCCAAGATCATGTTTTACAATAAATGTATGTACATTGTTTTTGATGTTATGATTTATCTCAATTGAGGATGCACGCATTCGTGCCTCAAACCAGGAGATAAAGGAATTTAGATTAAAATCTCCTCTCATAAATAATGCAGTGTCTCGAACTACGTTTTTCCCTATTCTGTTTGCCATGTCAATTACATTTTCTTTTGTCAACTTTCCAAAGAGTTCTACAATGATTGGTTTGGCAATTGGAACCATGCCAACCTTTGCCTCAAACATGTCCCACTCGACATATCTTTTGAATATGTGGTTTACAAAAGTGTTAAGACTTGTATCTCGATTTTCAGATTCTAAGCGAAGTTTACTGAGTACATCTTCATCTATTCTAAATGTCATCGTAGATGTCTTTTTTTGGCTTGGAATCATGTTATTCTAACAGTCCTCCTTTGCATATAATTGTGTCATTGTCAATCTTGTAGAAAATCCTCTATGCAGTTTGTGCTGATGCTTTTAGCTCATAAGACGGCCACTGGTTGAAGAGGCCAATAATTTCATTCTTGTCAGAATCACTAAGATACTTTCCATCAGACATGGCACAGAACATTTCAATTTCTTCTTCACTTACCACAGTTGGAAGAACTGAGGAGACTGCATTTTGTGACAAGATGAATTTGATTGCAAGTTCAGTAATGTTAAGACCATTTCGTTTTGCAATAGGCATGAGTTGATCTACTTTTCGTAGTGCTTCTTGCACCCAGTCTCCACTTCGCACTGAACGGTGATCCTTTTCACTAATTTTTGTTTGGGCGTTTACTTTGCCTGTCAGTATGCCAGAAGCATCAGGAACACGTACTAGTATTCCCACATCGTTCTTTTCTGCCTCTTCAATGAGTGTATTTCCTGGATTTTGTTCAAGTATGTTGTATACAGTTTGTACAGCCGTAGCATTGGTCAATTTCATTGAATCAAGGCCCTCCTGGGTCCATCCAATTGCCGGACCCAATGCAATTTGGTAACTCTTGATGATTCCTTCTTGTATTTTTTTGTCTAAAAATCCAAATATTTTCTTGTCCCGAATTGTATGGATTTTTGGGTTATGTAACCCATATACATCCAAATAATCCGTCTGCAATCTTTCAAGGCTCTTTTTTAATGCAAAATCAGTAAATTCTTCAGTGAATTTTTGAGGGAGTTCCTTGTGGCCTATCTGCTCATTTGAATAAATATCATAACCGTATTTTGTAGACAAGACAACTTGGTTTCTCATTCCTGAAAAGACTTCACCAATGAGTTTCTCACTCTTGCCTCGTCCGTAAATATCTCCAGTCTCAAAATAGTTTATTCCAAGATCAAACGCTCGCTTGAGCATTCTTTTTGCTTCATCGTCCTCAATTTTTTTACCCCACCAATCAAGTCCCAAAGTCCATGCGCCAAATCCTATTTCAGATACTTTGATTCCACTTTTTCCTAATTTTCTATATTTCAATTTGTTATGCTCCTAAACTTTGATAATTTTTCCTGAAGCTCTGCTTCACTCAAAACTGCTGATCCAGATTGCACATTTACATTTAACTCTATCCAAGATTTGCAACCATGATATTCCGGAAGCAGAGGAATCTCAATTGGAGAAATCTTGTATGTTTTTAGAAATATAGCAGTCATTGGTTTTTGTGGCATCCAGTTCATTCTTTCTACCATGTATGAATCACTCCAGATGTGAAAATCAGACAGTTCTTCTATCTTTTGCATAGAAGAGATATCACGTTCTGCAACAACTTCAGCATAAGAGGTTATTCTGTTGAATCCTTCTTGTGGTTTTTGTTCCCGTGCATCTGCAAAATATCTGTAAAATTGGGATTTTAAAGATGTGTTATCCTGATGCTCGTATGTTGGAAATAGCAAAAACTTTTTGTCTTCTACCTTAAACCCGGATGAGGTTTCCAATATCCCTCCTTTTCTGAGAAGTACTGTCTGGTCTCCATTCTCAAGTGCAGTCACAACAGTGGCCCACTCTTTTAGTGCCTTCATCATCCAAGGCTCCTAATCATGGAGACAAGATCCTTTTTGATACACACAATCATGGGTGTATCCACTGCAACATATCTGCTAACTTGGGTTTCCCTCAAGTCCATTATCAAGTCTTGAAATTTATGCAATGTGTCAGTTTCAAATGCTAACATAAAGTCCTCGTCATGGATTCCAAATGAATAGGTAGTATTTAGAAGAACATCAGGATATTTGTGACCAACTTGAATGTGTTCAGCCATCATTTCTTTTCGTTTTTCAAGAGGCAATAGATACCACTCTCGTGTTTTGATAAACGGATATACAACAACATATTTTTTCTGCTCTTCACCTCCAATCCATCCTCGTGGCTTTTGGTTACTGGCATACATAGACGGTCTTGTACTGGATAGATAGACATGTGTTGGAATGATATATTTTCCAAAAACTGTAAGATACAACTTCGATATTGAATCCTGGATTTTTTCAACAGAATCGGATACAAACCACAACAAGAATTCAGCATCATCACGCAATCCCAAGGTAGAGTAGACCCTGTAATTTATCTGGGAATTTTTAAGAACGTTTTCTACTTCTTTTGCAGATTCCTCTTTTGCCAAATCTGCCATCCATCTCCATTTTGGATCTACCTTAAAGAAAGCAAAATTGAAAAATTGTCGTGGTTGCTCACTCATAAAGAGTGAGTTTGAATGAACCTTATTTAAAATCTGATCAAGTTGACCAAGTTTGGCAATGACTATTTACCTATGAGATTTATGAAATATCTTAAATTAGCGTATTTGGCGATCGTATTTGATGAGTAGGAATACCAAGATAGCAATAGGAATTGGCTCTATTTTCACTGCATTTACAGCTGTAATGATAATGCTTGTACTACAATCATACTAAGCGCATCCATTAAATGTCTCACTTAGTTCTTTAGAACCAAATGGTAACAATCAGGCACCAACCAATCAATGAAATCATAATTCATGAGTTGGTCAAGGTTAACAACATAGAAGATTTTCTTAGCATCAAGACCAATAATGTGCCATTAGGTAGTGCGGCACCCCCTGCACGATGGGCAGACGGAATACTGTATGAGCCTCAAGGATTTCCTCCAACACCTGAAATCATCAAAGACCAGATAGAAGGCAAGATACACTTTGCTGCAATAGAATATACCGAGATGCCGCAATACAAACAGTACCTCAAAAATAACAACAACAACGTATTATTGCCCATAATTGACATGTCACACAACACTGCAACAAGACAGATAGCACAGTGGCTCAAGAATCAAATAATTTCAAAATAGATGCAAGTTAGTACAAATAATACTTGAAAAAATATATCACAACACTTATTATTTGAGAACAGAAAATTTTGTCAAATGCCAAACATAGATCAATTGAACAGACCACAAAACAAGCTTGAACCAGTAGAAGGTGTAATTGAAAGCATAAACGAACCAAGAACTGTCAACCTCAAGACAGGAGGACAGGCCCAGGTTGCAGATGCAATGCTGAAAGATGAAACAGGACAGATCAAGCTTAGTCTATGGGATGCTCAAATAAAGATGGTAAAGAAAGGCTCTAGAGTAAGAATTGAGAATGGATACATTTCTACATTCAGAGGAGAGAACTCACTTAATGTAGGAAAGTTTGGAAAACTAGTAGTAATAGAATTTTAGATATATCTGCTAGACTGATTCTTCCCTTTTCTCCAATCAATTATACTCAATATTGCTCCAGATATTATTACAACAATGCCAATAATTAATAGAAATCCTGCTTCTGCCAGAGGGACTATATTTTTAACAAATGGTGAATTTGGATCAGTCAATGCTTTTGATTTTTCAGGATTTTCTGTAAACAACATGATTACAGTAATTGGATTTTTTCCCTTGTTTTCCACACTAAAGTTGTAAGAATCTGCCTTTGGTGCCTCAAATGATTTTATAAAAATAGGATCATTTTCTGTAAAAGAACCAAACTTGTCTCCAAAGATATTAGATATTGACACCACTACGCTATCATCAGGGGAATAATCCACAATGTGAACACCCCACATCAGGGTAACTTTGGCAGTACTTGTAGTATGTGAAAAAGTATACGTACTCCCGGCAGCAATTTCCACCTTATCAGATATATTATCAAACAAGCTTTCAGGCGAAGGAAAAAAGTCTCCTCCTTGAGTATCAGAAGACATTTTGGGCATGACAGAATATGCAACAGATGCTGCAATGACAATCATCACTGCACCTGCAATTGCAATTATAGGTCCACGTTTTTTCAACTGATATACCCCAGTTTTTTGTCATGTTGTGGCATGTGTAAAGATTCCCCTGTTGTCCTATGTCCCATTTGTTCTTCTATTGTTTTTACAAGGTTTTCCGTATCTTGTGCTTTTTTCGAGATTTCTGTTAGATCTAGTTGCAGACCAAGCATCTTTACAAGAGCCTCCAGTACTATTTTGGATGCTTTTGCATCAACTACATAGCCAGATGTTTCTCCAAGAAGACATATTCCTGTAATTCCTTTTCTTTTACCTACACCTATTATCAAACCGTTCATTCCAGTGATACTTCCACTATTCATTACTGATACACCATAATTGTGAAATTCTTTGACTATTTGTTCAAGCGTACTTGTACCGTAAACTTTTGGCAACTTTGTAAAGGTTCCTGTGATGTATGCAGCAAGCGTGTATATCGTCTTGATTCCAAGCTTGTCACATATTTTTGTAATTTCTTCTGCCATCTCATATTCACTTTCAGGTGTGACAGGCTGTGCATCACCACCAAGTAAGACAAGGTCACTGGTCTCCCCCTTGTAATAATAAAAAGTATTTTTCATTAGATCTGTTGTACCATTTGGTTGAATCAACACTTGTGGTGGAAATGAAGAAGAGAACATGTTTGCAAAAGATACCGCTTTTAATTGCTCAATCATGTGATCTATTGCAAGTTTTCCCACAAAACCGCTGCCTGGAAATCCACATATCAGAGAAGGATTTTTCAAGATAGGCATTTGTGTTATTTCAACAACTATACGTTGAGGAAGAGACAACATCGTTACGAAAAAATCAATTCAATATTAATTATGCTTAGATGGTTTATCGTCGTCTAGATTTTTTTGATTTCTTCTTGGAAGAGCGAGATGGTTTTCTTCTAGATTTTGATATTTTTCTTTTAGATGTCTTTGTTGGTTTTCGTTTTACAGCCATCTTTTTCTTTGGTCGTTTTGCTTTTCTTGCCTTGGCCTTTGCTTTTCTCTTTCGTGCAGCAAGTGCAGCAGCCCTCTTTCTTTTTGCAGCAGCAATCACTGCCATCTTCTTTCGTCGTTGAGATGCAGCTTCTGCAACTTTCTTTTGTACTACAGAGAGTGCTTTTCCTGCCTGTTCTTCTTGTTTTAATAGTGATTCAAATTTTGGTCGCAGATGAGATTCTTCTTTTGTTGATACCTTTAGTTGTTCCACAAGAGATGGTTTTGCGTGTATTTGTTTTCGTAGCTGGTCTTCAATCTTTGATTTTTGTCTCTCTCCAGATTCAATCTCTTTTTCTAGTCTAGAATATGCCGAATCTCTTTCTTTTAGTTCAGAATGTAATTCAGATATTTTTTCATCAATATATCGCAATCTTTCAGATAATGTTCCCTTGTCATCAGAGGAACCATACTGACTTTGCTGTGTTACTTGGTCTTTTTCATTCTCTTCTTGCTTGAGTCTTTCTTCTGCTGCAATTTTGAGTCTCTCAATACTTGCCTTTTGTGACAAGTGCTGGTTTAAGAGTTGCATTACATGATCTTTTTCTCTTGTCAGATCTTCTTTTTTCTTTTCAAGGGCCACAAGACCAGAAGATGATCTACGTTTTTTGGAAATAGCTTCTCTTAGTTTAGTTTCAACTTGTTTTCGCGATTTTGATATAGCTGATTTTTTCAGGCTGTGTGATTTTAGAAGAGCCTCAAGTGATGCCATATGCGATTATGAGTCTTTGTAATCGATTAAGTTTTTGTTATGATCAGTATTTGACACCTGAGTTAAAATTTTCAACATATTTTTGATCTTTTTACCAAAATTTTGACGTGTTTAGAAGGCCAACAAGAAGATTTTATGTAGCAAATAGATACAAAAATCATGGATTTTCACCCATCACAACTTCCAGTGATACAATCATTTCAGATCGATGATGAACGAAAAGCAGTAGAAATAGCAGACCAGATGGTAAAACTTGGCTTTACAACACAAAAAGGAGCGTTCAAGGTAATAATGACAAAAGAACAAAAGATTGCAAAAAAGATAGGATTTACCATCATGAATGAACTTAATTTTGGATTACGAAAAACAAAACAAGAAAGAGATGTCAGATATTGGATCTACAGCCATGATGCTGATCATTATGCAATGGTCTTGATAAGTTCAAAAGTAATGTCAGAGTTAGGTTTTTGATTGTTCAAAAATAAGCTCAAGTTTTAGTTTCTTGGATACTATATCTGCAATCAGTATTCCAGTTACAACTCCTGCAATGACAGTCATAGGATATTCTTCTAAAAGATATAGCCTACTAATTGATACAACTGCAGGATATAGCCACAAGAGATAGCATCCCCGAGGAAATCTTTTAGATAATGCATATCCTACGACAAATGCAAACATTGTAGTTCTCATGGTTGCTCCTGCAGGGAAAGTTCCTTCGATGTTACACGGCACGCCAACATCTGCTCCAGATTTTATTGGAAGATGAGCTCCAAGGTACTCTAGTGCTGGTTTTTCATACCCGGTGTAACATCTAACATATGCTACAGCCATGCTTCCCACTAATAGTGAAAGAAGTAGGACTAGTCCAAGGCGTCGTGTTTTTTTTATTATAAACAAAATAATGCTTACAAATATTGGATACAATACCCATCCAAGTTCTGTAAATACGTCCATTGTGATATCTACTGGATAATGCCCTACAACCTTGGAAAGTGCAGTCTCAAATCCTGTATCATAGGATAGCATAGATTTTGATAATGCAAAATATAGTAGAACTAGAAAACAGACAAAGAATAGGAAAAATGTTCTGCTTCTTATATCAAATAGCCAATTCTGCAAAGAAGATTCCTCCTATCAACATCAGTATCACTATGCGATGTATACCATTATTAAAATCAGTGTCTTGATGTAAATTACTAGTTGATTTTATAACTATACTATGGTTTTCAAGTTTTCACATTATTGTATGAAGTCTTTTCATGTACGAGAATACACATGAGTTTGACAACTATGTTATTTTACAAGTTAGGATTGTTTGCAATACAAGAAGTAGAGAACATGTGTTTATCTTAATATGAAAATCATGTTCTGTTTTTTATGCACATACATACAAAGCAACATAGAAACCGTGGACGTGTCTTTCTTTGTACGATCACACGCCAGTCTGACACACCCCTAACATCCACGGTTTCTTATACAATAGTACAATCAAACACATTCAAGAATTTGAGGAATAAGCAAAATCATTTTTAGGTTCTGAAAAAACAAAATTGTTTACAGATGTTTTATTTGCGATCTATACTGTTACAATATAAACAATAAATGAAAATAAATGGACAAATTTTTCAAAAAATGTTTTTTAATATAAGGTAGGCATGGGAGAGATCAGATTATTGTCAGAATGAATCATAGCTGCAACCGGATGTTCAAGAGCCAGTAGGAAGAAAAAGATCGGCTAAAAGATTTTAACCACATCTAAAGATAGAACTGGCATTGAGAATACTTACTATTAGTGATTTTGACGTAAAGGGTAAAACCGTATTTTTGCGAGTTGACATGAACTGCCCAATAGATCCTTCTACCATGGAGATAATCGAGACTAGTAGAATAAGAGAATCTACAGATTCCCTGAAGGCTTTGGAGGGTGCAAAGGTTGTCATTGGATCACATCAAGGAAGAGTCGGCAACAAGGACTATACAGGAATGGAAAAACATGCTAAGGTACTAGAACAGATACTGGGACGTAAGATAAAGTACATTGAAGATGTAATAGGTGCAGAGGCACAAAGAGAGATAAAAAATATGAAAGATGGCGATATCATACTTTTAGATAACCTCAGACTATGCGCAGAGGAAAATTATGAGTTTTCTGCAGATGACGCAGCAAAGACAATAATGGTGCAAAGACTTTCAAAATTGTTTGATATTTGTGTGCTTGATTCATTTCCAAGCTCACATAGGTCCCACCCATCAATAGTTGGCTTTGCTCATGTATTACCATCATGCGCAGGAAAATTGGTAGAACGCGAGGTAAGGAAATTGGATGAGATAATGACAGTGGCCAAGGGCCCACACGTAGTAGTATTAGGTGGCTCCAAAGTTGTCGACAGATTAGAGGCAATAAAGGAATTAATCCAGAATGGCAGGGCAGACCAGGTTCTTCTCACAGGCGTTATTGCAAATGTATTTTTGAGAGCTCAAGGGAGAATCAAATTCCCACTAGGCATCAAAAGAGAGGAAGAGGTTGTCTCAAAAGCACATGCATTGATTGGAGAATATCCTGATGTATTTTCAGTTCCAGTTGATATTGCAATTGAGAGAAATGGAAAAAGAGTAGAGATGGATGTCAGAGAGCTTGCCAAGGGTGAACAAATTTTTGATTTAGGTCCAAAATCAGTAGAATATTACCTAAAATCAATCCAGAGTGCTGGAACGGTTTTCATGAGTGGGCCTGCAGGATTTTTTGAAAATGAGAATTTCAAATTTGGAACAGAGTCACTTCTAAAAGGTGTCGCAAATTCATTTGCAACAACAATTGTAAGTGGTGGACATCTTACTGCTGCACTAAAAAGATACGGTCTTGCAGAAAAGATAAACCATATCAGTACCGCAGGAGGAGCATTGGTTTTGTATCTTACAGGAGTAAAACTACCAATGATTCAGGCTTTGGAAGAGGCAGCCGCTAGATATCGTTCTACAAAGTAGCTTTGCACTCGGAGTTTGGACACACTCTAGGTTCTAGTTTTCCAAGATATACTTCTTTGTTGCAAGAATTGCATTTTATTTTTTCAACAACATCGAAGAGTTTGTACCAGTTGGTTGTAAAGTTCTGAGCAATCTGGCGTATCAGTCCATCATCACGTAGTTGATTAAAAAATGGTTCTACATCATCAATTGTAATGGAGCCATCAAGGCCATTGCCCTTTAGTATTTCAAGGATTTCATCATTTGTGAAACGAGTGTTGGTATCATTGAATTTTTCAAAGATTACTCTTCTGATTTCTAGTGGTATTGCAGTATTTGAAATGGACAATTTAGTATAGACCTGAAGCTTCTTCTTTTATCTTGTCTGCAGATGCAGTATCTTTTAGTTTGTCAACCAGATACGAATAAAGTCCTGATTTTAGCACTTTGAGAGACAATAATGCACACTTGATTCTAGCAGGTCCAAGATCATGCAAACCAAGATTGTCCAGAATGTCTTCCTTTGTTAGTTTCTTGACATACTCAAAGTCTTTTCCCATGATTAATTCAGTAAGCATGGATGCACTTGCTTGGCTTATGGCACAACCTTTTCCGGTGAATTTTACGTCTGCAACCTTGTCATCTTTTATGTTAAGGTGCATCTCAAGCTCATCACCACATAGAGGATTGCTATCTCTCTGTGCAATATCAGGATCAGATATCTTTCCATAATTCCTTGGATTTCTGTAATAATCCAGGATAATTTCTCGGTAAATATCTGCACTACTCATATTTTGAACAGCTCCTTTGCCCGGTTAAGAGACTTGATGAAAACATCTACTTCTTCTTTTGTGTTATATATATAAAAACTTGCACGAGATGTTGCAGAAACATCAAGTCTTTCCATCAATACTTGAGCGCAATGATGCCCAGAACGTATGGCAATACCATCTTCATCAATGATGGTAGCTAAATCATGAGGATGAATGTCACCGAGATTAAATGAAATAACTCCACCTCGTTTTGTTGCATCTTTAGGACCGTACAAAATTATTCCTTTCATTTGTGAAAGTTTGTCAAGTGCATATTTTGTAAGTTCAATTTCATGCTCTCGTACCTTGTCCATTCCTATTTTATCTAGATAATCAAGTGCTGCTGAAAATCCAATTACGTCTGCTATATTTGGTGTACCAGCCTCAAATTTGTATGGCAAGTCATTCCAAGTAGTTTCATATTTATGAACCTCGCGTATCATATCTCCTCCGCCATTGAATGGTACCATTTCTTGAAGTAGTTCTTTTCTTGCCCATAGCACTCCAACTCCAGTGGGTCCGAGCATCTTGTGTGCGGAAAAGGCAAAAAAGTCACAATCAAGTTTCTGTAAATCTACCTTCATGTGCGGTACAGACTGAGCACCATCAATTAATACTCGTGCACCATATTTCTTGCATCGTTTAACAATCTCTTCAGAATTTGTTATAGTTCCCAAAACATTAGACATTTGACTAAATGTTACAAGCTTTACTTTGCCTGTTGCAAGATATTTGTCAAGATGATCAAGTATCAATTCCCCATTATCGTCTACTCCAATATACTCTAGTTTTGCACCCTTTTCTTTTGTGACAAGTTGCCATGGAACAATATTGCTATGATGTTCGTATTCGGTAGTCACTATAATGTCGTCTTTATTGATATTCTGGCGTGCCCATGCATAGGCTACAAGGTTTATTGCCTCTGTAGTTCCTCGAACAAAGACAATCTCTTCTCTATTTTTTGCATTAATGAATTTTGCAATCTTGTCACGTGTTGTTTCATATGCCAAGGTAGCTTCTTCTGCTAGCTCATGGACTGCTCTGTGGATATTAGAATTATAATTTAGGTAATAGTTGCTTATTGATTCTATTACTTGGATTGGTTTTTGAGTAGTAGCAGCATTATCAAAATATACAAGAGGTTTATCCTTGTGTACTTTACGTTTTAGGATAGGAAAGTCATTTCGAATATTTTCAATATTTATGAAACTTGTCTGCAATTTAATCTACCTCGATGTAAATCTCGTTTTGTTCTATTTTAACATTGTAGATTTTGAGCGGAATTTCAGCAGGAAGATTCTCTGGAACACCTGTTTTTAGATTAAATGTAGACAAGTGCAAGGGGCATGTGACTCCTTCTTCAGTCAGTATTCCAGTAGATAGATCAGCATCTGCATGAGTGCAGATTCTGTCTGATGCGTATATTTTACCATCAAGATTTGCAAGAAGGATCTTCTTGTTCTCATAATCAAAGTCAAGCATCTCACCTTTCTTTAGTTGATTTAATTTACACACATTTACCCACTTGGACAAGTTATCACCTATACTTGTAATGGCTCTCAAATGTGTCAGTTTCACGATATCTTGTCTCTTCTACTTCAAGCATAGCTTTGAGTTGTTCATCTGTTTTTATAGTGAGATTTCGTCCTGCCCATTTGGAGTCTATTAGATAACTTATCCATGCACGAATTTGGTATGACATTTTTCTTGAGAGAGGTTCCAAGAATCCCTCTACAATTATTTTTTGGGCATCAGATTTGTTAAGACATCTAGTAGCAAGATAGAATATTTGTTCTTCATCCATCTGGGCAACTGATGCAGAGTGTGTTGCCTTGACGTCATTCGTTAATATTTCAAGCCCCGGTATTGAATCAGATTTTGCACCCTTGTCAAGCAATATAGAATGTCCTGACAGATATGATTCTGAGTGGCGTGCATTCTTTTCGATTCGTATCATTCCCTTGAATAGTGATTTTGAAGTATCTTTGAGGACAGATTTTTCCAGGACTCGTCCAATTGTAGAAGGAGCAGTATGAATCAGATTAGAGGAAAGATCATATGATTGGTTTTTGTTTCCAAAGACCACTTCAGTATCCTGTGCAGTTGCACCCTCACCATTGAGGAAATTATCTACTTTGTAGCGTGAGAGATAAGAACCAAACAATCCCAAATACCAATTCATTCTTCCATCACGTTCTATTCTTGCGACTCTTGAAGAAAAGTTGACTGCTGTTTCTTCCATTGCTTGTAGTGTAACTAGATCAAATTGGCTATTAGGGCTGATAGAAGCATCAAGCAATTCAAGATATGCTTGTTGTTTCTGTGATTGAGGTGCATAAATTTCCTGAACAATCGAGGCCTTGCTATTTTCTTCTGCTACAATGATATTTCTTGAGATAGTAGATGATTGGTCAAGAGATAATGAAGATACGATATGTATTGTTTGTTCTAAAACAAAATTCTTTGGAATGTAGACAAATATTCCAGAATTGAAAAAGGCATTGTTTAATGCAATATACTTGTCTCTTTTGGAATCAGTTTGATCAAAGGATTTTTTTATTTTATCACCATGATTTTTGATAGCATCTTGAATTGAGCAAATTACAAGGCCCTTGTCTTTTAGCTCAGATGGGATGTGTATCTGATGTATGTTTGTGCCGACCTGAACTATATTTGGAGTATTTCCAATTTCTCCGAGCCTATCTTTTACAAAGTCAGGAATTGTACTATCAGAACTTAGATTGAATGTTATCTGCTCTGGATCCATTTTGTTTGCATCAGTGTATTTGTTGTAGAGTGGTGAAACCTCCTGAGGAAGTTGTTCAAAGACAGCAAATGCATTTTTTCGATATTCTCGTAACCATTCAGGATCGTTATTTGCTTCTGAAATTTCTTCTATGTGTCCAGGACCAAGTTTAGAGAGTACAAAAGGCAACATTTTACATCACAAATTGACACAATCGGAACTAACCGACTGAGCCGTCCATTTCCATTTTAATCAATCTGTTGAGCTCTACTGCATATTCCATTGGGAGCTCTTTTGTGAATGGTTCGATGAATCCATTTACAATCAAGGTCAGTGCCTCTTCTTCAGTGAATCCTCGTGTCATCAAATAAAAGATCTGCTCATCACCTATTTTTCCTACAGTAGCTTCATGTGTTACTGTGGCATCTTCTTGATTTATCTCCATGTATGGATACGTGTCAGTTTTTGAAATATCGTCAAGTAATAATGCATCACATCTGACTGATGCTTTTACATCTGTTGCACCTTTTGCAACATGTAAGAGGCCTCGGTATGTTGTTCTACCATCACTTTTACTAACAGATTTTGATGTGATTCTAGATGTGGTATTTGGTGCAAGATGAACCATTTTTGCTCCAGTATCTTGATGTTGGTTTTTACCTGCAAAAGCAATAGAGAGTGTTTCACCATGTGCACGAGGTCCCATAAGATAGATACCAGGATATTTCATTGTGAGTTTACTTCCAATGTTTCCATCAATCCATTCTACACGTGCACCCTCGTATGCATATGCTCTCTTTGTAACTAGATTGTATACATCATTGCTCCAATTTTGTATGGTAGTGTATCTCAGCTTGGCTCCTTTGAGTGCAATCAGTTCTACAACTGCAGAGTGTAAAGACTCTGAAGAATAGACAGGAGCAGTACAGCCTTCAATATAATGTACTTCTGCACCTTCATCTGCAATTATCAGTGTTCTTTCAAATTGACCAATATTTTCTTTGTTTATTCTAAAGTAAGCTTGGAGTGGCAAGTCTACTTTGACACCTTTTGGAACGTAGATGAATGAACCTCCACTCCATACTGCGCTATTTAGTGCTGCAAACTTGTTATCCTCAGGAGGAATTACTTTACCAAAATATTTCTTGAAAATTTCAGGCTGTTCTTTTAATGCAGTATCAGTATCCAAGAACAAGACGCCTTGTTTTGCAAGATCTTCACGTAAGCTGTGATATACCACTTCAGATTCGTATTGGGCACCTACACCTGCAAGGAATTTCTTTTCTGCCTCAGGAATTCCAAGTTTGTCAAATGTAGCTTTAACTTCAGATGGTACATTGTCCCAATCCTTTTCGGTTTTTTCAGAAGCTTTGGCATAATAGTAGATATTGTTAAAGTCGATCTGCCCTAGTGATCCTCCCCAATTTGGCATTGGTTTTTTCATAAAGATATCATATGAACGAAGTCTAAAATCAAGCATCCATTGTGGTTCACCTTTCATTTTACTGATTTCTTCTACAACTTCTCTTGAAAGACCCTTTTTGCTTGTATAGACATACATTTCTGTAGAGTCTTTGAAATCATATTTACTGTAATCCATGTTAAGATTTTCAGAAGTCATGTTTGACATAACCCCGTTATGTTATAAAAAAGTTACACCCTTCTTCATACTCGTATAGCGGAGTAGGCCAAGCTAAATCAGTCAAAAAATTAAAAAATCAATTAGGTTCAGCTAAGAAAAGATATTCTAAATTTTTAGAATAAGATTTAGCTCCAAACTTTTTCCTGGAATGTCCATTTCTTGTTTAGCAAAAAGTTTCCTACAGAAGCTACGGCAACTGCCAAGAACAAGGCTATCGAGTAATTCACATGTCGTAGCTCAACAAGACCATATACCATCAACAATTGGAATACTGCTCCTATTCCACTAAATCCTAAGAATAATCCATATTGGATAAGGGTTTTTTTTGGCTCAAATGTTCTATCTTCAAATGTCCAGACTTTATTCAAAATGAAATTGGTACTCATTGAGAAGACAATTCCGATCATTGTTGCATATAGATACCAAAGATTTGACAATACAGCGCCAAATAGAAATGATACAATATAGTTTACAAGAAGTCCAGAGGCTCCCACAGTATAGAAGCGTCCAGCCTTTGAGAGAAAGTGAACTGATGCACGTCTCTCATTTGTCTTGACAGATTTTCCATACCTGTACAACTTCCATACAGATTGCAGATATGCCACACTTACTGCTAGATCCAGTTTGCTTTTTCCGGTGGTGCGATCGATAAAGTTGTAAGGGATCTCTTTTACTTTGGCATCTTTTGCTTTTACGAGGATTTCAAGAAGTACTTTGTATCCTATTGCATCAAACTTTATGTTGTTTACAATGTGTTTTTTGAATGCAAAAAATCCTGACATTGGATCTTTAATTTTTATGCCAAGCCCATGTTGAGCGATTTTAGTTGCACCTTTACTGATCAGTTTTCGTTTAAACGGCCATCCTGAAACAGAACCTCCTTCAACGTATCTGGAGGCTACAACTATATCACAATCAGGATTCTGTAGTTCTTCAACCATTTTTGGTATTGTTTGTGGAGGATGTGACATGTCACTATCCATTACAACAACTGCATCACCTTTTGCATGCTCTATGCCAGTTACAATAGCAGAGCTGAGACCTCGTTTATTTTCACGGCGTACTATATGGATTGGATATTCAGGGTTTTTTGAGTTGGCATATTCTTCTACAGTTTTGCTAGTACCATCAGGAGAATTATCATCAACTACTATTACTTCTGCGTTCATATCTCGTGTAAGGGCAACACGCAAAGAATCAAGGATCTTTACGATGTTTTTTGACTCATTGTAAGTCGGAATTACTATGGAAAGAGACTTGGTTTTAGAACGTATCTCTTTCTGGATTGAATTCATTACTCTATGTCATTTGCGGATCTTACTATTATTAAAATTGCGCACTTTAACAAAAGCAACTTTTTATGGCCTCTACAGCACCTTGCACCGTGTGGACATCAGCAGTCAACGGTTTTACTCCAAATTTTTTAAGCTCATCTGCAGTAAAAGGTCCTATAGCAAGAGAAATTGTCTTCCCAAGATGACTTTGAAGCGTCTTCTCATCCATATCGGATGACATGATATCAAAAAATGCCCTTACTGATGAGGCACTGGTGAAAATTATTCCATCAACTTTGTTTTGTGAAAATAGAGTTTTGAATTCAGTCCAATAAGATAGAGCACTAGATGATTTTACATCATAGAGATAGATTTCTTTTACTTGAAGACCGATCTTTTCTAAGAGCTGTGCAAGAAATGGAGTAGATGCTCCACTTCTTGGAACAATTACTTTTTTTCCATCAGCATTGAGAAAAGTAAAAACTTCACCTACTCCCACTGAAGAAAATCTTTCAGGCATATGTGCTACTCGTATACCTTGGGATTCAAGAGCAGCTTTGGTTTTTGGACCTACTGCTATTACAGTAGTATTTGTAACAGCAAGTCGTAGTTTTTCATATTTGGAAATTTTTTTTGCAGTGTCAAACAAGAGTGTTACAGCTTTTGAGCTCATAAATACAGAATAGTCAGGGTCATCTTTTTTTATCGCATCTAAAAACTCGTCCACCATACCATTTCCTTTACTTACAAGTTCGATAGTAGGCAGCGAGATTGCTTTAGCTTTAGCTTTAGATATTAGAGTTGTAAATTCTGTAGAATCTTCCTTGGATCTAGTTATTGCTATTACTTTGCCTTGAATCAATTATCTCCATCCTATTTTATCAGCAAGTTGTACTACTTTTCCTACCACAATTATAGATGGAGGTCGTATTTTTGCATCATTGATTTTTTTCGAAATATTTACAAGAGTACCCTTGATCATTTTGTGTTCATCAGTAGTACCATTTTGAATGACAGCCACCGGAGTATTTTTGTCTAGTCCACCACTGATTAATTTTTTTGAGATAATATCAATTCTAGACAATCCCATCATTATTACAATGGTGTCAACAGATTTTGCAATTTTTTTCCACTCTACGACTCCTTTTGTTTTCTTGGCATCCTCATGACCAGTCACAAATACTACAGATGAAGCATAATCTCTATGAGTCAACGGGATTCCAGAATATTCGGCAGAGCCAATTCCAGATGTGATTCCTGGAATTATCTCATACTTTACTTTGTGTTTGCGTAAGAATTCTGCTTCTTCACCGCCCCTTCCAAAGATGAATGGATCTCCTCCCTTGAGTCGTACAACATTTTTATTTTTTTGCGCAAATTGTACCATAAGATCATTTGTGGTATCTTGATGTTTGTAGTCATCTCCAACATCTCTTCCAACATACATTTTTTGTGCTTTTTTTGGAATCATTGAAACAATTTTCTTGCTTACTAGTCTATCATAGAGAACGACATCTGCAGATTTTATTGCCTCTACTGCCTTTAGTGTAATGAGTTTAGGGTCACCTGGACCTGCTCCAACAATGAAAACTTTACCAGTCATTTAGCATTCCACTCCTCTACTTTTTCTCTCCAATTCATCGCAATATCAGCAATTCCTTTTTCTTTAAGTTCTGCTGCAACCTCTCTACCAAGGTCATTTGCTTTTCTTGCATCAGAGTCTTTTTCCACCATTATTGACTTGCTCCCATCTACAGAATATACTATTACTTTTAATCGTAGTCGATCATTTTCTTTGTGAGCAAATGCACCCACTGGAAATCTGCATCCAGAGTCCACAAACATGGAAAGAGCCCTTTCTGCCTCAATTGCATTCCTAGTTTCAGGATCTTCGATCTTTTTCAAGAGTTCTATTAGTTGCAGATTATCTCTTCTCGATACGATTCCAAGAGCACCCTGTCCAGGTGAAGGAGGAAATGTATCCATCGGCAACCTTTGGAATTGTACATCTAGATTTAATCTAGAGATTCCGGCCTGTGCCAAGACCACACCGTCAAATTCTCCATTTTTCACCTTTTGTATCCTTGTTTCAATATTTCCACGAATTGGTTTTACTGTGACATCAGGCCTGATTCTTCTGATTTGGACCGCCCGCCTAAGACTGCTTGTTCCAATTATTGCTCCTTTTTTTATGGTTTCAAGCGTATTTGCATCATTTGTTATAAAGACATCATTTGCTTCCTCTCTTTTTGGAATGCATGCTAATACCAAGTCATCTGGAAGCTCTGCAGGTACGTCTTTTAGACTGTGTACTGCAAAATCAACTTTTTTTTCGGCAACTGCCCTGTCAATTTCTTTTTCAAATATTCCTTTTTGATTTATGGTAAAAAGCGGACGTGCGTCAGTATCACCCTGTGTCTTGATAGTGATTATTTGAAATTCTGCATCGGGCAATTTTTTTTTAATTTCAGATACAACCCATCTTGTTTGAGTCAGTGAGAGTTGGCTCCCACGTGTTCCGATTGTATACATCATGATTTTATTGTCCTTAGAGCTTTTTCATATGCAGAGATTGTTTTGTTGAGATCTTCATCAGAGTGGGCATAAGATAAAAATACTGTTTCAAATTGAGATGGTGCAATAAAGACTTCATTTTTCAATAATGTTTCAAATAATTTCTTGAATGTTTTCATGTCTGATTTTTTTGCTGAAGTATAATCAACAACGGGGTTATCAGTGAAAAATATCTGGAACATTGATGAGATTGAATTTATCTGATGCGGGATTTTCATGTCAGATGCTAAATCCCCTATTGCAGAAACTAGTTTTTTGCAATTCTTTTCTAGTTTCGGATATAGTTTTGATCTTAGTGTATTCATGGTTTGAATAGATGATATTCCAGCAGAGACAGATATCGGATTTCCAGCATAAGTGCTTGCCTGATACACGTTACCCTCTGGAGAAAGCATATCAAGTATCTGACTTTTTCCGCCTACGGCAGCAATTGGAAAACCATTTCCTAGAGCCTTTCCAAGCGTGGTAATGTCAGGTTTTATTCCAAAGTATTTTTGTGCGCCTCCTGTTGACATTCTAAATCCTGTAACTACTTCATCAAAGATTAGCAGTGAATCATTTTCGGAAGTGAGTTTTCTGATATTTTGTAGAAAGTCTTTTTCTGGCAAGATAAGGCCCATGTTAGCAAGAACAGGTTCTACAATTACCGCAGCTACATCTTTTTCTTTTTCTAAAACATCCTGTAATTCTTTAATATTGTTATATTGTACAACAAGTGTATTTCGAGATACTTCATCAATACTTCCTTCAGATACTGATATTCCAATATGCGCAGCACCAGATCCTGCTTTTACAAGCACATAATCATGCGCTCCATGGTAGCATCCTTCAAATTTTATTATCTTTTTTTTCTTTGTGAATCCCCTTGCAAGACGTATTGCAGTCATTGTTGCTTCACTTCCTGTGTTTACAAGACGTGTCTTTTCCATAGATGGAAGATTTTTCGATACAAGTTCAGAGAGTTTTATTTCAATTTCAGTGGGTGCACAATATAGTGTACCTTTTTCTATTTGTTTTTTCACATCAGAAATTATTTCTTGGTGTAGATGGCCTAAGAGTAACGCTCCATAAGCATTACAAAAATCTAGATACTTGTTTCCATCAACATCCCACATCATGCTTCCCTTTGCTTTTTTTACAAAGAATGGATATGGTGGATAATATCTAACAGGGCTGTTTATTCCTGACGGAATGATTTTTTTAGCACGCATGAACAGGCTTTTGGAACTTGTCATTTAGATAGAAATTAAGTATAATTGTATTATAAGCTAATGAAAATTACTAGATTTTGTCAAAAATTTAGTGGAGTTTCGACTGGCAATTTACAACTGTATCTTTGGACGGGCTTCCAAGAGTACAAGTATTCTGTCCACTTCCACCTTGGATTATGTTGCTTCCAGTACCTACAGTGACCTGCATATTTCCACTTCCTCCTTTGATTATGTTATCACCATTTCCTGCATAGATGGTATTTGTTCCATTTCCTGCGTAGATGATATTGTTACCATCACCTGCAATTACACAGTCTCCAGATGGACCTTCGTGGATTATGTCATTTCCGCCAAGACCGATTATTAGATTAGGTACTACAGAGCCTGTAAGAGTGTCACTTGAATTTGTACCCATCACCAAATTATATTCAGAAGATGGTTTACCACATGCAAGAATTGTAACAGTTTGATCTAATGTCTGACTGTTTCCAAACTTGTCAGTAGCAGTCCATTGTACTGTTGTTTTTCCAATATGGAACAATCCAGTGGAATTGTTCGTTATCTTGGGCGATGTATCAATTATGCCAGTTCCATTTGCAGTTCCTACAACAAGAGGAGTCTCAAATGCAGTTGCATCAGTAACTATATTCTGTGGAATTACTAACTTGGGTGGTGACTTGTCAACTACTTGTACGATCTGGGTTGCAGTAGCTGTGTTTCCTGCTTCATCTTTTGCAGTCCAAGTTATTGTAGTATTTCCAAATTGAAATAGTGAAGGGGCGTCATTTGTGATAGAAACCAACTGTACACCATCACTTGCAGTTGCATTTCCAATATTCACACTAGTTCCGGTAGAACTTGTGGCATTAACTATGATATTGTGCGGTGCAGTAATCTTTGGTGCAGTGGTGTCAACTACATTAATTATTTGAGTGGCATTTGCTTTGTTACCAGATGCATCGGTTGCTACCCACAATATGGTAGTCTTGCCTAGTGGGAATGTCTTTGATGCGTTGTTAGTGATAGTTACTGGTTGGATGTCAGTAGCTGTAGCATTACCTATTGGTACTGTATTGTCTTTGTGG
>NZ_FRFC01000010.1 GCF_900143675.1 Candidatus Nitrosotalea sinensis
TGTTACCAGATGCATCGGTTGCTACCCACAATATGGTAGTCTTGCCTAGTGGGAATGTCTTTGATGCGTTGTTAGTGATAGTTACTGGTTGGATGTCAGTAGCTGTAGCATTACCTATTGGTACTGTATTGTCTTTGAGTGATGTTGCCTCAAAGGTGACGTTGGATGGAACTGTAAGCTTTGGAGGAGTGATGTTTCTCACATCAATTATTTGAGTAGCATTTGCTTTGTTTCCTGCTTCGTCTACTGCAGTCCACAATACAACTGTCTTGCCTAGTGGGAATGTCTTTGATGCGTTGTTA